>CAMDTN010000005.1 GCA_945907755.1 Singulisphaera sp. GP187 | reverse complement strand
GTCGGCGGCTGCGCCGCCTCCGCAGTCTCCGACAGGCACACTAGTCCTCTGCTTCAAGGACAATGCGGATTTGCCTGTGGCGGGCGTGTCTTTGCGCGTGATCGCCATCACTGAGGGCGGGCGTAGCGATGCAGCGAGTAGTACTGAATCAGGCGAGGTCTGCCTGCACTTGCCACCGGGTGAGTATGTTTGGGCTCATCTTGGCAGTGAGAGTTTGGAATTAAAACCGGCGCGTGAAAACGCCAAGGCGACGATGGGGGAAGGTGGCTTCGGTTGGGCCGTTGGCGCCGAAGCTTCTGAGTTGGGGCGCAAGGTTTCTGGCCCGATCAAGGTGCAACAAGACGAGGTGACCAGCGTTCAAGTGCTGGTGCACCGCGGCACCATGATCCGCTTGGAAGTGCCCGCGTGCGACATGAGCGAAGCGCGCGTTAGCACGCTGAAAACATTCTTGCACCCGAGCGGCAACTACGACCACCGCCGCGTGGAACAGCACGAAATCGCGCGCCACGACCATGGTGGCGTGTTGCAGCAGGACATGCCTCCTGGCGATGCTGTGGTGGAAGCATGGTGGCGCAGTGGCGATCAATACAGCTTCGCTCACCAGCATCGACGCGTCGAGAGTGGGTCTGTGTTGGACCTTGGGGTTCTGGGCCCGGCGGCAACACCCACTAAATCCATCGAGATCAAGATCCTTCGCGGTGCGACGCGCGTGGCTTTCGACGAGTTTTTCAGCGCGCAGACTCAAGCGCGAATGCTGCCAGTGGCGTTTCGTCAGGCACTGGAATTACCAGATGGTGCCGACGAGTTCGATTGCCTCGGCATGATCGAGGTTGACAAGCTGCTGTTCCTTCATGGCTTGCCCGCGCAGATTCGCGTCGCGATGCTGGAGGAGCCACCCGCACGGTTTGGTCTGAGCGCTCCAGAGATCACGACAACCGCAGAGCGCATCGAGATCGTTTATCGACTGCCCGCGGCGAAACCGCCGCGACTGACGCTGTCCTTCACTCATCACGATGTGCGCATCTACTACTTCGTGTTGCAAGGGAACAAAGTGGTCGCCGACGGCAATGTGCTGGGGACCAGTGCTGAGCTCGATTTGCCCGCGGGCGCGTACTCACTGGTGGCGCACACACAGCGTGCGAAAGAAGGCGCGACTCCGACCAACCTCTACCTTCGCCACGAATTCGTGATGCTCGCTGCCGACCAGGCGCTGACGCTCATGTTGCAGCCGGCGGGGCGCTATTCCGGTGTCGCGTTGTTCGAGAACAAACCCGCCGCAAAGCGGCAAGTGTTCTTCACGTTGCCGCAAGGCGAGCGGGATATTTATTCCGTCACCACCGATGCCGAAGGTCGCTTCACCCTTCTGGGTATTCCTGGAGAACTGAAAGTCTTTGGCAGCAAAGACCGCATTCAGCCAGGGGCAGGAACAATCACTCTCTATCGTTGAAGGCGCTTGCCCGCTGGCGCCATCAACGCATCACAATGTAGCGGGCAACAGTGAATGAGGAGGACATCTATGAAACCGTTCCGTGTGATGCTTGGCATGACTGTTGCGCTGTTCGCGCTGGCTCCGTGTGCGCATGCTTCGTGGCATCTGAAAGTGCGTTCGATCAACACCACAAACTATTGGAGTTGGAACAGCCCCGGGTATTGGGTGTACGAGACCGGCAAGATCCGCGCTATCGGCGGGCTGGCCCACGGCGATGTGGCCGCGCGTTCTCAATGGCCCACCACAGCTAGTGTGAATCTCACGGGCGCCGGATTCCAGCTTGAGTGTTGGGAGCACCGCACGCCTTCCAACTATGGCGAGGTGGAGCTGAACAAATCGGTAGTGGCTTCTGGCGAAGTCGAAATCCGCAACGGGCCGAGTTCTGCTGGAGCCCACGGCAACGCGCTCAGCCGTCACAAGTTTGATGAGGATGCTTGGGACGAACTGCGCGCAGAGCTGAGTGTTGCCAGAGCCACTTCGGAAGTGACATGGGCCAACATTGCGGTACCGATCTCAGTGTTCATTGTCACCGTTGCTGTGACCCTGCCACTGACCTACACCACCGGAATGGGCTATTCGAACCAAGCCCCCACTTTGCAGCAAGCAACAGCAGGAAAATGCCCGGTACGGCAAGTCCAATGGCGCATCCAGGCTGCATTGGACCTGACAGCGTGGGCAGATTCCGATTTGCTCCAGTTGCTCACATCGACAGCCCGAGCGAGCGGCCATGCGAACGCCACGATGCAGGCGACGCTGCTGGAACGAGATCAGTGCTTATAGGCGGGGGGGTGGCTGAGCGAGTTGGGTGAGCGCAGCGACGGCGCGATTCCTAAGAAAGATGGTTGATTGCGTCTGTTGTGCACTCTGAATGCGGAAGCGTTGCCCAGGGGTCGCCACCCTTCTGGAGCATGCGCCCGCGGGAGTTCTTGTGGAACGCAGCGAATCGGTTGACGTGAGTGTGGGCACGTGGTTGGCCTTTCAACGGAGCGAGCCAGAGGCCTGTTGGGAATTGGCTGCGCAAGCCTGCGCTCATGCTGTGCGCGGCAGCGGCCTTCATGCGCTGGACCGCGAAGAACTTGCCGCCGACATGCTGCTGCTGTGCATGACCAACGAGTGCGCCGTGTTGCGAGCCGCGCCGAGCGCTACTTCGCTCATCGCATGGCTGCGGGGCGTCGCCTTCAATCTGTCGCGTCGCCGCCGCCAACGCGAGCAAACCCTGCAGCGGGTGCTGTCGCGTGTTGGCTATGCGCTGCATGCAACGCAGCACACGCTGGGCCCGTGCTCCGATGCGCGGCCCGGGCCCGTCGAAGCCTGCGAGCGCGCCGAAGCGAAGCAGCAGATGTGGGCAGTCGTTCAATCCATGGAGCCGCGCTGCGCTCGCATCGCCGACTTGCGTTTGGCTGGCTATGGCCGCTCAGAGATCACACAGATTCTTGCTCAAGAATGGGGCTCACCGGCAGCCATGACGCGCCAGCTGTGGCGCCGCACCACCCGCCTCTTGCGCGGCAAGACACGCAACCGTTGACCCACAGGTTTGAGCTGTGGCCACACTGCAGACAGTCGTCGCGAGTTACTTCGCTGCTTGGCGCGGCAAGTTTGTGGGCGCGTCGGCGAGGTGCAGCGCTGTGATGCCCAGCACTGCGGCCCCAAGGGCCAACTCGCGCGGATGCACATTTTCTATCTTGTCTTTGGCAGTGTGATGCAAGTCGAAATACCGCTCGCCCGCCACCTCCAGCGAAAGCTGCGGTACGCCGTGGGCGGCCATGGGCGAAATGTCGGCCCCGCCACCACCGGGTTTCACGGTGCCTAAGTTCAGCGCCTGCAAGTGCAGCGCAAGATCGGCCATGGCTTCAAGCTGCGCCTTGCCTCCGCCCACGCCCACACCGCGTGGCGCGAAGCCACCCGAATCCGATTCCAGTGCCGCCACATGTTGCGGCAACTCTGCGAGATGTTGCAGCGCGTAACCCTTGCCGCCAGCCAAGCCATTCTCTTCGTTGGCGAACAGAACGCAGCGCACTGTGCGGCGTGGCGCCGCGCCGCTGCCCAGAATGATGCGCGCGGCTTCCAACACATGGGCGCAACCGGCGCCGTCATCGTGGGCCCCGTCGCCCGCAGGCCACGCATCGATGTGCCCGCCGATCAGGACAATTTCTTGCGGCGTCAGCGCGCCAGGAATGTCGCCAACCACATTCCATCCCGGGCCCGTGCCCTTGTTGGCGCAGTCTTGCACCCAGCGCACGCGCACCGGCTTGCCCGCCGCTGCATCCAGCGCTTTGTTCAACGCTTCTGCGGCCTTGAGCGACAGTGCGCATGCCGGAACGCGCACTCCATCGTCGGCGTAATTCATGGCCCCGGTGTGAGGGAAATCGTCTTCCAAACCGCCGCTGCCCGCCGAGCGCACTAGCGCCCCGACGCCTCCGACCTTTGCTGCCTCGATGGCTCCTTGGCCGCGTTGCACCACCGATTCACCATAGGCTTGGCCTGCGGACAGCAGTGATGTGTCGAAGGGCCGCGCGAAGAAAATGAGTTTGCCTTTGGCCGCGTCGCCCAGCGCGCGCAATTGCCCGAAGCTCTTTACCGCCAGCACTTCGGCTTCCACGCCTCCTTGCGGCGTGGGTTCAGAACCGCCGAGCGGCAGCGCGCGCAATTCCGTCACCGTGCCGTCAGCATGCAGCACTTGCACGCGGCACACCGCGCCCATGTCCCACACCGGCACGGTCACTTCTTCGAGGTGTACATTCTTCAGCCCGATGGCCTTCATTTCTGCGACGCCCCACTCGGCGGCATCCTTCGCACCCGGGCTGCCCGCCAGACGCTTGGGGGCGTATTGCAGCAGGCGCCCCAAGAGCGCGTGGGAATTGTGCGTGCGCAGCGCATCGCGGGTCATGGCGATGGCGCGCTCGCGAAAGCCGTTGGCCGGCTCTTGCGCAACCACCGCAGCACCAGCAACAAGCACAAGCATCAAGCGCAGCAATATCTTCATGGCGCGCATGATAGACGCCGCACCTTGCGCGTGCAGCATGCGTGGCGAATCACCAGCGGCGTTCGAAGGAATGGTCGCGACCGGCGTTCAGCGCGGCGGGTGCGTCGGGGAGATCGGTCCAAGGCAGCAGCCAGGCAGAGGACCACGGCTGCGCTGCGGCGGTGTAGTGGCTGGTCTGGCCGACGCTGCAAGCGGCACTGCGCAAGGCTGGCGCGCCACTGGCGGCGCGCAGCACATCGCGCACAACGAAATCGGCACCTTCGATGCGGAACGAGCGTTGCAAAGTGAATGGCGAAGCGCCGCGCGTGGCTACCACGCGCCGCTGCAAGATCTTGCGCACCATGTTGCGCGCACAACGCCCCGGGCCCAGCATGAACAGCCGCAGCAAGGCGCTTTTCAAAGGCGTCAACTTTTCGCGGCGCACGGGCGCGAAAGTGGTGAGGCACGCAGCGCCATCGTCGCTCACTTGCGCGTCGTGACGCAGATGGCTCACTAACACCTCGCCGCTTTGGGCGACCAATGCCACGCCAGAATCGTTGGCCACCAGTTGATTGCGCACATGCACTCGGAAGCCGCCACCTTTGTGCAAGCCCGCAATCAAGGACTTGTCTTGAATGCGCCACACCAAAAACCCGGCACCCGAAAAGTATTTCTGCCCAAGAGGCAGCGCTTCTGCTTGCACGCGGCGTTCATGAAAATCGCGCCATGCGAGCAGCAGCGGGCCGGGTGTGTGAACCACAAGACGGTCGTCGTCGTTTTCAGCAACGGCACCTGTTGCGCAAGCCAGCAGCACGCGGTCGGCAATGCGTCGCGCTGCAGGCACCTGCGCTGCGAGCAATTCGAAACCATGAGGGTTCAAGTGGTGTGCATTGCGCGCGCCATGTTCGCCACCGAAAGTGCCATCCGGCTGTTGCACGCTTTCGAGAAAATCGCAGGCGCGCACCAATGCGGGCAACACGGATGCATCTGCCGTGCGCTTCCAATAGGCCGCGAGGAAACCCACAGTCACCGTGGTGTAGCCCGGGTCGCAGCCGTCGTATTCGGTGAACCAGCCTTCGGCGTGCTGCAAGGCCAAAACTTCGGCAGCTTTGCGCTGCGCTGCGGCGCGCAACTCTGGCAGCACGCACACATCCGCAGCAACCGCGAGTGCTGCCGCAGCAATGGCGTGATGGTTAGCGAGCGTTCCGCTTTCGCCATGTGCCGCCACCCAGCGGGCACGGCGCGCCAAGAAAGCGCGGTCCTCATCCGTGCAGCCCACGAGTTCCGCCGCCAGTGCCAGTGCATGCAGCGAAAACACTGCTGCGCCCAGCGCGCGCTCGAAAGGGTAATAGTCGTCGCAAGAGCCATCAGCGTGGGATTTGCGCCGCGCAAAGGCGATGGCGGCACGGGCCCACTCCAGCATGCGTGCCTGTTGGTGCCACGGGCTGCCCGGAATAGGCAGCGTCGCCGCGAGCGCCAAGGCCAGTGCCCCTTCTTCGCTCATGCCGCAAGGAAAATCTGCGGTGCGCAGGTGCCACCACGCGCGATCGAAGCAACCGTAGGACGAACTCGTCGGGTCGCGATCCAACAGTTGCAACAAGCGTGGCACGCGGGCCAAGGCTGCGGCGGCGTATGCGGCGCGCCCCTCTGTACTCAAGGCAGCCTCTTCTGCGCCACAATCAGATCTGCCAAGAGCCCGAGGATCAGGACCAGTAACGCCCCCACGCTCATGATGATGGTGCTTTCTTGCAAACCCGAGTTCACCACTTCCAAGTCGTGCCACGCTTTGGCGCCGCTGCCTAATAACAGCGCCAGTGCCAGCGGCCCGAACACGCGCAGCGGACGGAAGTAAGTGATCATGCGCACCACGGTGACCAAATAGCGCGTGCCGTCGCGCACCGGCCGGAACTTGCTTTCCCCAATGCGCGGGCGGTAATTCACGCGCACCCAGCGCACAGGATGTCCGTTGGTCATAAACGCGAGCGTCATGGAAGTGACGCAAGAAAACCCATCCGGCACCACCCATAAATAGCGCATCATTGGCTCGCGCTTGAAGGCCTTCAGGCCAGTGTTCAAGTCGGGGATGTAGCGCCCGGCCAACAGACACGCGAGTTGGCGAATCATCCACTTGGCCGGCACGCGCAGCACTTTCCAATAACCTTCTTCGGTGGCACGGTCGCCGTTCACTTGGTCCCATGCAGGAAAATGTTCGAGCAGTTTGGGGATGTCTGCGGCGTCATAGGTGCCGTCGGCGTCCAGCATCACGATGATCTCGCCCCGCGCGGCCTTCACGCCGGTCTTGCGCGAGGCACCACTGCCGCCTTGTTGCGCACGGCGCACAAGGCGCACGCCCAAACTGGTGGCGCGCGTCGCAGTGGCATCAGTGCTGGCGTCATCCACCACCAAGATTTCATAGCTGATGGGTTGCGCCGACAGCACGCGGCGGATTTCTTCGACCACCGGCGTTAGTGCCGCCTCTTCGTTGAAGGCAGGGAGCAAAATCGTCACGGCCACAGGCTGCGTGGACTCTGCGGTGACTTCGTTGCGCGGGAGGGAGGTAGCGTTGGGGCCGACTGCGCTCTGCATGGGCGCAGTCTCGCCGATTAATGGACCCCGGGCAACGCCCCGGGCGCGGCGCTAAGCTGCACCGCCGCCGCGGCCTGTGCTGGGGCGGCGTTCCAACTGAGCTAAGGCACATATTGCCGCTGAGTTCGAACCCGTTGCAGTGGGCAGTGTTTTTCACGAGGCAAGAACATGACCGAAGGCACAAATCCAGAAAATGCAGGCCCCAGCCAAGGGTTAGGGCCAGTTCCACCGCAACAACCCTGGGCCTACGCAGGCCAACAGGGGGTGCAGCCGCCCCGCTCCATGGGGGTGATGCTGGTGCTCGTAGCGGTGGGGTGTTTGCTGTTCTCGCTGGGCTGCGGCTGCATCGACGCATGGTGGTCAGCCAGCCTGTTCGCTTTGCGCAGTGGCACCATGACCGACGAGGTCTTGAAGGTCCAGATTCAGTCGCAGTTTGAGAACGCCAAGAACGAGGCTCTGAAGCGAGCCAACACCGAAGAAGAGCGCGAGCGCATCATCCGCGGCTTCGATGTGTTGCTGCGCGAGAGCGTTCCCGAAGCGGCTGGGCGCGGCTTGGCGGAAGCCACCAAGCACCCCGCGGCCGCGCGCCTGCAAATATTGGGTGTGTTGAGTGTCGCGGCGCAAGTGGCCATGTTCGTGGCGGGGATCTTGCTGTTCTTGCGGCGCGGCGCGGCCAAGTGGGTGGGCATCGTTGCGTGCGTGCTCATCATTGGGCTGAACGCCGCCACGGCGTTGGCCATGCAAGAAGTGGTGGGCGCATTCACCGCTGAAATTCTCCCCGTGCTGGAACAAGCGGCGCGGGAATCAGGCCAAGCCTTGGACAGCGAAGTGGCCTCAGTGCCGCAAGCGGTGCGCATGGGTGTCACGGTGTTCACGCTGGTGAGCGCGCTGCTGATGAGCCTGTGGCCGCTGACTTGCGCGCTGATTTTGGCACTGTCGCGTGGCATTGCCCGTGACCTCGGCATTGCGCCTGTGCGGACGATGTGAAAGTGGATCCCTGTGCGGTGGACATCGCCGTCATCGGCGGCGGTGCGGCGGGGCTGCTTGCGGCCATTCGCGCGGGCGAGTTGGGCGCCAGCGTGGTGGTGCTGGAAAAAAACCGCCGCGCGGGCGCAAAGATCCTGATCAGCGGTGGTGGGCGTTGCAATGTGACGACCACTCGCGAAGGCGCGGCGTTGCTGCGCAGTTTCCGCGCGCCGCAGGACGAATTCTTGCGTTTCGCTTTCAAAGCCCTGCCGCCCGCGCGGGTGCGCACCTGGTTTGAAGAGCGCGGCGTCGCACTGGTGGAAGAGCCCGGCGAAAAAGTGTTTCCGCAAGCAGGGCGTTCTTCGGTGGTGCTGGATGCGCTGCTGCGCGCGCTGCAAGGCGCTGGCGCAGACTTGCGCGAACAGTGCGGCTTGCAGGCGTTGGAACTTGCATCGGTGGAGGAGACAGCACGAAGTGGTGCTGGTGAGCAGCACCGCTTCGTGCTGCAAACTGCGTGCGGTGTGTTTCGCGCGCGGCGCGTGATCCTCGCTACCGGCGGGCGCTCTTGGCCCCGCGCAGGCACTACCGGCGATGGCTACAAAGTGGCCGCAAACTTGGGCCACAGCATTAGTGCGCAGTTCGCCGCCTTGGCGCCATTGCTGGTCGATGACCGCGACCTCCGCGCGCTCAGCGGCTTGAGTGTCGAAGACGCAGCGGTCAGCGTGCAGAATGCGGATGGCAATTGGCAGCGTTTCGTGGCGCCACTGTTATTCACTCACGAAGGATTGTCAGGCCCCGGGCCTATGGATGTGTCCGGCGAAATCGAAGCCCAACTCGCGGCGCAGGGTGCGGCGCAGCACGGCGTAACTATCGAAATTGATTTCGTGGCTGCAATTCCTGAAGCCACCTTGGACCAACAACTGGCCGCCGCCGCGCGGGCCACTGACCGTTCGGTGGAAGCGCTGTTGCCCGCCGGCTTGCCGCAAAGATTGCGCGCAGTGCTTTTGGAGCGTTCCGGGCTGGATCCAGCAATGCGCAGCAGCACGCTGCGCCGCGAACAGCGCGCAGCATTGTTGCGCACGCTGAAGCACTGCGCTGTGGTGGTGCGGCGTTCGCGCGGCTTTGATCACGCTGAAGTCACGCGGGGCGGCGTCGCCTTGGCCGAGATCGACCCTCGCAGCATGGAATCGCGCCTCATGCCCGGCCTGCATCTTTGCGGCGAGGTGCTGGATATCGACGGCCCCATCGGAGGCTTCAATTTCCAAGCGGCTTTCAGCACCGGCTGGGTGGCGGGGGAATCCGCAGCGCGCGGCATCATGCGCAGCGACAGGGCGGCCGGAGATTCGGGGCCTTCATAGAATCTTCACGATGGCGAGGGATACTGCTGCCGGAGCCTTCTCATGAACAAGAGCCCAACGACAGCGTCGCCAGACCGCTCGAAGCCGAGGGTGCTCGTCGTCGAAGATGAAGGCGACATCCGCGACCTCATCCGCTTCCACTTGGAGAAGGAAGGGTTTGTGGTGGAGACTGCCAACACCGGCGATCGGGGTTTAGACCTCGCCCTGTCGCGTTCCTACGATGTGGCCTTGTTGGATTTGATGCTGCCGGGCATGGATGGCTACGAGATTTGCAGGCGCATTCGGCGCGAGCCGAAAACCGCTGGGTTGCCAGTGTTGATGGTGACTAGCCGAGGCCAAGAAAAAGATGTGGTCGACGGGCTGAACATCGGCGCAGATGACTACATCACCAAGCCGTTTTCGCTGAAGGAGCTGTCGGCCCGAGTGCGCACGGCGGTACGGCGCACGCAGACGCAAACCACCGGGGGCCACGCGCGGCCGCTCAACCGCGGGCGCATCAGTGTCGACCCGTTGCGCCACGAAGTGTTGGTGGATGGCCAGCCCGTGGTGCTGACCATGACCGAGTTCCGCCTGCTGCAACACTTGATGAAGCACGCTGGGCGCGTCTTCACACGCCAGGAATTGATGCCCCATGTCATCGGCGAGGGCGTTGTGGTCATCGACCGCAACATCGATGTGCACATCGGTAATTTGCGCAAGAAGCTGGGGGCTGGCGGCGATGCTGTGGCCACGGTGCGCGGCCTGGGTTATCGATTCGACGACCAAAAGGCCTGATCTTCGCGGTCTTTATCAGGCCTTTACACTGCGCAGGCATTGTCTTTACCAAGTGCCCACAAGGATCTTTATCTTTGGGCGCCAAGCTTGAGTCAGCGAGCCCTTGCGGCCCGCACCTGCGGCGGTGCCGTAGGAACCTCAAGGAGAAAAAGATGCGCACAAGTTTGATGCTGATGGTGCTGGCCCTTTCCGCGGTGGCCCAAACTGCGGTGGATGCGGGCTTGCCTGAGTACCGCACGGTGGCCGGCGTTTCCGGCAACCTCAGCTCTGTCGGTTCCGACACGCTGAACAATCTGATGGCGCTGTGGAGCGAAGGCTTCAAGCAGTGCTACCCGGGCGTGAACACGCAGATCGAAGGCAAGGGTTCTGCCACGGCGCCGCCGGCACTGATCGCGGGCACTGCGCAGTTGGGGCCAATGAGCCGCAACATGAAGGCCACAGAAATCGACGAGTTCGAAAAGAAGTTTGGGTACAAGCCCACCGCCGTGCCGGTGGCCATCGACGCACTCGCGATTTATGTGCACAAGGACTGCCCACTGGAAAGCCTGTCGCTGCAACAAGCCGACGCAATCTTCTCCAAGACGCGCAAGGGCGGTGCCGCAGCGGATATTTCGACATGGGGCGAGCTAGGGCTCACTGGCGATTGGGCCGCGCGCCCGCTCAGCCTTTACGGACGCAACTCCGCCTCGGGCACCTATGGCTACTTCAAAGAACACGCACTGTCGAAGGGCGATTTCAAGGACACGGTGAAAGAGCAGCCGGGTTCCGCAGCGGTGGTGCAAGGCGTGGGCGGCGACTTGTATGCCATGGGGTACAGCGGCGTCGGCTATCGCACCAGCGATGTGAAGATCCTGCGCTTGTCGGTGAAGACCGGCGAAGCCGCGGTGGGCACTTCTTCAGCCGAAGTTTATGGCGGCAAGTATCCATTGAGTCGCTTCTTGTTCGTGTATGTGAACAAAGCCCCCACCAAGGCGATGGACCCGCTGACCAGCGAGTTCCTGCGCTTCGTGCTGTCGAAGCAAGGCCAAGAGATTGTGGTGAAGGATGGTTATCTGCCGCTCACCGCAGCAGTGGCAACCAAGGCCTTGGGCGCCATGGCAACGAAGAACTGAGCCTGTTGGAATGATCTCCCAGTGAACCAGCCAGACGCCAACACAAAAAAGCGAGTTCGTGGCGGCATGGCTGGCGCCGTGGGGCGCAGGCGTCTGACCGACCGCATCGCCACGCTGCTCTTTTCTGCGGGCGGTTTGTTTGCGGTGTTGCTCATTCTGGGCATGCTCGCGTTCTTGGTGTGGGAAGTGGTGCCGTTGTTCGTGCCGGCCAGCGCCACCCCAAGCGCCGGCCCGCGCGCCATCCCGGAAAATATTGCAGGCTGCACCGGCTCCGAGCGCGGCGACCATGTGTTGGCTTGGACACGCAGCGGCGAATTGCTGCGCATCGAGAACACTGGAGCCGTGCACAGGGGGCCGCAGCTCTGCGCAGCGCCGGCGCTGATTGGATCCATGCCGGGCAGCAACGAAGTGGCCGCACTCGCAGCAGATGGTGCGATCGTGCTTGCGCGCTTCAGCGAAATCGCGCCGGCTGATGCCGCGAGTCGCGCAGCCGTGGTGCCAGGGTGGGCCCTGCAGCGCGTGCAGTTGGAACCCATGTTGCCTGCTGCTGAAGTCGCTGCGCTCAGTGGGCGCCTTGGCGACGATGGTGCCGCGCATGTGGCCGTTGCCACCAATGACGGGCGCTTGTTGCTGCGCCACAGCCGCCGCGTGGACAACATGTTCACGGGTGAATCGGAATTGCAGCACAGCACGGCAGAGCTGCGCCTCAGCGCCGCTGCGCAGATATTGCGCATCACAGCAGACGGCAAGAATGTTGTTGCAGCGCTTGCCAACGGGCGCATCGCTTGCGTGGTGGAAGCCGATGCGGAACACCCGGTGCTGCGCGAGCAAGAGGCCCCCGGAGTGACTCTGGGGGCGGACATCCCTGCCTATGCTAGTGCCATCGCGCCGCTATTCGGCGAACAAGCATGGGTGGTGGCATGCAGCGATGGCGCGGTGGGCGTGTGGTTCTTGATGCGCAACGCAGAAGGTGCACCGCACTTGGATTTTGTGCGTAGCTTCCCAGCGTTGTCCAGCGCAGCGCGGCTGATCGCGCCTGCGTGGCGTGACAAGAGTTTCATGGTTGCCGATGCAGCGGGTGTGGTCAGCCTGTGCCATTCCACTTCGGGGCGCGAAGTGTGGCGCGGGCGCAGTGGCCTGAAAGACCTGCAAACAGGCTGCCTCGCCGTGAAGGGCGATGGCGCCACGCTGCTGGGCGCTAGCGGCGCTGCGCTGCTGCGGATCGACAATCCGCACCCCGATATTTCTTTCAGCGCGTGGTTCTTGCCCGTGCGCTACGAAGGTTACGGCGACAGCTCGCTCACGTGGCAGTCCAGTTCGGGCAACGATGACTATGAACCCAAGCTGTCGCTGCTGCCGCTGCTCTTCGGCACGCTGAAAGGCACACTGTTCGCACTGCTGTTAGCGGTGCCACTGGGTGTGGGCGCAGCGATTTTTAGCAGCCAATTCCTCGGGCCGCGCTTGCGCGGCATCGTGAAGCCTGTGGTGGAAATGATGGCATCGCTGCCCAGCGTGGTGCTGGGTTTCATCGCCGGATTGTGGCTGGCACCGATTTTAGAGCGCGTCTTGCCCGGAGTGTTTTTGCTGGCGCTGGCGCTGCCTGCTGGCGCCATCATTGCCGGCACAGTGATGCGCTGGGCCGCGAAGCGCGGGTGGATTCCGGGGAAACCTGGTGCGGCTTTGCTTGGGCAATTACTGGCGGTTGTGGGTTCCGTTGCCTTTGCATTATGGATATCGCCCTCGCTGGAGCGCGCTGCGTTCGGCGGTGACGCACGCATGTGGCTGCGCGAGATGCTGGGCCTGACATACGACCAACGCAATGCGTTGGTGGTGGCCTTGGGCATGGGCTTTGCGGTGATTCCCATTGTGTTTTCTCTGGCGGACGAAGCGCTGAGCAATGTGCCGCGCAGTTTGGTGCTGGGCTCTTTGGCACTCGGCGCGGACCGTTGGGAAACCGTGCGCCGCGTGGTGTTGCCTGCTGCGGGCCCCGGCGTGTTCGCCGCCATCATGGTGGGCTTTGGCCGTGCGCTGGGCGAAACCATGATCGTGCTGATGGCCACGGGCAACACACCCATCATGTCGCTATCGCCTTTCAACGGGCTGCGCACATTGTCGGCCAACATCGCTACAGAAATCCCTGAAGCGCCACACGGTGGCACTTTGTATCGCACGCTGTTCTTGTCGGTGCTGCTGTTGTTCGTGCTGAATCTGGCCGTGAATTCGGTGGCCGACCGCGTGCGCGAGCGCTTAAGGAGGAAACATGGCGCGCTCTGAAGCCACGCGCAGCAAGCGCCGCCCCATGCTGGAGCTGTGCAACATGGCTTTGGCCATTTGCATCTTGCTGGTTGTGGGTTTGGTGACGCTGATCAGCGTGGAAGGCCTGCGCGCCTTCTGGCCCAACCGGGTTGAATTAGTGGAGTGCCACGACGGACGCAAGTTCTTTGGAGAACTGAAAGACGAGAAACCAATACGCGGTGCGGATGGCCGGGAAACGGCGGGCGTGGAGCTGCGCTACCGCACCTGCAATCGCGACTTAGGTGGCGACGGATTCGTGTGGGTGCGCGAGGACAACATTGTGCGGCGCAGCGAGCCTGCAGAATTGCAGTGGATGGAGCGCAGTGCATGGGGTCCACTGTTGGTGCGCTTCAAAGCGTTGCAGCGCGGCACCGAAGTGCTGGAGCAAGACGCTGCAAAGCTCCCCACCGCGCTGGAAGCGCTGTTGCACACCAAGAACGACGAGCGCGCGGAACTCCGGCGCATGGAGGAAGAACGCCTCGCACCGCTGAATGATCGGCTGGAAGCTTTGCGTTTGCGCGAAGTGAAAGCGGCGCGCAGCGCACCGGCGTTGCCTACAGAGCTCGCGGTCGAGCGCGCGCAGATGGGAGCGCTGCATGCAGAGTTGCTGGAACAAGTGCGCGTGCGCCGAGTGCGCCACGACAGCGAAACGCTGTTGGTGGAAGACGCGGCAGGCCACACCAAGGCCGTCGTGATTAGCAGCATCCTCGGTTTTCATGCACCCAATCAGCTTGGGCAATGGGAACGCTTGGGCTTGCACGCAGCGCGCATGTGGGAATTTCTATCGGCACAGCCCCGCGAATCCAACACCGAAGGCGGCGTGTTCCCGGCGATCTTCGGCACAGTGCTGATGGTGTTCTTGATGACATTGGTGGTGGTGCCTTTGGGCGTTGTGTCTGCGGTGTGGCTGAAAGAATATGCGCGCCAAGGTGTGCTCACGCGCTTGGTGCGCATTTGTGTGAACAATTTGGCCGGCACGCCCAGCATTGTGTTCGGCGTATTTGGGCTGGGCTTCTTCGTGTATGTGTTGGGCGGACAGATTGATTCGCTGTTCTACAGCGATGCCTTGCCCACGCCGACGTTTGGCACCGGCGGCGTGTTGTGGGCCAGCTTGACGTTGGCGCTGCTGACGCTGCCAGTGGTGATCGTGGCAGTGGAAGAGGGCCTCGCTGCGGTGCCGCGCGCCGTGCGCGAAGGTTCGCTGGCGCTGGGCGCCACGCGTTTCGAAACCATCCGTCGTGTGGTCCTGCCGGCGAGCTTGCCTGCGATCCTGACGGGCACCATTCTTGCCATCGGGCGCGCTGCTGGAGAAGTGGCTCCGCTGATGGTGGTGGGCATGGTGAAGCTCGCGCCGGACTTGGCGGTGGATGGCACCGCGCCCTTCCTGCACGCCGAACGCAAGTTCATGCACCTTGGGTTCCACATCTACGATGTGGGCTTTCAGAGCCCCGATGTGGAAGCCACAAAGCCGCTGGTGTTTGCCACCACGCTGCTGTTGATCGTGCTGGTGTTGCTCTTGAACATCGTGGCCATCCGGCTGCGGAACAAAGCCCGGCGGCGCTACGCTGGCACAGGATTCTGAAAGGCCTCATGGACGCCAACAGCCTTACACCCAAAGCACGGCCCGCACGGCTTTCCGCCACAGACCCAGGCATCACCGACCCTGTGTTCTCCGTGCGCGGATTGAACTTGCACTACGGTTCGGCGCAAGCGTTGCACGGCGTGCACATGGACATTCCGCGCCACTGCGTCACAGCACTCATCGGCCCCTCCGGTTGCGGCAAGTCCACCTTGATCCGCTGCTTCAACCGCATGAATGATCTGGTTGAAAATGTGCGCATCGAAGGGCTGATCACTTTCGACGGGCGCCCCATCGACGATCCGCTGCTGGATGTCAGCGAACTGCGCCGCCAAGTGGGCATGGTGTTTCAGAAGTCCAACCCGTTCCCCAAATCGATTTACGAGAATGTGGCTTACGGCCCGCGCATTCACGGCATCAGTCGTCGTGCAGATCTGGACGCCATCGTGGAACGCTCGTTGCGCTCTGCGGCACTGTGGGACGAAACTAAAGATCGTTTGAACGACAACGCCACTGGCTTGTCCGGCGGCCAGCAGCAGCGCTTGTGCATCGCTCGCGCGCTGGCGGTGGACCCCGAGGTGATCTTGCTGGACGAGCCGTGCTCGGCGCTGGACCCGATTTCCACCGCGCGTGTTGAAGAACTGATTCAGGAACTGAAAGGGCGCTACACGCTGATCATCGTCACGCATTCGATGCAGCAGGCCTCGCGCGTCAGTGATTACACCGCGTTTCTGTACCTCGGGCGCTTGGTGGAATATGGCCCCACCGAGCAACTGTTCTTGAACCCCATGTGCCGCCAAACGGAAGACTATATAACGGGTCGCTTCGGCTGATCCTTGGAGCTCGCATGCATTTGCATCTTGATGACGCCCTCGCAACTCTTTCTGATCGCATGCTCTATTTGGGCAGCATGGCAGACGAGTTCATCGCCCGCAGCGTGAAAGCGCTGACCGAGCGCGATTCCGCTGCAGCACGCCGCCTCATTGCCGAGGACGAAGCGGTGGACCAAGTGGAATTGGAAGTGGATCGCATGTGCATGGACATTCTGTCGCGGCACCATCCCATCGCTTCCGATCTGCGCTTTGTCACTACCGCCATGAAAGTGGCGCCAGAATTGGAACGCCTTGCGGACCTCGCGTGCAGCGTGTGCGAGCGCGTCCTCGACTTGAATGAAGAACCCGAGCTGGCCGCGATGGTGGACTTGCCGCAAATGGCGCGGCGCGCGCGCGCGATGCTGGCGTCGGTGACCGATGCGATGGTGCGCCGCGATGGAATGGCGGCGCGTGCAACCTTGCGCATGGACGACGAATTGGATGCCTGCATGGAGCGCACCTTCAGCGCGCTTCTGACGGTGATGACCACAGACCCTGCCGCTGTGCCGCGGGCGCTGCGTTTGTTGATGGTGGCGAAGAACTTCGAGCGCATGGGCGATCACTGCACCAACATCGCCGAGATGGTTGTGTATGTGGCCGAGGGGCAAGTCATCCGGCACGGTGGGCGCCAAACGCAAAAAGGTACCGAGTGAGACTTCGTAGTCGGCTATTGCTGCTGCTCTCACTGGGGCTGCTGCTCGGAGGCCTCGCCTTGGCCTTTGGCGCAGCCAGCGTTTTGCGCGGCACTGTGCGCGAAGTGGCGATGCGTCGTTTGGAAATGGAAACGAGCTTGCTGGCGCAGCCTGCGAGTGTTGCACAGCACAGCGAACTGAGTGCCTTGGCCGCAGATTGGGGCCGCGCGTTGGGCCTGCGTGTCACTTTGATGGACGCCGAAGGGCGTGTGTTGGCCGATACCGCCGTGCAGGGCGCGCTGCTGAATCGTTTGGAAAGCCACGCAGATCGCGAAGAGGTTGTAGCCGCGCGCAATTCGGGTTGGGGCAGCGCACGCCGCCGCAGCGCCACTACCAGCGAAGAATATTTCTACTGTGCGCGCCGCGTTGAAGGCGCTGGCCTTGTGCGCACGCTGCGCTTGGCCATGCCACTCGCGGAAATCGAATCGTTTGAGGCCGATCGCTTGGTGGTCATCGTGCTTTTATTCGTCGGGCTGCTGACGCTGGTAGGCGCGGTGACTTGGGTCCTCGTGCGCCGTTTCACACGCCCCATTGAAATCATGGCGGCAGTGGCCGAGCAAGTTGCGCTGGGTGCTTCCAATCTGACCGTCCCCGAGCCCGAAGAAGAAGAACTCGCCAGATTAGGTGGCAGCATCAACCGGATGCAATCCAACTTGTTGGCGCGCGTGGCGGACAAGGCAGCAGAGGAAGCGTTGCTGCGCGCCATGATGGACGGGGTGGGCGAGGGGCTGCTTTTGATCGGCCCTGACGAACGCATCGTGCGCGCAAACCGCGCGTATTGCGAGCTATTTGCCGCAGGGGTGGAGCCCGTGGGGCGTCGCTTGCCTGAGGTGGTGCGCCAACGCGAAGTGTTGCAGCAAATTGCGCGCGTCCTGAACAGCCATGAAGAAACGCGCTTCATCTTGCGCGGCGTGGATGAAACCGAGCACAGCTACGAAGTGCTATTGCGGCCGATTGTACTGAGTGGCAGCGACCATCCCGGCGTGCTGGCGCTGTTCTTCGACATCTCGCGGTTGGAAGCGCTGGAAAATATGCGCCGGCGTTTTGTGGCCGATGTGTCGCACGAATTGCGCACGCCTATCACAGCCATTAAAGGTGCGGTGGAAATGCTCTTGGATAGCAGCGCGGCCAGCGACCCTGCGACCAAGAAGTTTTTGCAGATGGCCGAGCGTCAAGCAGAACGGATGACGGCCTTGGTGGCCGACCTCACCGACCTTTCACTGATGGAAACCGGCGCGGTCAAACTGGAACTGCGCAGCGTTGACCTTGGAGAAGTGGTGCGCGAAGTGCTGCATGTGGTCGAACACAAACTGCAGGCTTCAGGTGTGCGCGCTAGCGCAGCCATCCCTGCAGGTTTGCAAGTGCGCGCGGATCGGCGGCGGCTGGAACAAGTGCTGCAGAACTTGGTGGACAACGCCATCAAGTTCAACCGCGAAGGCGGCAGTGTCACGGTGCGTGCAACGCCAGAGAAAGACGCCGTGGTGTTGGAAGTGCAGGACACCGGCATCGGCATTCCCGAAGCCAGTGGCGAGATGGTGTTCCAACGGTTCTTCCGCATGGACCGGGCTCGGGACCGTGCGGTGGGTGGTACCGGGTTGGGGCTGGCCATCGTGAAGCACCTTGTGCTGTTGCATGGCGGCAGCATTAGCGTGCGCTCGCAGCAGGGCGTCGGCAGCACTTTCGTGATTCGCTGGCCGCTGTAACAGCGCATCGAGCTCCGCCCGTGTAGACTCCGCTGCATGAAATCTGCCGTGACCTTGCTGTTCTGCTTGGTGCTGGTTGCCTGCCAGCAAGGGCCACAGCAAGGCTTTGCAGCACCTACGGCATTGGAACAGCACGGGCTGAAGCTGCTGAGCGCCAAGCAGTATGCAGAAGCACGCGGCGTGTTCCGTCAGGCCTTCGATACCAACTCCCGCTCGTTGGTGGCGGTGTTGGGTGTGGCGCAGGCGGCGGTGGGTTGCGGCGATCGCGGCGAAGCCGAAGGCGCGTTGCGGCATGCCATGGAAACTGCACCACGCGGCGCCGATGCGCAGGCGCTGATTGGACGCGCAGCGTTGCAGATGGCTTGGGTCAGTTTCACAGCAGACCCTGTGTTGGCGCGGCAGTATGCGACCATCGCTGCGCGCTTCTTGCAAGGCGCCGCGCAGCGCAACCCGGAGCTGCCAGGACTGGCGCTGCAATTGGGCACAGCGCAGATGCTTGCCGGCAAGTTGGCGTTGGCCGAACCGCTGCTCCTGCGTGCCTTCGATCAAGAGCGCAGCGCTCATGTGGCCGCGTTGCTCACACGCTGTTGGAACTTGATGGGCACTCCGGACCGCGCAAAGACTTTGCTGGAAAGCCTGCGCAAAGCTGGCCCGGTAGATCTTGGGGTCGAAGCCGCACTCAGCGCTCCTGCTCGCTGATGAGCGCGTAGCCCCCGCGAATAAATAGCGGAGCGCTGACTTGAGATAGCGGAGCGCTGACTTGGTGAGGCGGAGCGGTCCGTTGGAGTGCATCCGACCGTGACCGCGTAGCCCACCAAGTTAGCGCGTAGCTCCCGTTGGAGTGCATCCGACCGGTCGGCAGAGCGACCATTCGCCGCGCGGAGCCCGAGATGTCAGAGCCGACCGTGACCGCGTAGCCCACCAAGTCAGCGCGTAGCGCGCGCTTTACAGGATCTTTATCTGCGGGTATCTCACAGTCCTACAAGGAGCCCCAGCCCCATGGCGTTCATTCCCAAGGACCCAGAGTTTTTCACCATGTTCGAGCGTTCGGCCTTCAATGTGGCGGACGCGGCGGGCGCTCTGCAAAAGTTCATGCAGGATTTTTCGAGCGTGGCAGAGAAAGCCACGGCCATCCATGGCTACGAGCACCACGGCGACCGCTTCACCCATGAAACCATCGACAAACTGAATCGAACTTTCATCACGCCCTTCGAACGCGACGACATCCACGACCTTATTTGCCGGCTCGACGATGTGCTGGACAGCATGGACGAAGCTGCCAGTCGCATGGTGCTGTACAAGGTTGACCAGCCGACACACACAGCGCGGGAACTGTCGCGTTGCCTCGTCGATGCCACAGCAGTGATCCGCGACATCATGCCGGGACTGCGCAATCTGAAGGACAGTTCGCGGCTGCTGGCCGGCTGCCGCCGCGTGCACGAGATTGAATCTGAGGCCGACCGCATCTCGCAGGAGGGCGTAGCCAAATTGTTCGAATCCAGTGAAGCCATCGAAGTGATTAAGTGGAAGGATATCTACTACGACCTCGAGAAGGCCACCGATAAGTGTGAGGATGTGGCCAACATTCTCGAAGCCATCATGATCAAGAACAGCTGACAGGAGGCCGCCATGGATCCTGTCACTATTGTCATCTTCGTCACAGTGTTCGCCCTGATCTTTGACATGGCGAACGGCTGGAACGATGCGGCCAACGCCATCGCCACCGTGGTGGGCACACGCGTTATGCGCCCTGTCCCCGCCGTCATTTTCGGAGCCGTACTGAATGGCATCGGCGCGCTGTTCAGCGCTGAAGTGGCCAAGACCGTGGGCGCGGAAATCGTGCCCAAGGACATTCTGAACGACCAATCCATCGGGCCCTACATCTTCATGGCTGCGGTTGCGGGCGCACCGATCTGGATCACTTGGTGCACCGTGCGCGGGCTGCCGATTTCGTGCTCGCACTCACTGTTAGGCGCGCTGGTTGGCGCGGCGTTGTTCGCTTCGGGCAGCAACGGTGTCATGGGCGACGGCATCATGAAGGTGGGCAAAGGCATCATTGCTTCACCCATCGCCGGGTTCATTTTCGGTTTCATCCTCGTGGTCATCATCTCGCGCATTTGCGCAAAGATGAAGCCGCGCAAAGCCAACTGGTTCTTCGATAAGGCACAAATAGTTTCCGCCGGCGCCATGGCTTTCAGCCACGGAACTGGCGACGCGCAAAAGGCCATGGGCATCATCACGGGCGTCATGATCGCTACGCACCAACAAGACATCAGCAGTGGCTTCTATATCGAACCGTGGGTGCGGTTTTCATGTGCCGCGGCCATGTTCTTCGGTTCGATCGTCGGTGGCTGGGGTGTCATGCGCACTCTTGGCAGCCGCCTCGGCGAGATGAAGTCCTACCAAGGCTTCGCTGCAGAAACCGGAGCATCCACCACCATCCTGCTGAACACACTTGCTGGCGTGCCTATCAGCACCACGCACAGCATTACTGGCGCCATCATGGGTGTGGCTGCGGGCAGAGGCCGCAAGGCCGTGCGCTGGAATGTGGGGAAGAAGATTCTGTTTGCGTGGGTGGCCACTTTCCCGGCGAGCATGGCTTTGGGAGCTGCTTCCTTCTTCTTGCTGCGCGGGTTGATGCTGGGTGCTTGGACAGTTTGATCCGCAGGCTCACTGCGTCCTACGGACGCAGTGAGCCTGCGCGCAGCTCCTGCTCCACCCGCCACAGTGCGCACAGCGTTTTTCCGTCGCAGATTTCGCCACTGCGCGCCAGTTCGAGCGCGGTTGCAAGCGGCATCTCCACCGTCTCGATGATCTCGTCGTGCTCGG
The DNA here is from genome assembly GCA_945907755.1 of Singulisphaera sp. GP187. Classification (GTDB taxonomy): domain Bacteria; phylum Planctomycetota; genus SXUL01. The sequence goes on along the minus strand of CAMDTN010000005.1, from coordinate 64,610 downwards.
GGCGCGCGGGCACGCGCTGCAATTGCGTGGCCGCAAACAAGTGGATCACCTCGTCGGTGAATCCGGGCGTCGTGAAAATCGGCCCCAGCCGATGCAGTTTTCCCGCGCTGAGGCCCGCTTCTTCCTCGATCTCGCGCAGCGCACAAGACTCTGGTGTCTCTCCGCCATCCAGCTTGCCTGCTGGCGCTTCCAGGATGTAGCCGCCCGCGGCGTGGCGATATTGCCGAATGAGCACCACCTGTCCATCTGGCAGCAGCGGCACCACGCAGGCGGCACCGGGGTGGCGGATAATTTTCAAAGAGCAATGCACTCCGTTGGGCAGCACCAATTCTTCGCACTGAAACTTCATGAACCCCGCGTCGTGAATGGGCTCGATGGAGTTCACCAGCGCGCCGCCTTCACCGAGGCTGAACACCAGCAAGCGCACACGCGCCGCCAATTGGTCACGCACGGAGCGGAAGCCCTGCAACACAGTGGCCGCATCGCCGCTGAGAAGTGCAGGATCCGAAATCGGCCAATGGTGCCGCCGGCATTTGCGCGGCAGCACCGGGCAGCGCTCATCGGCGTCGCCGCACAGGGTCACCACCACATCCGCCTCCGCGAGCGCCACGGCATCGAGCCCTTTGGAGCGCTGCGCGCTGATGTCCACTCCGGCCTCGTGCATCACTTGCACGGCCAGCGGGTGCACGCTGCTCGGGTGTGTGCCGGCGCTAGCCACTACCAACCCAGGTGGGGCTAGTGCTCGCGCGAAACCCTCGGCCATTTGCGAGCGACACGAATTACCGGTGCACAAGAAGAGCAAGCGCATGGCTGCCACTATCGCAGGGCTTTGATCCTCAGCAAGCCCGTTCGTTCAGCAAAGCGCCCATGAGCCCCGCGGAGTTAGGGAAGGCGCTCTTTATCTTGGCTTTACTGAAAGTTTGTATGCTCTTGACGCAGCGCTGCGAAATCATCCCTGCCGGTTGGTTGCCGCGCACGCACAAGAAAGGTTAGGAGATTCGTTATGCAAGTGAAGTCAATGTGTTCGATCCTCGGTCTGGTGGCCCTCTTGGGGGCTACGGGCCTGTACGCGCAAGAGACTGCAGCACCATCCGTCGAAGGGCGGCTGTTGCAGATTCTGCGCACTCGCGGCGTCATCGACGCTGCGGAGTTCACAGAGCTCTCTTCGCTGGAAAAGCAGTTGCGCGAAAGCGCAGAGCTCGAGCAGCAAGTGAGCGGGCGCGTGGAGGAAATGGTTGCGCAGATGCAAGACGCTGCGCCCAAGACCAGTTGGAAGTCCGGCAAGGGCTTCAACTACGCGACTGCAGACGGCAAATACAGCATGACTTTGGGTGGTCGCGTGCAAGTGCGCGCCACTCATGACGGCATCGAGAATGCCGCCGACAAGCTGAACTTTGCGGCGCAGCGCGTGCGCATCTGGGCGGAAGGCAGCATCTTTGCGCCGGAATGGAAGTACCGCGTGCAGTTCGATCTCTCCGGGGATCGCGTCACTGCGGGTGCGTCCACCAGCAGCGCCAGTGCTGCGGCCCTGCGCGAGGCCTATGTGGAATACGCATCCAGCCCCGCGCTGAATGTGCGCTTCGGCCAGTTCAAGACGCCTTACTCGCGCCAGTGGCTGACCAGTTCCGGCTCTCAAGAGTTTGTTGACCGCTGGGTGGGCAACGGCCAATTCACCCAGAACTACCAACCCGGCTTGATGGTCCACGGCGCAGCACTGGGTGAGAAGAATGATCTGATCGATTACGCCGCTGGTGTGTTCAACGGCAACGGCCTCAATGTGCAACAGACCTCGGGTGGCGACGACATGATGATGGTTGTGGGTCGCGTCGCGGTGAATCCGTTTGGTGCCGTGAAGTACTCCGAAAGCGATTTCGCTGGCGGCGATTTCAAAGCAGCACTTGGCCTCAACGCTTGGACGATGAACAACACCATGCTGATGGCGGACGACTGCAGCATCGGTGCTGACATCACAGTGGTGGGGCATGGCCTATATGCCACCAGCGAGTTCCACAGACGCACTTTTGCTGACAACAGCAACGATCGCGTGGGCTTCTTCGCACAAGCGGGCTACTTCGTCGATCCGGGCGTGGTGGATGTGGGTCTGCGTTATGCCCGCTTCTGGGTTGACGGAGCCACGAGTGGCCTCGATGACACCACCGAATTGCTGGGCGTGCTGGGTTATTACATTGAGCAGCACAACGTGAAGCTGCAATTGGATGCAGGCAGTGTGTCCGTCAGGAACATCGGCGGCGCCGGCGACACGGATGAGTTCCGTATCCGCCTGCAAGCGCAGATCATTTTCTGAAATACTGCAATCCGGTATGAAATCTGGTTGATTTCGGGCGGGTCGGATCCTACCCATGAATGCCATCATCGCTATGCAAAATTTTCGCGTTGTTAAGAGCATTTCCGCTATCTGCTGCGTCTTGGGTGCACTTGCGCTGCTGCTGCCCGCGCAGACGCCGTTTGAAGCACGGCTCTTGGACATCTTGCGCGCCAAAGGTGTGTGCACCGAAGCCGAAGTGAACGCTCTGCGCGCTGAAGCTGCAGCAGCGGCTGCTGCTCGTGGCGATGGCGAGACATTGGCGGCACAGGTGGAATCGCTCACCGCTCAGTTGCAGGAAGCGGCGCCCGTAACGGGATACAAGGCCGGCGGCGGTTTCCATTTCAGCACCGCAGACAGCAAGGCGCGCATGATGGTCGGTGGGCGCGTTCAAGTGCGCTTCACCAGTTCATCGCCGGAGGTTGGCGCTGACCGCTACAACTTCAGCACGCCGCGCGTGCGGCTGTGGTTGGAAGGGCACATGTTCAGCCCGGAATGGCGCTACCGCATACAGCCAGAACTTGCGGGCCCCCAAGTCACTATCACTGGTGCAGGCACCAGCGCCGCCAATTTCGCCAGCTTGCTGGATGCGTGGATTGAGTGGAAGCCCAGTGGTGCATTCTCGCTGCGTTTCGGCCAGTGGGAAGTGCACTACTCGCGCCAACAACTGATCGGTTACGCCAACCAAGAATTCGTAGACCGCTGGAGCAACTTGGGCACATTTGCGCGCGGCTATCAAACGGGCATCGGCGCAGCGGGCGGCTTTGGCGGCGAGAAGGGCGAGATGGTGCGCTGGTCTGCCAGTGCTTTGAACGGCACGGGCGCCAATGTGGCCAACGCTGACGAAACCATCATGGGCTTGGCGCGCGTGTCCATCGACCCGTTGGGCCCGGTGGGCAATCTCGAAGGCGATTTCGCCGGGGGAGATCTGCGCATTCAAGCAGGCTTGAACGCTTGGACCATGGGCAACGCTGGCACCGACAACACCAACTGCGTGGGCGCAGACCTGACTTTGCTGTGGCAGGGGCTGTACTTCACCGCAGAGGCGCACCGTCGCGACAACCCGACTGGGTCTTTGTTGCAGCGTGGGTTCTTTGCCCAAGCGGGCTATTTCTTTGTGCCGGGCGTAGCCGATGTCGGCCTGCGTTACGGGAACCTTGAGGACTACAACAGCGGCGGGCCTGTGCGCGTCACGGAAAGCGTGGCCACCCTTGGCTGGTATCCCGCGCGGCACGACCTGAAGCTGCAATTGGACGGCGGGCTGGTGCGCTCTTGGGCCGCCTCTGGCGCCGTCAGCGACGAGTTTCGTCTGCGATTCCAAGTGCAAATGGCGTTCTGACGATTCGTCGAGTTTTCGACGGAGTGCGCGTTCTGGAAACAAAGTGGCTCTGGTGCTGCGCGCAGTTGTGCTTGACCGTGGATAATCCCACAGGGCGGGTGCGGCCTCAATTACTGCGCGATGCTGCTGGTTTTTGACATCGATGCGGGATCTGGGCGCTAGCGCCGCGAACCCTGCGGGTGCGCGGCACGCCATTCGCTCTGTGGTTCCTCACTGGAGAACTGAACGCATGCGCTTCGTGAGAATGTTCGTTGTTGTCTTTGGAATCACCCTCGGTCTTGGGGCCCAAAGTCCGTTGCAGCCGGAAGTGGAAACCCGCTTGCTGGAAATGTTGCGGGCGCAGTCGGTGCTGTCAGCGGAGCAATACTCCGAACTCATGCGCCTGAGCAGCGAGGCTGCCGAGCGCAACAACTTGGAACGCCAAGTGGATGCCGCCACCGAAGATCTCGTAGCGCGTCTGCAACAGCACGGCCCGATCACGGAGTACAAGCCTGGCAAGGGATTCGCCTTCAGCACAGCGGATTCGAAGGTGAAAATGATCGTGGGCGGCCGCGTGCAAGCGCGTGTGACCACCAAGACGCCGGAGGGTGGCGACACCAATTACGACATCACTGCCCCGCGCGTGCGCCTGTGGTTGAAAGGCCATGCCTTCAGCCCTGAATGGAATTACGAAGTGCAGTTGGAGATGGCTGGGCGGCGTGTTTCTGGCGACGGCCCTGGCGGCCCGTTCGAATCTGATGCGCGCTTCGCTTACACCAAAGAGGCGTGGATCTGCTGGGCTCCCGAGAAGGCCTTCAATTTGTATGCGGGCATCTTCCCAGCGCCCTACAGTCGCCAGCTCCTCGTGAGCGATTCGAAACAGCAGTTTGTGAATCGCTGGATCGGTAACGATGAATTCGCGCCCGACGATCAAACCGGTTTGTGGATCATGGGCGAAGTCGGTGGCGAGAAGAGCGACCTGTTGGAATACGACATCGCTTTGGTGAACGGCACGGGGTTGGATGTACCGGTGAACAACACTTCGCTGATGGTGTTAGGCCGCTTGGCCTTGAACCCCTTCGGTGCGGTGGACTATGCCGAGTGCGATTTCGCGGGCTCAGATTTCGGCCTGCAACTGGGCGTGAATGCTTGGTCGAAGGAGAACACGGCGCTTGGCACCAGCGACAGCTGCATCGGTGGCGATGTGACCGTGGTGTGGAAAGGCCTTTACGCCACAGCCGAGTTACACCAGAAATCTTTCGCCAGCGGCGCGCCCGATGCGCTGGGGTGGTTCGTGCAGGCGGGCTTCATGCTGGTGCCCGAAGAATTGGAGTTGGGCCTGCGTCACGCGGTCATCGACTACGGTGCGGTCACCAGCGGCGACGCGCGCATCACGGAAACACTGGGCGTGCTTGGCTGGTTCTTAGACCGCCATCGCTTGAAAACACAATTGGATTACGGCGTGATCACCACAACTGCGGCGGGCGCCGCCGCCGAGGATGAATGGCGTCTGCGCTTGCAGATGCAGCTCATCTTCTAACGCGCGCTCATGCACACAGTGGTGAGGCCGCGGTAGCATGCCGCCCATGGGTTGTGCGCATCCAGACATCGCCGTTTGCCAAGACTCAGTGCTGGTCGTGATCGACTGCCAGGAACGCTTGTGGAAGGTGATGCACGAGAAGGATCAACTGGAAGCGCGCTTGCTGACGATGGTGCGGGGCGCGCAAGTCTTGGGTGTGCCAGTCATATTCACCGAGCAGAACCCTGCGGGCTTGGGGCCGACGCTGGCGTCGTTGCGCGCGGCGGCGCCCGCAGCGCAGTGCATCGCGAAGCAGAGTTTCAATTGCGCGGGCGCTCCGGAGTTTTTGACAGCGCTACGGGCCACCGAGCGCGGCACGCTGGTCTTATGCGGTGTGGAAACGCACATCTGCGTGCTGCAGACGGCACTCGCCGCGTTAGCTCGCGGCTACAAAGTGCAGGTGGTGCAGGATGCTTGCGGCGGGCGTTTTCCCTCTAACCGCATTGCAGGTTTGGAACGCATGGCGCGCGCCGGCGCTGTGGTCACGCTCATCGAATCGGTGTTCTTCGAATGGATGGGCGGCACCGACAACCCAGGCTTTCGCGCCATTCGCGACTTGATCAAGTGAGGACGGCATGACCCCAATTGTGTTCAAGACCCCCGTGCCTGTGGTGTTCGGAGACATGGATTACGCTCGCGTTCTATATTTTCCAACGCTGTTCCACTTCGTGCACCGGGTGATGGAAGATTGGTTCGCGGCGCACATGCCGTGCAGCTACGACCGCTTCCTTGGTGAACTCAATCTCGGTTTGCCCACGGTGCATGCGGAAGCGGATTACAGCGCGCCCATCCGCTACGGCGAAGCCATCCAATGCGAGTTCACTGTGCGTGGCCTAGGCCAGACCAGCGCGCACCTGCGTTTCCGCTTCATCGGGCCCGACGGTTTGAAGGCCGAAGCCCGCACCACCGTGGTGTGCGTGGACCTGCGCACTTTCTCCAAACTGGCCTTGCCGCAAGACTTGCGTGCAGCACTGGGCCGTTTCAGCGAGCCGGGGTCTTTAGCAACAAAACCTGCATAAGCCTGTAGAACCAAACGCCGCAGGGAGAGTAGGCTTGTGCCTGATCAAATCACCCCGACCCCCGCGAGGTTCTCCATGCGCATTATTGCTGTTGTTGCCCTGTTGTGTTCGTTGCTTCCTGCCCAGTACCTGCAACTGAACACGCGCTTGCGCAAACATGTGCCCATTCCGTCTTCGGACTGGATTGCGGGCAACACCGGTTACGAGGCGGGCGGGCAGCGCTACCTACTGCAAACGCGCGGTGCTGGCGGGCTTGCTGTGGTGAACACCACGATTCCTGAGAATTCGAGCATCGTTGGATCGGTCACCGGCATCTCCGTGAAGGAGATCAAGACTTGGGGCAACTATGCCTATGCCACTACTGACTCAGGCCCCACGCGAGTCATCGACCTGACCAACCCGACTGCGCCGGTGGTGGTGTCGTCGAGCATCGTTGGCGCCCATGCTTTGCAAGTGGACGGCAACAGGCTGTACCTCAACCGCGCTTCACAGAATGTCATCGAGATTCGCGACCTTGCGGCCAACCCGCTGAACCCGCCACTGCTCGGCAGCATCAGCAGTTCCAACCACGACTCGAAGCCCTACGGAAATCGCTTGTTGCTGTTCGGCGGCACCGGCCAGACCAAGGTGATGGATGTGACTAACCCAGCGGCTGCTGTTCAGCTCGCTGCATTCACTCCTGCGGGCTACGACCACTTCGGCGCGCAATTCACCGAGGGTGGACAGACTTACATGTTCGTGCTGACAGAAGGCACTGGCGGGCAAGCGTATCTCTACAACATCACCAACCTGAGCAACGTGACGCTCGTAACCACGTACATGACATCCGCTGCCCTTTCCATTCACAACATGCTGATCAAAGGCAAGTACGCATTCATTTCCTACTACAAGGATGGCGTGCGCATTCTCGACCTCAGCAATCCTGCGTCCTTGGTTGAAGTCGGCATCTTTGACCCGAATGGCAGCAATGCTTCGGGCAGCCTCTACAGCGGCACTTGGGATGTGTACCCGTACCACGACAGTTTCTACATGGGTGAGATGTACAACACCATTGGTGCCAACACGCAGGGCGCGTGGATCGTCGATTTCTTCCCGACCTTTGGTTCGGGATCCAATGGCACTGGCGGCATCGAACCCACGCAGTGGTGGACCGACGGCCCTGCGTTCCCCGGCAACTCAAGTTTCGGACTGCGCTTGGCGGATGGCCTCCCGAACACGGCGGGCGTCTTTGCATTGGGCCTTAGCAACACCACTTGGAGCGGCGGGGCACTGCCCGCATTTGTTGCACCAGGCGTGTTCTTGAATGTCTCCTTGGACCTGCTCGTTCCGATCACCACGGATGCCAACGGTGGCGCAGGGATTCCTTTGGCGGTGCCGCTCGGTATCAGCGGCACTTTCTACAGCCAGTGGGCGGTCTTCGATCCCAACACCCCGAACGGCATCGCTGTCACCAAAGGTGGCACCATCAAAATCTGACGGCGCAGCGAAGCGCACTTACGAAGCCCGCTACGGCGGGCTTTGTCGAACCCCGCGACCGCGGGCTTCAGCGTTTGAGGATGCCTCAGTGTCGTGCGGCAAAGAGGAAGTACGGGAACGACGAAGCAATGAGCGCTGCGCCGATGCCGGTGTAGACCGCCAGCACCACGGCAGGGTTGCTCTCGCCGTAGTAATGGCGCAGCGCCCAGCCCCCCGCGATCATCAGCGGAATCAGCAGCAATAAAATAGGTGGCCACATAGACCACACGGCCGCCTTGCCAGGCTGCGCTTCGATGCGTGCGATGACGCGACGGCTTGAACGGCGCAGCACCGTGAGGCCCTTGGCGACGCCGATGACGATGCCGAGGACAAGCGCGAGTTGCGCTGAATCGCCAGCAGCTTCGCGGTAGGCGACGCCGCGATACACCAAAAACGCGCCCATGCCAAGCCACAACATGCCAGCCACGCGCGCACGACCCACCATGCCGATATTCATTGGTTAGCCCTCAGCCATCGAACAGGTTTTGGTTTTCGGTCGGAATGAACTCGCGCAGGAATGCGAAGTTCGCCGACTCGCGAATCAGATTGCGCGCGATGACCAAACGCTGCACTTGATTAGTGCCCTCGTAGATCTGCGTGATCTTGGCGTCGCGCATGTACTTCTCGATGGGGTAGTCCTTCATGTAGCCATAGCCACCGAAGAGTTGCACAGCATCGGTGGTGACTTGCATGGCCATGTCGGTGGCAAAGCACTTGCTGAGCGCCGAGAACTTCGTGACCAATGGCGAACCAATGTCGATGGCGTGGGCCGCTGCGTAAATCAATTGGCGCGACGCTTCTGTGCGCATGGCCATGTCGGCAAGGATTTGCTGCACCATCTGGAACGAGTTCACCGTGGCGCCGAACTGCGAACGCTTGCTGGTGTAAACCGTGGCCAACTCCAGCGCGCCTTGCGCCAGGCCCATGGCCTGCGATGCCACGCCGGGGCGCGCGAGATCCAGCGTTTCCATGGCGTGCTTGAAGCCGTAGCCGGGCTTGCCGCCGAGGAGCCGATCGTTGCCCACCTTCACGCCATCAAAAATCGTTTCCACTACGGGCACGCAGCGGATGCCCATCTTGTCCTCCACCTTGCCGATGGAAAACCCTGCATCGCCTGACTCAACGATGAAGGCAGAAATGCGCTTGCCTTTGGCTTCTGGGTCTGTCACCGCGAAGACGGTGTACAGGTTGGCTGCGCCGCCATTAGTGGTCCACTTCTTTTCGCCGTGGATGCGCCACGCATCGCCATCGGCTACGCCGCGCACCTTCAGTGCTTGCGCATCCGAGCCCGCGGTCTTTTCTGACAGACAGAACGCGCAGAGCGTTTCACCGGAGGCTACTCGCGGCAGATATTTCTTCTTCTGTTCTTCGGTGCCGCCGACGATCAACGGGAAACTGCCCAAGGCATTCACAGCAAACAGCACGCCGATGCCGCCACAGGCGCGCGAAAGTTGCTCCACCACAAGGCAGAGGTTCAAGACATTCTGAGAGCCTTCGCTGGCGCCGCCATAGGCCTTGGGGATCCACACTTTGAACAGCCCAGCTTCTGCGAGGGCGTCGCGAACCTTCCAAGGGTATTCCTGCTTGCGGTCGTGCTCTGCGGCGAGCGGACGAATGACGCGTTCTGCTACTTCGCGAGCTTTCTCTTGCCAATGACGGTTTTCATCGTTCAGCCAGGGCATCGGGGATCTCCTGCGGCACTGCGCACCAAGGTATCGAATCGCGGCGCAGGATCGTACGCCCTCAACGGAATGCGCTCAAACGGCGCGGCCGGCGCTTCATGCGAGCAAAACAGTAGTTCCGCAGACTTGTGCCAAGGCTTCAGCGCACTGGGCCTTGATTTCGCGCATGTCCAAGGTGCGCTGCGTTTCGCGCTCCAAAGTGGTCATGACCCCAGCAGAGAAACCACAGGGGTTGATGCGCTCGAACAGCGCAAGGTCGGTGTTGACATTCAGTGCAAACCCGTGCCAGGTGACATGGCGTTTGCAGGCGATGCCGATGCTAGCGAGCTTGCGATCACCGACCCACACTCCGGTGGCACCCGAGCAGCGCTGCCCTTCCAGCCCGTGCAGCGCGCAGACTTGCAGCAGCGCTTCTTCGATGTCGCGCAAGTGCCGATGCAGCCCGCCTGCGCCATCGGGCAGCCTGCGGATGAAGTAGCCCACTAATTGCCCCGGCGCGTGCAGAGTGACATCACCACCGCGCTCGCAAGGCACCACGGGAATGTCTCCGGCGGATTTCACATTCGCGGGGTTGGTGCCGCGCCCGAGTGTGATGACTGCATGATGTTCCAGCAGCAGCAGTGTGTCGCTGCAGCGCTCGGCGAGGCGGTCCTCCACGGCGCGCACTTGCACCTCGTGGGCCTGCGCGTAAGGGAGAAGTCCAAGATCGCGAACGCAAAGGGGCATCGCGGGCCATCTTAGTGGGTGCGCGGTAGAGGCGCACGCGGCGCGTGGTCGAGGCGCACACGGTGCGCCGTGTGGCAAAAGTCTGCGACGCGGAATCCGACCATGCCGGATGAAGCCCCGCGCGCCCGCGGGGTGATCGTCATTTCGGAAGGAGCCGACCCGTGCAGGTTTCAGCAGCCGCCAAATTGCCAGCAACAACGACGGTCTATGTTGGGCGCCAGCCCATTTATGGGCGCGGTGAGGGGCTGGTTGGTTACGAGCTGCTGTACCGCTCAGGTAAATCCAATGTTGCGGATTTCAGCGACGGCGACCAGGCCTCGTTAGCCGTGATGTTGGCGGCGTTGGTGGAAATCGGTCTGCCCGCGTTGACCAGCGGACGCACGGCCTTCATCAACCTCACGCGGAACGGTGTGCTCTGTGAATTCCCGAGGCTGTTTCCACGCGAAAAAGTGGTGTTCGAGATTCTCGAAGATGTTTGCTGCGACGAAGATGTGATGCTGGCGTTGCGCCGCATGGCTGCTGATGGCCACACCTTCGCGCTGGATGACTTCATCGAAAGTGAACGCAATCTGCGCCTGCTGGAATTCGTGCGCATTCTAAAACTGGACATTCAAAGCATGGAGGCGAGTGAGTTTGCGCGCCACGCTCACAAGTACTCATCGTTCCACTTGATCGCAGAGAAAGTGGAAACGCAAGAGCATCATCAGCGCTGCTTAGACCTGAACTTCGCTGGCTACCAAGGCTTCTGGTTCAGTCGGCCATCGATCCTGACTTGTTCCTTACCTGCAGTCAGCCGGTCCACAGTGCTGTCGCTGCTGCTGTTGCTGAAGGGTCGCGCCATCGCAGATGTCAGCGCTGCGGCGAATGTGCTGGCCACCGATCCGGCGTTGCTGCTGCGCGTGTTGCGCGCCATTCCCGAACCGCCCGCGGGGGGAGTGGGCACATTGGGCGAAACCATTCATGCAGTGGGTAGCGAGCGCCTCGCGGCCATGTGCACGCTGCTGGCACTCATGCCGGGCGACGACGAACCAGCGCCGGAAGCGGAAGGCGTGCTGGCGCGAGCGCGCTTGTGCGAAATCCTCGGCGGCATCACTTCGCGCACGGAGGCGGCGGAAGCGTTGTTCGCGGGCTTGCTGTTGGCGGTGGCGCCAGCGCAGGGCGAGCAGCGCGTGGACTTCCTGAAGGCACTGCCCTTGGCGGAATCGGCGCGAGCAGCGCTGACGCGTTACGAAGGCACAGTTGGCGCCATCGTGCGCGCTGTGCTCAGCTTCGAATCTGGCGTGGTGCAAGCAGCGCAGGTGCCAGGCATCGAGCGCCTGATGGACGACGCGCGCAACCGCGCACGCCGCGCCCGCGATCTACTGCTGACCTGACGGTTTCGCAGGGTTGTAGATGTGCACCGCAAGATGATGAACATCTTCGGCGGCTTCCATCATGGTTTCTGCGAAGGTTGGGTGCGTGTGCACGGTCAGTGCGAGGTCTTCGGCGCTGAGGCCTGCTTCGATAGCCAAGGCTGCTTCCGCGATCAGTTCGGATGCGTGCGGCCCGCAAATGTGCACGCCTAAGAGCTTGTCGCTGCTGGCATCGGCGATGATTTTCACCAGACCTTCGGTTTCGCGTGAAGCCAACGCGCGCCCTGAAGCAGCGAAGGGGAAAGTGCCGATTCGCACGGTCAGCCCAGCGGCCTTTGCTTGGGCTTCGCTCAGGCCCACACTCGCAATTTCGGGGTCGGTGAAAATGGCGCCGGGCATAGCGCGCACATCCCAAATGCTGTTCTTGCCCGCGATGACATCGGCCACCAGCAAGCCTTCTTTGCTCCCTTTGTGCGCCAGCAACGGCGCGCCAGCTACATCGCCGATGGCGAACACGGCGGGGTTGGAACTGCGCCGCTGGGCATCGGTGACGACGAAGCCGCGTTGGTCCAGCGTGACGCCTGCTGCTTCAAGCCCGAGGTCGCCGCTGTTCGGACGGCGCCCCACAGCCACCAAGATTTTTTCCACCACAACGCTCTTCGCGCCCGTGGGCGTTTCAATAGCGAGTTCGATGCCGGCTTCGGTGCGCGCAAAGCCCGTGGCTTTGGTTTTCAAATGCACCACAGCGCCTTCCTTCTTCAGACGGCGCGCCAGCACCTTCACGCAATCCGCGTCGGTGCCTGGCAGAATCTGATCCATCAACTCCACCACGGTCACTTTGGTGCCGAACTTCATCAAATACATGCCGATTTCAAGGCCAATGACGCCGCCTCCAATGACGGCGAGGCTCTTCGGCACGGCGCATAAATCCAACGCGCCAGTGGAGCTGAGCACATCTTGCTCATTCACGGGCAGCGCGGGAATGTCTATCCAGCGCGAGCCGGTGGCGATGACAAAGTGTTGCGCGGTCAAAGCGACGGTGCCGCTCGCAGAAGTGATGCTGATGCTGTTGGGGCCAGTGAACTTGGCCGTGCCGCCGAGCACTTGCACTTTGTTGTTCTTCAGCAGCGCTGCGATGCCGCCAGTGAGGCGCTGCACGATGCTGTCTTTCCACGCCTTCATCTTGGCGAGGTCGAGGCTGCGGCCTTGCACGCTGATGCCGACTTCTTCGGCATGGCCAATCTCGGCCCACAATTTCGCGGCGCTGATATAGGCCTTGCTTGGGATGCAACCGACATTCAAACATGTGCCGCCGAGGCGCGCTTCGCGTTCGACCAATGTCACGGGCACGCCCAGTTGCGCGAGACGAATGGCGGCCACATAGCCGGCAGGGCCGGCACCGATGATGCACGCAGTGGTGGAAATGCTCACAGGGGGAAAGCTCCTTCGGCGCGGCCGCTGGTGTCGCTGCCTGCAGATTCCATTTGGCGCTGCAAATGCGCCGGGATGGTGGCGTAGACATCCGTGAAGAGCGTGTCCATCGCGGGACCCGGCGCGGCTTCCGCCGTTACCAACGCGGCATCCATGGCGCTCTTCAATGCGGCGCTGATCGTTTGCTCTTCGGCAGCGCTGACGATGTTGTTGGCGCGCAAGTAATCGCGATAGCGTTCAATCGGGTCGATGAGCACCCACGCGGGAATGCTTGCTTCGTCGCGGTAGCGCGAGGGGTCGTCGGAGGAACTGTGCCCGCCGCGGCGCCATGTGACCAACTCCAACAACGCCGGGCCCTCGCCGCGCAGCGCGCGGTCCATCGCCATTTGCGTTGCGGCCCGCACAGCCAGCACATCATTGCCGTCCACCGCGATGCCCGGCATGCCGTAGGCCGCGGCTTTCACAGCAATGCCGTCGCTGGCGGTTTGTTTTTCGAAGGGCACGCTGATGGCCCAGCCGTTGTTTTGGCAGATGAACAGGACCGGCGCTTTCCACACTCCAGCGAAGTTCAGTGCACAGTGAAAATCGTGCTCACTGGTGGCGCCGTCGCCGAGGTAGCCGAAGACGACCACATCATCTCCGCGAAGTTTCGCGGCATAGGCGGCGCCCACAGCTTGCGGCAGTTGTGTGGCAATGGGCGACGACAACGACACTTGATGAACCGCAGCACTGCTGAAATGCATCGGCTGTTGGCGGCCCTTTTGTGGGTCGAGCACATTGCCGAAGAGCTGGCCGAAGTACTGCTCTAAGGGAAAGCCGCGGTGTAGCGCTACGCCCGCTTCACGCAGCGCGGGAAAAATCCAATCTTGCGCGCGGGCCACGGATCCTGAACCGATGATGGCAGCTTCTTGCCCCGCGCTGGGCCCGAAGAAGGCGATGCGCCCTTGGCGTTGCAGCAGCAGCATCTTCTCGTCCAACATGCGCACGAGCAGCATGGAACGGAACATGTCGCGGTGCTGTTGTGCCGTTAGCTGCGGCGCGGCGGTGGTGGCCGGCAGGCCATCCAAAGGCAGTACGCGCACAAGGTCTGCAGGATTGCGGTGAGTGGCCATGATGAATGCTGCGTGCAGTGCGCGCGGCGCGCGCGGGATCAGCCTTCCAGCACCAGCAGCGCTGGGTTTTCGAGCAGGCGCTTGATGTGGTTCATCATGTGCGCCGCTGTGCCGCCATCCACCACGCGGTGGTCGAGCGTGATCGACAAGTAGCCGATCTTGCCCGGCACCACGGCTCCATCGCGAATGACGGGTTTGTCTTTGATTTGATAGACGCCGAGGATGGCCGCTTCAGGATGGTTGATGATGGGCGTGGCGAACAAGCCGCCGATTGAACCCGCCGAAGTGATGGTGATGGTCGAGCCTGAAAGCTCTTCGCGCGACGCTTGGCCTGCGCGGGCTTTCGCTGTGAGGCGTTGCAATTCGCTCGCCAATTCCAGCACGGATTTCGCATGCGCGTTGCGCAGCACTGGCACCATCAAGCCGCGTTCGGTGTCGGTGGCGATGCCCACATGAATGTCGCTCTTCACAATGATCTCGCCGGCCTTCTCGTCGAGAGTTGAATTCACCGTGGGGTGGCGGCGCAATGCGGAACAAAGCGCCTTGATGATGAATGGCAAGAAGGTGAGCTTCACGCCTTGCTCGTCAGCGAGCTGCGCGGCTTCTTTGCGCAGCGCATAAAGCGCTGACATGTCGATCTCGTCGACATAGGTGAAGTGTGGCGCAGTGAAGGCCGAGCGCACCATTTGGTCGCCAGTGGCTTTGCGGATGCCGCGATAAGCAATGCGCTCTTCGCTGCCCGGCGTGAAGCTGCGTGTTGCGGCAACTGGGCGCGCAACGGCTGCGGGTGCCGCAACAACGGCCTGTACGGGTGCAGCGCTGCGGGCCACGGGCGCGGCAGCCGCGGCGCTGGCGGCCAGCACATCGTCTTTGGTGACGCGGCCTTGAGGGCCGCTGCCACTGACACTTCCCAAATCGACACCGGATTCGCGCGCGAGGCGGCGCGTGGCCGGGGCGGCGAGGATTGTTGCGCTGGCAGCGCTGGTGTTTGATTGCGCAGCAATGGCACGCGCAGGAGCGCTTGCTGCTGGCGCGGCGGCTGCTGCAGGCGCTGCGGCGCGTGCGGCAGTGCCGGCGGCTTCCGCCTTTTCCAATTGCACGATGACGCTGTGCACCGGAACCACGGCGCCCGTCTTGGCCAGAATCTTCGCCACGCGGCCGGTGACCGGCGAACCGATCTCCACCGTGGCCTTGTCGGTCATGATCTCGACCATGGGCTGATCTTCACGAATGGCATCGCCTTCGTTGACGATCCAGCGCACGATCTCACCCTCTGCGACGCCTTCACCAATATCGGGCAGCTTGAAATCGATAGTCATGGAGTTGCTCCCAGATCAGAAGGTTTTCACGCGATGCACTGCGGCCAGCACCCGGTCGGGCCCTGGCATGTACACATGTTCCAACGCGTAGGGGAACGGTGTGTCGTAGCCCGTGACGCGCACGATGGGCGCCTGCAGGTATTCGATCACTTCTTCTGCGATCAGCGCGCTGATCTCTGCGGCGAAACCGCAAGTGCGCGTGGCTTCGCTGGCCACCACGACGCGGCCAGTCTTGCGCACGCTGTCCAGCACGGTGACTTCGTCCAAGGGCACCAAGCTGCGCAAGTCCACCACTTCGATGTCCACGCCATTGCGCGCGGCCTTCTCGGCGGCTTCAAGGCATGTGTGCACCATGGCGCCCCATGCGATGACAGTGACATCTTTGCCCGCGCGTGCGATGCGCGCTTTGCCAATGGGCACAGTGAAGTCTGGGTCGTTGGGCACTTCGCCTTTGACTGTGCGATAGATGCGCTTGGGTTCGAAGAAAATGACAGGATCTGCACCGCGGATGGCGCTCTTCAACAGACCCTTCGCATCTTCGGGCGTGGATGGTGCAAGCACCACCAAACCTGGTGTGTGGCAGAAATAGGCTTCGGGCGACTGGCTGTGATAGTGGCCACCGCGGATGCCGCCGCCCGAAGGTGCGCGCACCACAACGGGGCAAGTGAACTCGCCGCCCGAGCGGTAACGGAATTTCGCCATTTCCGAAACGATTTGGTCCATGGCGGGGAAGATGAAATCTGAGAACTGGATTTCGGCCACGGGACGCAGGCCATACAACGCCATGCCAATGGCTGCGCCGATGATGCCGGATTCAGCCAGCGGCGTGTCCATCACGCGCGCTTCGCCAAACTTCGCTTGCAAGCCGTCGGTGGTGCGGAAGACGCCGCCGGCGCGGCCGACATCCTCGCCCAAGATGACGACATCTTCGCAGCGCTCCATCTCTTCGGTCAGCGCCAAGTTCAGCGCTTGCAGCAGAGTCATCACAGTTGTGCCGGTGTTCGCGGTCATGAGCATTCTCAGAGGGGGAAGGCAGCGTTGCGGTCTTGCGCGTGGGCATCGCCCTCGGCGCGTAGCGCAGCTTGCTGGCGTTGCAACGAAGCGGGCATTACCGCGTACACATCTTCAAACAGCGTGTCTTTGGACGGTGGCGCTTTGGCCTCGGATAGCTTGGCGGCTTCGGCCATTTCTTCTTCAGCCGCAGTGTGCACAGCAGCGAGTTCGCTCGCGCTGAAAGTGTTTTGTGCCAACAGCCACTGCTCGAAGCGCTGGATAGGGTCTTTGGCGGCCCATTCTGCTTCAACTTCCTTGGAGCGATAGCGCGAAGGGTCGTCGCTGGAACTGTGCGGGCCCATGCGGAAGCTGAACAGTTCCAGCAGCGTGGGGCCATCACCGCTGCGCGCTGCGTCTGCGGCGAGGCGTGTGGCGGCGAGCACCGCCAACACATCGTTGCCATCTACGCGCATGCCCGGCATGCCGTACGCGCGCGCCTTGTCAGCGATGGTGCCGGAACTGGTTTGCCCAGTGACGCACAGCGAAATGGCGTACTGATTGTTGATGCAAACGAACACGCAAGGCGCACGGAACACGCCAGCGAAGTTCAGGCCGGTGTGGAAATCGTTGCTGCTGGTGGCGCCGTCACCGAAGTATGTCATGCACAGCTTGCTCTCGCCGCGGATGCGCATGGCCATGGCCACGCCGGTCGCGTGGGCGATTTGGGTGCCGATGGGCGAACCAATGCTGATGAAGTTGCGCGACCGAAAGGTGTAGTGCACGGGCATCTGCCGGCCTTTGGCAGCGTCGCCGCTGTTGCCGAAGCAGTTGTCGAACATTTCCACCGGAGTGACGCCGCGCGCCAGTGCAACACCAGGCTGGCGATAGCTGGGTGAAACCCAATCGCTCCCTTGCAGCACTGCGGCGCTGCCAATTTGTGCGGCCTCTTCGCCTAACGAAGGCACATAGAAGCCGATACGCCCTTGGCGCTGCAGTTTCATGCCGCGCTCGTCGAGCTTGCGCGTGCGCACCATGTTGCGGTGCAGCCCCAACAGTTCTTCGCGGGTCAGTACGGGCACGGGGAGTTTTTTGGTCACTCCGCCCTTGCCGAATACTCCAAGCAACTCAGCAGGCATCACTTCGCTCCTTCGCGATCACGCAACCAGCTTTCGGCGAACAGCTCTCCGGCGCGATAGCTGGAGCGCACCAACGGGCCTGAAGCGCAGAATAAGAACCCCATGGAGTCCGCTTCGATGCGCCAAGCAGCGAACACGTCCGGGTGAATGTACTCGGCTACCGGCAAGTGCCACTGTGTTGGCTGCAAATACTGCCCGAGGGTGACGATGTCCACTTGGGCGCTGCGCAGGTCGCGCAGAGTTTCGCGGACTTCGTCGGCGCTTTCGCCCAAGCCCAGCATGATGCTGGATTTCGTCAGCTTGGCCGGAGCGAGTTGCTTGTACAGCCGCAACGCTGCAAGCGAGTTGTCGTAGGTGGACTTGCCATCGCGCACACGCTTCGTAAGGGCGCGCGTGGTTTCCACATTGTGGGCAAGCACCGACGCGCCGCTGAGCGCCACGGTTTGCAGCGCAGCGGGGTTGGCACGGAAATCGCCGCTGAGGACTTCCACTTTCAACTTTGGCGTTGCGGCAATGGCGGCATCCACGCAGGCGGCCACATGGGCGGCTCCACCGTCGGCGAGGTCGTCGCGGTCGACCATGGTCAGCACGATGTAGCTGAGTTCCATGGTGCGCACGGCGTCAGCGAGGTGCTGGGGTTCGTCGTGGTCGATGCGCCCTTGCGGGTTGCCAGTCTTCACATTGCAGAAACGGCACGCGCGGGTGCAGGTGTCACCGAGCAACATGAAAGTGGCGGTTCCCTTGGACCAGCACTCGCCCACATTGGGGCAGCGCGCTTCTTCGCACACGGTGGTCAGCTTCAGGCTTTGGCGTAGCGCCTTGATGCGCTCGAAATTGGCACCACCGGGCAAGCGCACTTTCAACCATTCGGGCTTGCGGCCCGCGGGTGCTGAAGGTGTGCCCGATTCGGTGGAGTTCATGCGTGCGCCGTGCGTGTCGTTCTATGCAAAAGACGCACTTCCCGCAAGCGAACGCATCCGCATGCATCCGCGCGTTTTCTCGCTGGAATCACTGCCACAGCAGCCACTAGTGCCCGACCTATCTGGCTGCAAAAAAGTGTTGGCTCCGCAGTGTGAATGGGTCCAGCCTCCATGCGAAACTGTGGCCATGTTTGCGCTGCACGAACGCTTCTGGTTTGGCCCAGCCGGGTGGGCGTATCCCGACTGGAAAGGGCGCGTCTATCCGCTGGCGCGGCCACAGGGGTTTCATCCGTTGCGTTACCTCGCGGGCTTCATGAATCTGATGGAGGTGAACGCGAGCTTCTACGCGCCGGTCAGCGCTTCGGCTGCGAGCCAATGGTTGGAGTTAGTGGCCGACCACCCCGAGTTTCGTTTCGTGATCAAAGGCTGGCAACGCTTCACCCACGACCCCGACGCGTTGCCCGCGAGTGCTGCGCTCGAACAGTGGGTGGCCGGTGTGCAGCCGCTAGCAGATTCTGGCCGCCTCCTAGCAGTGCTGTTGCAGTTTCCAATCAGCGTGTTGGACAGCCCATGGGTGCGGCAGCGTTTGTTGGCGTTGCGGGCGGTGTTGCCTGCTAGCTGGACTTTGGCGGTGGAAGTGCGCCACCAGACTTGGTTGCGCACAGATTCTTTGGGCTTCTTAGAAAAGCACGGTTTCGCTTTCGTGAACATCGACCAACCCCAAGGCCGGGGGACCTTGCCGCCTACGGCCTTGCGCACCCATGAACTGGGTTATGTGCGTCTGCACGGGCGCAACGCCGCCGCTTGGTTTGACACCGGCGCGGGCCGCGATGCCCGCTACGACTGGCACTATTCGCAGCGCGAGCTGGAGGAATGGGTGGCGCCACTGCGCCTGCTCAGTGCTGGGGGCGCACCCACGGTCTTAGTCGGCAACAACCATTTTCACGGCAAGGCGGTGGCGGCGGTGCTCTCGCTGGTCCATGCTCTGGCCCCCCAAGCGGCCTTGAAGGTGCCCGAACCGTTGTTGCACCATTTCAGCGAATTGCGCTCGATCCACGCCCCCCAGCAGCGTGGCCTCTTCGACCCCTGATTGGTCAGGCGTGACGAAAGCAGCTTTCACGGCGGGGCATTGGTGCCGTATCATGTCGGCGTCAGCGAGCGCGCGTTCCTGTTGCGTGCCTGCGACATGCTTACTGGAGCTGTCAGCATGTATTCAATTGCTTTGCGCATTTCGTGGTGCGCGGCATTCGTGGCTGCGGTTTTGCTTTGCGCAGCGCCGCTGAGCGCCCAAGGTTATGGCGGCTGTCCATTCCCAACCGGTGGCCAAGGCCCAGCGCCTGCCCCTGGTCCGGGTCCTGGCCCGGGACCGACACCGGGTCCGACGCCGACGCCACCTCCATACACGGGCCCCAGCGGCGGAGGCACGCCGACTGGAACGACTCCGACTGCACCCGCGCCTTACGCAGGACCGCAAGGTGGTCCGAGTAGCCCACCCGCAATTGGCTCCGGCGGCTCTACGCCTGCGCCCGTTACTGGCGCCCCACGCAACGCGGGCTTCGGTGGTGCGCGCGCTGCTGGCGGCACAACGCCGCGCGGCGAAACTCCTGCAGGTGCGCGTACCGCTGCGCGCGCACGCCCGCGTGGCGCGTCGGTCGCTGGTTGGGATTACTGGTGGAATGCGAACAAGTGGTTGCAACTTTCTGAGCTCAACTTGCTGCTGCGCACGGCGCGCAACACAACGCCTAGCAGCAGCGCTGCCGCAACAGACCCCGACGCGCTCGCGCTGCAACGCAAGCGCGACCTGGCGCACGCGCTGCCTGCATTACAACGCGCGCTGACCGACAGTTTCTCTGGCAACCGCGCCGCGGCTGCTATTGCATTAGGCAAATGTGGCGGGCCTGCTGCATTGCCACTGTTGTTGAACGCATTGAAGGATAGTTCCGCTGAAGTGCAGCGCAGTGCGCTGATCGGGCTCGGGTTATTGGGTCGCGACGAAGCCGAAGTGTGGTTACTGAGCGTTGCACGCGACGAAGCGTCGGCGCGCCCGCTGTTGGCCAGCACTGGCGCGGTGGATGGCGACACACGCAAAGTTGCTGTGTTGGCGCTGGGTTTCTTGCAGGGCAAGGATGGTGCCCAGTGCTTGAATGCGCTGGCCGCATCAGATCAAACGACAACAGAAGACCTGCGCTTGTGCGCGCTGACCGCACTGGGTGTGCGCGGCGATGCAGCCAGTGCGCCGCTGCTCATCCGCGTAGCCGCGGAAGCCGGCGTGGCAGAACGCGTGCGTGCCGCCGCAACCGTTGCGTTGGGCAAGTTGGGCGACACCAGCCCCATGGTGGTGCGTGCACTGTTGGGGTTGCTGCAAGATCGCAAAACCATCGTGGTGCAAGCCGCCGCTGCGGCCTTGGCAGACCTCGGCGCCACCACGGAACGCGCTGCATTGGTGCATGCACTGGGTGCGGTAGTCACAGATCACAGCGATGTGCTGGCCAGAGCGTTCGCGTTGATGGCGTTAGCGCGCATGGGCGGCAAAGAAGCCGTGGCACTGGCGACGCAGCACTTGGGGCGCAGCGGTGTGCTCGAAGGCTATGCGCCTTTGGCGTTGGCGTTGGCCAGTCGTAATACGGATCACGCGGTAGCAGCGCGCGTGGCGCTGCAGAGCGCCTGCGAAGCCGCACGGGACGATCAAGTGCGCGCCGCTTGTTGCGTGGCATTGGGCATCGTCGGTGGCGGCGACTCTGGCACAGCGGCCAAGCTAGCGCGTTCGGAGGCATCGCCGGATACACGCACAGGCGCCGTGATCGCCTTGGGCCTCGCGGCGAATAGTGCGCATGCGGAACTCTTGGCGAATCTGTTGGCCGACGACCCGGACCACGAATTGCGCCACGAAGCCGCACTGGGGTTGGCTCTTGCAGCGCCGCGGCGCGAAGCAGCAGTCGCGCTATTGGCCGTGCTCGCGCGCAGCACCAATTCTCACGAAGCGGCGGGCTGCGCATTCGCCCTCGGGCTGTGCGGCGACAGTTCCACGGTGCAAGAACTGAGTACGCAATGCATCGCCACAGACGCGGCCCCGCTCACGCGGGCGTGGTCGAGTGTGGCCCTTGGGGTGGCCTTGGATGCGGCGCCGTTCTCGCGCCTCGCACGCCTTCGCGCTAATAATCTGTATTGGTCCGAAGAGCCCGTGTTGCGCGCACTGCTTCAAAGTTTGTAACGGCGACTGGCGCTGCCGCTGAAGCCGATGGGCCCCTCAAAGGCCTTCTGCGTTGTGGCGCCGTTGACCCATACGAAGTTGTTGGCCACCACGAAGGGCGGGCTGAACGCATTGGCTTGGACGCTCAAGCCCACGCCGGTCGCGCTCATCACACGCTGAATCGTGTTATTGCGGATGGTGAGCCGCCCATAGAACGCGCCCCAAGAAATGGTGTCGCGCCGATCGACGCGGATGCCGTAATTCTGCGAGTCGGAGAGGATGTTGTTTTCGATGAGCGCGCCTTCGCTGGCATAGATGCCTTCGTTGCGTGCTTGGCGCACGAGGTTGCGCCGGATGACATTGGGCTGGTTCGAAACCGCTGCATCGGTTGAAGCGTGGTACACGCAGATGCCCGCACGCGTGTTGCCGCCCACATTGGTCAGCACATTGTCTTCAATGATGTTGCCGTGGCTGCCGCCCTTGATTTGGATGCCGTAGCCCGTGCCGTTCAAGTCCACCGGCGGACAATCGTGAATGTTGTTGCTGGCAATGCGGCTGTCGTGGGCGTAGCGCTTGGCGACATCCTCGTAATAGCCCCAGTAGATACCGCAGAAGCAGTTGCGGATTTCGCAAGAATAGACAGTGATCCGCTGCACCAGCGGCGCTTGCGAGGCCACGCCACAGTTGCCCACATCGTGCAGCACGCACGAATCGACGCTGACATCGTTGCAGTTGCCACTGAACTTGATGGCGTCAACTGCGGCCCATGATCCATAGGCCGCCGTGCCGTTGTCGTGACTAATGTCGAAGCCCCGCAGATACAGGTAGCTGCAGCCGCTGAGCTCCACCACATTCTGCACAGCATTATTGCGCACCAACACGGCACCTTCCGCTTCCAATCCGATCCACGCCGCTGCATTGCCATTCTTGCCGTTCAGCACGAGGTTGCTGTTCAGCATGTAGGTGCCAGCCTTCACATGCACGATGGTTCCGGGCAGCAGTGTCAGCGTTTCGAGCTTGTCCAAGGTGCGCCAAGGTGCGGTGGCAGTGCCTGCGTTTGCGTCGTTGCCCGCGACGATGTCAATCCACTTGTGGCCGCCCGTGCCAGCGCCGGGGTAAACCGGGCGCGGTGATTGCGCTGTTGCAGAGGACAGCAGCAGGGCCAGAGACAAGGCTATAAATGACGCGAGGCGGTTGTGTGAACTCATGCTGGGTTGGCGGGGGGCGCCTGCGGCAAGCTGGAATGCAGCAATACCTGAAAGCTGCGCATGTGCATCATGCTGTCGCCGTGATACAGCTCCAACGAATGCGTTCCCGCGCGCGTGAATGTGATGGGCGGGAAGGGCATCGCGATTTCGACGCTGGTGATGGGGATTTTGGGGAACTGCCCGCGCACTTCGCTGAGTTGTTCGCCTTCAGGGTCGCGCACCACCATGCGCATTGTGATGTTGCCGGTGAAATCCGACAGCGCGAGGAACACATTGAAAGGCGCGTGCACCGTGGGGAATTCGCGCACGAGCACCGCGGTGTAGGAGCCGATGATGCACCACTTGCCGCTGGGCGCTTGTTGGAAAGCGCTGTCGCAGATGATCATGGCGTTGAGTTGTGGGACAAGTTGGCGCATGGCGCGAGGGTACCCGCCTCAAGCGCGCATGGCCAGCGGGTACAGACTTAGACGCGAATGCTGCGCCAAGTGCCGTGACGCCAGCGCAGCAGCATCGCCAGCATCCATGCACTGCAATAAACCGCCCAACCGATCCATGCTCCAAAGAGCGCGTCGTCTGGGCCGTAAGCCTTCACGAAAAACCAAGTGGCGGGCAGGCACAGCATCCACGCGCACACGATTTCCATGAATGCCACGAAACGCACATCGCCTGCGCCGGTGAGGGCGCGCGAGTAAACAATCCCCACCGCATCGGGCAATTGGAACAGCATGGTGAGCGCGAGGCACGGGCCCGCCAGCCCTGCGGCCACTGTGTCATCCAAGAATTGCGCCGTCATCCAGTCGCTGGCAAACACTGCGGGCAAAGCGAAGCAGGCCGTGACACCAAGAGCGAGCAGACTCGCAGCGCGCGCGCAACGCGCCGCGGCTTCGGGGTCGCCGCGCCCCAAATTCTGCCCTACCAAAGTGGCGGCAGCAGAGCCGATGCTCATAGAAATAACCACCGTCATTCCCGCCACGCGCCACACCACATTGCTTGCGGCCAAACCCAACTTGCCGGTGTTGGCACCAATGATGGCGAAGAAGAAGGCGGAGTGAGAAAACGCTAAGCCCTGCAGGGCGCGTGGCCACGAGAGCTGCACCACGCGGTGAATCGCGTCGCGCGTGATGCCGCTGCGGCGGAACAACGCATACGGTTCGCGCCAGCGGCGCCGCAGCAGCATCGACAGCAACCACACCAGCGTCAGCGTCGCGGCAATGGCGGAGGCCATGCCCGCTCCGCGCACTCCCAGCGCAGGTGCCCCGAGGTTGCCGAAGATGAGGACCCAATTCAGAAACAGGTTCAGCACATTCAGCACCACGCCTGCGGCGAGGTCCAACCCCACATGCCCGGTGCCCCACAAAAAACCCTTCACTACAAACAGCAGCAGCATGGCGCCGAGCCCGCCCCCCAAGCGCCAGTCGAGGAAGCTGATGGCCAGCGCGCGCGTTTCGGCGTCTTCGACAAACATGGGGATCACAAGGTCTGGCAGCAGCATGCCGACGATCGTTGCAGGGATGGCCAGCACCAGCCCCAACAGCAGCGCAGAGCTGAGAATGCCACCGGCTTCTTGCTGACGCCCTTCGCCGCAGCGCCGCGCGGTCAGCACTTGCACGCCCGTGGTGACTGCGCTGAAGACGAGGAATACGACCAAGAACACCGAACTCGCCGCACCCAGCGCGGCCACTGATGTCAGCGCTTGTGCGCCAGGCAAGTGCCCAACCATCCAAGTGTCGACCAGACTGACGAGGTTGTGCGCCACATTGCCGGCCACGATGGGCCAAGCGAGTGCGCTCACTTCTCGGAACGCGCGTTTGCGCTCTGGAGACATCAGCGCGAACCGGTCTGCGCGCTGGAATGCGTCTCCACAAGAGTGCGAATGATGTTGTCGGCGCTGACAGATTCAGCCGCCGCTGCGAAGCGCATTACCAAGCGGTGGCGCAGAGTGTCGCCCGCCAATGCGAGCACATCTGCGGGCGCCGCTGCTGCGCGGCCGTTGATAAAGGCGCGCGCGTTGGCTGCGAGCACCAGTGCTTGCGCGGCGCGTGGCCCTGCGCCGTAATGCACAAAGCGTTTCACTTGTTCCGGGGCTTGCTCATTGTCAGGTCTTGAGCGCCGCACCAGCGACGCAGCGGTGCGCGCCACTTCAGTGCTGATCGGTGCTGCACGAATGGCCGCTACCGTGGCGACAATTTCATCGCGGCTGAGCACACGGCCTAAGACGCGCGGCTCTTGTGCTGTGGTGCGTCGCAGCATGCGCAGTTCTTCGTTGCGCGCAGGGTAATCCAAGCGGATGTGGAACAAGAAGCGATCGAGCTGAGCGGCCGGCAATGGATAAGTGCCCTCCTGCTCGATGGGGTTCTGCGTGGCCAACACGCTGAAGGGTGCAGTGATGCTCATGCGTTCGCCGCGCACGGTCACTTGCAATTCCTCCATGGCTTCCATCAGCGCAGCTTGCGTCTTGGGTGGTGTGCGGTTGATCTCATCTGCCAGCAACAAGTTGGTGAACACGGGCCCGCGCAAAAACTTGAAGCTGCGCTCGCCGGTGGCAACATCTTCCGCAATGATTTCAGCGCCTGTGATGTCGCTGGGCATCAGATCGGGCGTGAATTGAATGCGCGAGAATTCCAAATCCAGCAGTTCGGCCAGCGTGCGCACCACCAAAGTCTTGGCCAAACCAGGAACGCCTTCCAGCAGCGCGTGTGAGCCGCTGAAGACGCTCAGCAGCAGCAGTTCGATGGGGCCGTCGAGACCAACGATGCGTTCTTGCAACCGTGCGCGGACTTGTGCAGCGGCTTCTTGGATGCGAGGTGGAGTGCTCATGCGCAGGGCGAGTTTCCGCCCTCCTGCAGGTTGGGTCAAGCGAACAAGACTCCACAGGCGCAGCCCGACGTGTGAGCAGGTCTGCGGCTATGCTTTCAGGCCCCTACCCGGGGCTTCAACGCCATGCCCACACACTCTTCCAGACTTGTCACGATTGAACGCTTCATCCTCGACGAGCAGACGTCCGCTCCGGGCGCTTCCGGCGAGTTGACCAACCTGCTCTACGATATTGCGTTGGCGGCAAAAATTATTGCGCGCGAAGTGAACCGCGCCGGGCTGGTGGACATCCTTGGCGAAACGGGCGATGTGAACGCCACAGGCGACATAGTGAAGAAGTTGGATGAGTACGCAGACAAAGCCATCTTCCGCGTGATGGACCACACCGGGCGCCTGTGCGTCATGGGCTCGGAAGAGCACGAGGAAATCATTCCCATTCCCGAGCGCTTTCCGAAAGGCAAGTATGTGTTGCTCTTCGATCCGCTGGATGGGTCCAGCAACATCGATTCCAACGCGAGCATCGGCACGATCTTTTCCATCCACCGCAAAGTCAGTTATGGCGCCGATGGAACTTTGGAGGATTGCTTGCAGCCAGGTTCGCGCCAGGTGGCGGCGGGTTATGTGCTCTACGGCCCCAGCACCATCATGGTGTACACGACAGGGCACGGTGTGCACGGTTTCACCCTGGACCCATCCTTGGGCGAATTCCTGTTGTCGCACCCCAACATTCAGTGCCCAGCGCACGGCAAGATCTATAGCTGCAACGAACAGTCAAGCCATGAATGGGAGCCAGCCTTCCAGCAATATGTGCATTGGTTGAAGCAGCCCGATGCAGCCACGCGCCGCCCACGCAGCACGCGCTACATCGGTTCCTTGGTCGGCGACTTCCACCGCAATCTGCTTTATGGCGGCATCTTCATTTATCCCGGCAATGTGAAGCGCCCCGAGGGCAAACTGCGCTTGCTGTACGAAGTGTCGCCGCTGTCGATGATTAGCGAACAAGCTGGCGGCAAGGCGGTCGACGGCTTCGGCAATCGCATCTTGGACATCGTGCCTTCAGCTTTGCATCAGCGCGTGCCCCTCGTGATTGGTTCCAAGCAAGATGTTGAAGAGGCCGAGGCGTTCCTCGCCGCACGGCGCGCGGAGTTGGCGCGCAAGAACTGAGCCGGCTGATGGCGGCTGCGGCAACAGAGCCAGCGCGCATGGCTTCACTGCGCTGGGCCTTGCGGCTGGTGTGGCGCAGCGACCCGCGCCGCGCCACGCTGCTGCTGCTGTTGCGCTTGTTGCAGGGAATTACGCCGCTGGTTTTCGTTGCGTGCAGCGCGGCGGCCATCGGCTGCGCCATGGAAGCTATGGGCGGCGCGGCGGCACCCGAGTGGTGCATGCCGCATGGTTCCAGCGCGCGTGAAGCGGTGTGGGGAATTGGTGCGCTGCTGCTCGCTGTGCTGCTGCTGGACCAAGCGCTGCGTGCGGCGCGCCAGATTCTGGGCGAATCGCTGCGGCTGCGCGTCACGCTCGCAATCGAACAACGTATTCAATCTCAGGCCATCGCGGCGGACTTAGCGCTGTGGGACGACCCTCAATTCCACGACTTGTTTTTTCGCGCGCAATTCGATGTTGCCGAGCGCCCGTACCGCGCCTTCGATGCAGCGTTGGGGTTGGTTCAAGCGACGCTCACATTTGTGCTCACCGCGGCGCTGATGGCGGCGCTGTCGCCGTGGTTCTTGCTTGCGGCCAGCGTGGTGGCTGCCATTGCGGTGGCCTTGCGCATGCGGGCCGCACGCGAATTCTTGCAGTGGCATGAACAGCGCACGCCAGAACAGCGCTTGGCGCAATACCTCGCGGCGCTGCTGACCGGCCCAGCCCACGCCAAAGAAGTGCGCGTGCACGGCATGGGGGCGTCGCTGCAAGCGCGCTGGCTGGCGTTGCGCACGCGCATCAACAGCGAGAGATTGCAAATCGCGCGCAAGCAATCGGTGCGCGAATTGCTGCTGCAAGGCGGCGCGATGGTGGCAGTGGGCGGCGCGTTGGCTTGGCTGCTGCTTGAAGCGCTGGATGGGCGCATGACATTGCCGCTGTTGGCGGTGCAAGCCCAAGCGTTGCAGCGCTTGTTCATGGCACTGACGGCTGGCGTTGGTGGCGTGTCGGCATTGTTGGATCACTCGTTGTGGCTGCGCCGCTTGGACAACTTGTTCCGCGTGCCCTGCAAGATCACCGCGCCTGCTGCTGCGCAATCGGTGCCGAAGCAATTGCGTCAGGGGATCGAGTTGCGTGGTGTGCACTATCGCCACCGTGGTGCAACGCGCGACGCGCTGCAGGACATCAATCTGCAATTGCGCTGTGGCGAGATCACTGCCATCGCAGGTGCCAACGGTGCGGGCAAGAGCACGTTGTTGCGCTTGTTGTCGCGGTTGGACGATCCATCGACGGGCGCGCTATGCGCTGATGGCATGGACTTGCGCCGCTTCGACCCCGCAGCATGGCGCGCGCACCTTGGGATGGTGTTTCAAGATTTTGGTCGCTACGAATTGAGTGTTCATGACGGTGTGGCTCTCGGCTGCGGTGGGGCCGCCAGCGCAGAGCGCGTGAAGGACGCGCTACGGGCGGCGGATGCGGAAGCACTCGTGGCGCGCTTGCCACAAGCAGGAGCGACCATCCCCGGGGCGCGCTTCGGTGGTGGGGACTTATCACTCGGCGAGTGGCAGAAGCTGGCGTTGGCGCGGGCCTTCGTGACTGACAGCAGTGTGCTCTTGCTCGACGAACCCACTTCCGCGCTGGATCCGCACGCCGAGCAGCGCATCTTTGCCGAATTGCGCCGCCGCGTGCCGGGGCGCGTCATCGTGGTGGTTGCTCATCGGCCCACGGCGCTGCGCTGTGCTGATCGCTTGGTGGTGCTGCAGCGTGGCCGGGTGGTGGCCGATGGCCCGCCTGAGGGAATACTTGGGCGTGCGGATGTGTTCGCCGAGGATGGTGCCGTTTGAAATGCGGCGGCTGAGCGTTGGCGCAAGTGTGGCTGGTACGATTCGCGCCCGTTAGTGAGCCCACTCTTCGGAGGTCTTGATGCAACCGATCGCAGTCGCCTTTTTGCTTGTCGCCTTCGCAGTGCTGACGCCTGGGTCGGCGTTCGGACTGACGCCAGCATTGCAGCAACCCCCAGCGGTTGCTCCCGCTGCAGTTGCTCCTGCAGCAGCAACGCCACCCGCAGCAACGGACGCGCGCCCCGAAGGTGCCGAATCAGGTCGTCGCGGCGGGCGTCGCGGAGCTGGCGCGCCCGCAGTCGAAGCAGTCCCAGACCCCAACCGCCGCGGTGTGCCTGTGACCAACGAGCTCATCGGCAAGCACTGCATCGGCTGTCATGCGCGCAACGAAAAGGGCCACATGACGCGCATCTCTTATGAGCGCAAATCTCCCGAAGGTTGGGAGCTGACACTGAAGCGCATGTTGCGCCAGCATCATTTGCAGGTGAGCCAAGACGAAGCGCGCCAAATGTTGGCATACCTTGCGAACGAACACGGGCTGACGCGCAGCGAAGCCGCGCGCGGGATTTACGAATCGGAACGGCGCGTGCACTGGTCTGAAGCTTCGGCGGATCAAGAGCTGCGTGAATCCTGCGGTGGCTGCCATTCCCTTGGGCGCGTGCTGAGCCAACAACGCGACGCCACCGAATGGAAACTGCTGAAGGCGATGCACTTGGCCTTCTTTCCATTGGCGCGTTCGCAAGCGTTCCGTGGCGGGCAGCGCCGCGACAATTCCAGTGTGAATTTCGAAGCCATGAGCGATGCGGAACGCGAAGAGTTTATCGCGCGCATGCGGGGCGAAGGTGACACTGGCCCAGACCGCGCCGATCGCGTGCTGGATGCATTGGCGAAGTCGCAGGACTTGATGACGCCGGAGTGGGACGCGTGGCAGATCGAACGGCGTGAAGTGCCCTTGGCCGGGCGGTGGAGTGTGGCGGGCCACGAAGTGGGCAAGGGCGATTTCACCGGCCATGTGATCTTCGAACGCACAGCTACAGACAGTTTCACCAGCCGCTGGGTGCTGAGCTACGCCGATGGCACCAGCGCCGAACGCACAGGCCGCGGTGTGTTGTATGCCGGCTATTCGTGGCGTGGCCGCAGCCAGAGTGCTGGCGCAGACGAAGCGGATGCTGCCAAAGAAGTGCTGTTGCTTGATGACACATGGAACCGCCTCGAAGGGCGCGTGTTCCACGGGGCCTTCGGCGAGATTGGTGCCGATGTGAAACTGCGCCGCGCTGATGGATCCATGGCCTTGCTGGCATTGAAGAATGGCGCGGTGGAAGTGCCTTGCCAAGGGCGCGTAGTGGAACTATTCGGCCAGGGTTTTCCTGCAGATCTGAAGGCCGAAGACTTTCATGCTGGTCGTGGTGTGAAGGTGAGAGCAGTGGAACGCCGCGACGCAACCTGCGTGTTGTTGACACTGGACACCGAGCCAACAGCCGACTTGGGTCCGCGCCGCTTGTCGCTGCGCACCGACCCAGGCCCGCGCGCGTTGGTGCTGTACGACACGGTGGACTACATCCGCGTCGAGCCCGGCGACGGCTTCTCCCGTGTTGGTGGCGTCGCGCTCCCCAAGCAATTCGAACGCTTTGAAGCGCGCGCCATGCACCGCGGCCCAGACAAGAAACTCTGGACCGCCGACGATGTGCCCTTGTTCACGCTGCCTGCGCGCTGGAAGTTGGAAGAGATGCCCGTTTCGGAATTCGACGACGATGTGAAATGGGTGGGCACCATTGCGGCAGACACGGGTGTGTTCACGCCCAATATCGATGGACCCAACAAAGAGCGCCGCTACTTCAGCAACAACATTGGCGACGTTTATGTGCGCGCCGAAGCAGAACTGGATGTGTGGGTGCGCCCGCCAGAACCGAAGGTTGTAGCGGCGCCGAAAGCAGCAGCGCCCGATGCCGCTGCTGCCAAACCCGTTGAAACGGCACCTGTGGTGGCAGCGCCACCAGCGCCACCCGCCGTGCCTACGGTGCGCGAGAAAAAATTGTTCCGGGCGCGCGGGCACCTGTTGGTGACAGTGCCCATTTATGTTCAGTGGGACCGCTACGACTGGGATTCTCGATGAAATACGCCACAGCACAGCATCGCAGGGCAGAGGGGAAGGCGGGTTCCTATGTGTGGGCCACGCGCAGCGCCGCCATTGTCCACTTGGACCAGAGCGCGTTGGCGGTGCTCGACGACTTCAATGCAGGGCGCGATGCGGAAGAGTGGATGTGTGCCGCCGCGGACCGGCGTCAGTCATTCGACGCGTTGGCCGCGCTGGGCTTGTTGGAGCCCGTGGACTTCGCTTTGCCGCTGACACCAGACTTGCCCGCCATGCCGTTCCCGCTGGGAACGCTGGTGCTGAATGTCACCAACAAGTGCAATCTGTCGTGCACCTACTGTTACGAATATGGCGAAGACCGCATTGCGCCCACCAGCACAGGGCCTGCGCTGATGAGTGCCGACACGGCGCGCGCTGCGGTGGACATGCTGTTCACCAACAGCGCCGGCAGGCGCAGTCTGTCGCTCACTTTCTTCGGCGGTGAAACGCTGCTGAATTTCGCGGTGATTCGCGAGGCGGTGGCCCATGCAGAAACGCGCGCTCGCGCCGAGCGCAGACGCATCTCGTTTGCGCTGACCACCAACGCCACACTGCTGACCGAGGAAGTCATCACATTCCTGACGCAGCACCATTTCGGCGTCAACATTTCCATCGACGGCCCTAAGCAAACCCACGATGCACAGCGCACCTTTGCCAGCGGCAAGGGCAGCCACGATCTCATCGTTCCCAAAATCCGTGCGCTGATCGCGGCCAACCGCGCAGCGCAAGGGCGGCCCATCGGTGCGCGCGTGACAGTGACGGCGCACTCGCAAGATGTGCGTGCCATCTACACGCACCTTGTCGAGGAAATCGGTTTTGACGCCGTGGGTTACGCGCCGGTGACTTCCGCCCCTGGACGCGACTACGCCTTGAGCGGCGAGAACTACTACACGCTGTTGAGCGGTTTTGCAGAACTCGCAGAGGATTTCGTGGCCGCGGCCAGTGAGGGGCGCACCCACGCGTTCTCCAACCTGAACGATTTATTGCGCGAATTGCATCACGGTGTGAACAAGGCGCATCCATGTGGGGCGGGGCTTGGGCTGCTGGGCGTTTCAACTGCCGGCGAGATCGGTCTGTGCCACCGTTTCGTCGAATCAGGCAAACACGAAGTGGGCTCGCTGACGCGCGGCATCGACGAAGAGCGGCGCCGTGCGTTCCTTGAAGCAGGGCATATCAGCACCAAAGTTGCATGCCACACCTGCTTCGCGCGGCCTCTCTGTTCGGGCGGTTGCTACCACGAAGCGCACGTGCGCTACGCCGACGCAAGCCAACCCAATTTGCATTCCTGCGAGTGGATCCGCGCGTGGATGGACCTCGGTCTGAAGAGCTACGCGCGCATCATGGACGCAAACCCAAGTTATTTCTCCCGTTACGAGGAGGTTGCATGAGCCAGATCGTCCCTATCAATCGCAAAGCGCGCCGAATCGCGGCCAGCTTCACTGCATCGTTCGGCGATGCCCACGCGCTGGCGCCGCAAGACCCGCCGTTGGGCTGCACCACCATCTTCGCCCCCGGTTGGGAAGTGGACTCCGACGGCGGCACCAGCAATCTGTGCACACCCATCGAACGCGATCTCTACGACTGTCATCACTCGTGCTATTGGCCGGCGCAAGTTCCGGACGCGCTCACCAATTCTGCGAATTGGTCGCAGTCCTGCGGCGCTCCTGTGAATGACTGGTCCAATATTGATCTGGTTTTCCCATGAGGGCGCACATGCTGCGGTTGCTTTGCGTGCTCTGCGTACTAGGTTGCTCAATAGACCTGCGTGCGCAAGAAGCTACGCGCACCATGTTCCTTTTAGGGATGTGGCCAGACACTTTGGCGCGTTTCGACCCAGAAACCGACACCATCGTGCAGCAGATGAAATTCCGCCATGGCGTGCAGCATGGGCTGAAAGTGACGCACGATCGCAAGCAGGTTTTGGCCATCACCGGCGCGCGCGAAATCATTGAAGTCATCGACCTTGCCAAGATGGAGACGGTGGATGAACACCCCATCAAGAAGGATGGTTGGATCTACCGCGTGCGCTCTGTGATGGAGTGCCCGGACGCGAAACCGGGCGAGCCCGGCGGCAAGCAGTGGTATGTGCAGTACGAGCGCGTCGAGAAGAAGGTCGACCACTTCGTCATTCACGACATGCAGTGGGCGCTGTACAAAGTGGATGAGAAAGAGTTGGGCGAAGGCATGAAGGAATTGCCCGAAGCCATTCGCAGGGGTGCGCGCATTTCGCCGGACGGCACCAAGTGGCATGTGTTTAACAAAGACCTGATCGTGGTTGATCCGCTGACGCTGAAAGAAGAAGCGCGCATCGAATTGTCGCAGCCGCAGTACACCGGCATGGGGCCAATCAATCTTGGTGGCGAGGATTTCTACGAAGGCCGCAACCCGGATGCGTACCGCATGCTCTACAGCATGACGGACCCGGTGAAGAAGAATCGGCGCATCGCCGGGCTGATTGATCTGGATATGAAGACGCTGAAAATCGCCAACATCGCCGAGTGGGGCGCCGGGCCCAGCGGCGGCTTCGGTCTGCAAATGACTGCAGACCACACGCGCGCGTTTGGCCAAAGTGGGCGCCGTGGTGGCGGACGCGGCGGCGACGGCGCAGAGACCGAGATGTCTCTGACTTGCTGGAGCCTTTTGGATGGGCGCAAGTTGAGCGAAGGCTCGCTGAAGGTGCGCACCGCTCTGTCGATCTCTGGTATTTCGCACGACGGGAAGAAGCTGTACCTCACAGGACGCGGCCACGATGTTTGGGTGGTCAGCGACGAGTTCAAGTTGCTGAAAACACTGGAATTGCCCGGCGAAGTGGCGGAGTTCATCGAGGTGCGCGAGTGATTGTTCGTGTGGTGCTCATCGATTCTTCGGTGAACCCACAACACCCGCACCTCGCTGGGGCGGTGCTGGAAGCGGGGCCTGCGTTCGAAGCCGACGGAACGCGCGTGGACGGCGTGCCCCTGCAAGATGCGCTAGGCCATGGCACCTGTGCGGCCGCTGCCATTCACAGTCTTGCGCCTTTGGCTGTGTTGCACATCGTGCGCGTCTTTGGCGCAGAACCGCGCTGTTCGTTCGCGGCATTGCTGGCTGCGTTGGATTACGCCGCCAGCGTGCAAGCACAATTGGTGAACTTGAGCCTCGGCACTGCGCGCGCCAGTCATGCTGCGGCTTGCGAGCACGCGGTGAACAAACTCCGCGAAAGCGGCGCAGCCTTGGTGGCGCCACTCTCGTTTCAGGGGTTGCCGTCGTTTCCCGGTGTGTTGCCCAGTGTGTACGGCGTGAAAGAAGATGCGTCGCTGCCGCGCGAGGCGCCGGTGCTGCGTGCGCTTGGTGGCCGCATGGTGTGGCATGCGTCACCGCTGCCACGCGCGTTGCCACAGTTGCCCATCGAGCGCAATCTCAGCGGCGCATCGTTGGCCGCTGCCAATTTCACTGCATGGGGTGCTGCGCGCTTGGCGCGCGGGGAAGCTCTGCCCTAAAGCTCTCAACGAAGCCGAGGCGGAATGCTTCGCTGAGCACCGTGCGCAGTTCGCCTTCGCTGTGCAGGCTCATGCCTTGCACCGCCAGCGCGCGGCGGCACACATCTTCAAAGCGTCCAGGCAGTTCGGTCATGCGCAACAGTTGATCGACGCTGATGGGGCCGACTTGGTGGTATGGCTCGTTGGTGTGGGGCGACAAATAGCCTGTGCGTTCGCGCAACATGCCTTGCTCGCACACCAGCAGCGGGGCGGGCACGAGTCGCGCGCGGCGCACAAACATCGTGGGCAGGCTCACCGTGACAGGCGCGTAGCGCGCTTGCAGCGTGTGACGAGCTTTCCAGAATGGCGCGTCGGCGAAGCGTTGTTCGCGGCGGTACCAATCCAATGTTTCTTGTGCGTGAATGCGCCAAGCCCCTGCATGAAAGGCTTGCAAGTGCTCTTCGACGGAGCGACGCAGTGTGGGGGTGGCCAGTAGCGTGCGCACGGCCGCAGCAGTGCGTTCGGCAGAGAGCATGGCCTTCAGCAAGCCCTGCGAAGAGAGTGGGTCGATGCCGGCCGCAGCGTCGCCGCAATGCAGGATGCCCCAGGTGGGCGAGAAAAGTTCTGGCGTTGCGCGGGTGCCTGTGTCGCAACCGCTGCGCACATGGCGCGCGGGCCCGATGGCACTGCGGCAGGCGCTTTCAAAAATGCTCTTGGCGCCAGTGCTTTTCACTTCTCCGGCGTCGGCCATCAATGTCAGTACAGAACCGCCGATGGAGCGCGGCATCCACCACAGCCATCCGGCGCGCACGGCTTCCACCACGGTGATGTCTGCGTCAGCACCGGCGTTGTCGATGCAGCAAGTGAGTGCGAGAGTGTCAGGGAAGCCCTCTTGCACCGATGCACTCAACCGCGCGCCTCGGGCACCCAGCGCATTCACGACGACAGGAGCCGTCAGGACCTGTTCTTTTCCAGTGGTCAGGCGCAGCCGCACATTTTGTGCTGCTGCGTCGATGCTTAGCACGGTGGCGTCCAAGATGTGCGCGCCGGCACCGACGGCCATCACGCGGAGTTCGCGGTCCAGCACTTCACGCACCACTTTGAAACCGCGCTCAGCAGGGGTGAGATTGGTGCAACTAATTTCCGGTGTGCCGCCGGGGCTCCAGCACACGCCGCGGCGCGGGGTGCCGAAGAACTTCTCGCGCGCGAACAGAGGCGCGAGGCCGAGGCGTTCCACAACCGGGCCAGCGGCAGCCGGGATGGTCTCTTCGGGCATGTGCTGGCGTGGCTGTGAGCGCTCCAGCAGCGTGACGGCAAAACCATCACGGCAGAGCATCGTGGCCAGCAGGCTGCCCGCAGGCCCTGCTCCTGCAATCAAGACATCAGTGGGTTTCATGGCGGGTGAGAACGACAGTCATCCAGATTAGTGCCCCTGTCAAGTGGGGGCTCCGCATTGACTTGGGGATCTACGCGGTCACGGGTCGACTCTCACATCCCAGGCTCCGCACGGCCAATCTTGTATTGCGCTCGCGGGCGATGCTGCGTGTGCCCAATAGGCGCTCGGCCGGTCGGGCGAAGACGACCGGCTGCCGCGCCCATTGGGACACACTCCGCTTCTGAGGCGCACGGCGCTCCGTCTACAGCCGCTTCCAACGCAGTGCGACTTGGTCTCACACTGCCGATCCGCGGGAAGCACACCCAGAAGTCCTTCTCCAAAACCACAGGGTCTACGTTGCGCGTTAGTGCCGCCTGTTCGATATGCAGGCGGCGTTCGTCGGACGGGAGCTCAAGGAACTCGAGCTTCATGCAGGCACCTGTGTGGTTGCGACCAGCCAGTGCCTTTGCGCGAGGTCCTCCTTGCAAGTCAAACGCTCGTACATGCCAACGACACGACGAGAGGAAAGCAAAAGACCCCCGCGTGAGCGAGGGTCTTTAGTTTTCACGAAGTCGGGGCGAGAGCCCACCGCGGTAGCGGTGGGGAGATTTGACGCCGTGCGGCGCACGGCGCAAGTCATCTGCGGACGAGGCCTCGCCTCGGGGCCGAGGCCGCTGGGTGCGTAGCACCCAACGACACGACGAGAGGAAAGCAAAAGACCCCCGCGTGAGCGAGGGTCTTTAGTTTTCACGAAGTCGGGGCGAGAGGATTTGAACCTCCGACCTCTTGGTCCCGAACCAAGCGCTCTACCAGGCTGAGCCACGCCCCGGACACCAGCGGCAGCCCGTGCTTTCGCTCGGACAGATCCGCTTTGAGGTGCGGGCACTGTACGGCGGCCACCCGCCTTCTCCAAGCCGCAAAGCCGACTCTGAGAATCCGCCGCCGGAGCAAAGAAACGCCCCTCCGCAGCGAACAAGTGCCCATTCAAGAGCTGATGGTGGCCCAAGGGCGCGCCATCGCCGCCAAAGACCTGCATGCCTTGCTGAATCTCTACAGCCCCAGCCTCGCGGTCTTCGCGGTGATGCCTCCCTTCAAGATCACAACTGCCGCCACTTGGTTGGGCACATGGGCCGCGTGCCTGCTGTCTATCGCCGTGAAGCGCAAGCGCCCGCGCGCATCAGAGCCCCAGCTTCGTGCGGTCGAGCTTGACGGCCACCAAAGTGCGTGGCATTGCAGGGATGTAAATTGCACTGGCGCGCAGCAGAGGCAAGTCTTTCACGAAGGGTATGGCGAGCAGTGCTTGGTCCGAGGCAACGAGCCAGAGATTGTCGAAGTCTGCGGCGGCGGGGCGTAACTGCGCAATCATCCAATCGAAAACGGCTGGCGCACCAAGGCCCGGCAACAGCACGCAGTGTGAGTAGTAGCGCAGGCCCGATGGGCTGTCTCCCGCAGCAACCAGCAACACATCCCGCGGGCCGAAAGTTGCGTCCAATGCGGCAGCTTCTTGCCGCGCGCCATCAGCGCGGAAGCTGTCGTGCAGCAGCACGCCTTCGCGCGCCATGAAGGCGGCCAGCAACAACGCCGCTGCAAGTACAGGCCAACGCAGCGCTTGCGCGTTGGTGCCATTGTGGTTGCCGGAGTCTGCGCCACGCTGGGTCCATGCCGCGGACACACAGCACAACGCCTGCGCTGCCAAGAACGCTATTGCGGGCGCTAACAACACGGCGAAAAACTCGTGCACACAAGCGCGGCTCCAAAAGACTAGACCAGGCATCAAGCCTGCAAGTAGCAGGATGACCGTCGCGCGCGTCGCGAGCCTAGCGGCGTGTTTTCGCCGCGCCACAAGTGCGCAACCAATCCCAGTGAGTGCCAACAACACCAGCGGCCAGGTGCCGCATTCCACCCACGAACGCGCGAGCCCCACGACGGCGGGTGTGTCCAATCCACTGGGGTGGCTTTCGCCCATGTCCGCGCCGGCGATGGTGCCCAGCAACCACTGCGCTTGTTCCAGCATGGGCCCTGTGCCGCCTAACGCCCATGTCAGCCAGCTGATGTGCACCAACAACGCCATGCCGAAGGGGAGGCCCGCGAAAAACGCACGGCGCCAGCGGCGCTTGAGTGTGGGCCCCGCAAGGGCGATGTCGGCCCACAACGCCAACACCAACGGATACCCGTACCAACTGACCATGCCGCACAAGAATGCCGGCACCACATAACGCCAGTAGGGCGCTGCTGGCGGCAGTGCTTGCGTGTCCACACGCGGTGCAGAGGCGGTATTGCTAATCCAGGCGTGAACGCACCAGAGCATGCTGCACAGCGCGAGCGGCAGCGTGTCCACCATGTTGGCGTATTGCACCAAGCCTGGTTGAAGGGCGAACAGCAACACGGCCAACGCCGCAGTGCGTGCAGCAGCGACCAAGCGCACTAAGCGCCACAGCGCAAAGCAAGCGAGCAGCGCGGCGGCGGCGAAGGGCCAGCGCAGCGCCGCTTCATTACCACCGAACCAACGATGGCTGAGCCATGCCATGCCGTAGGCAGGCAGGGGATGGTGCAAGTACGGAGTGAAGTGTGGGGCGCGGTGAGCGTTGCTGTGTTCTGGAAAATACAGCGTGCTCGACGCGCCGCGCAGGGCGAGATAGCCATGAGCATCAAAAGCGCGCACGCTGTAGCCAAATTGGTCACCAGCGACGCGGCCGGCTTTGGAAGCGTCGAAAGGCTCGTCGCTCCACAGCACAAAGCACGCCGTCAAGAACAGCGCGGCTGCGCATGCGAGCGCTGCCCAGCCCAAGGGAGTACGGCGATGTTCCGATCTCTGCGTGATGCGCTCCTCCATGCGCGCATCTTAGGGTCTATGATGCGCGGCAGTGACATGACCGACGAAGACTTCATGGGCCGCCGGCTGGGCCCTGCTCACGAACTTGTTGTGATGCGCCGCTTGGGCAAAGGCGGCGGTGGGGCGGTCTGGTTGGGTTGGGACGAGAAGAACCAGCGCAGCGTGGCCTTGAAATTCTTGAGCGCTGAATACGCAGCGGATTCGCGCCACCGCGAGCGTTTCATTCGTGAAGGCCGTCGCTTTGGCGCACTGCGTCACCCCAACATTGTTCGGGTTTATGGACTGTCGCAGGAAGGTACGCACCTGTATCTGGTGTGCGAGTTTGTGAACGGACGCACGCTGCACCAATTGTTGAAAAACGAAGGCCAGTTGAAAGTGCGGCGCGCGTTAGAGATCACGCTCGCAGTGGCCCAAGGGTTGGCGGAAGCCCACGCTCATGGTTTTGTGCATCGCGACTTGAAGCCCGAAAATGTGATGGTGCGCAGCGAAGATGGGCGCATCAAGATTCTGGATTTCGGCATCGCCAAGGACTTGAACGCCACTGACGACCTGACGCAATTGGGGCACTACTTGGGCACGCCGGCCTATAGCGCGCCAGAGCAAGTGCGCGGGCGCATCGTGGATGCGCGCGCCGACATATTTTCGTTGGGAGTGATGCTTTACGAGTTGCTGTCGGGCCGCACCGCCTTCGAAGGGCGTGAAAGTTCTGACGTACTGAACGCCACGCTGAACGAGCAGCCGATTCCGCTGATCAAATTGAACCGCGATGTGAACACGCCGGTGGCGGCCTTGATTGAGCGCATGATCGAGAAAGAACCGCGCAAGCGCATCGCCGACATGAAAACTGTGGTGTGTGAATTGGAATCGATGTTGGCGGCCATGGGCCCAGAGATGAGCCCCGCTGAAGAAACCCGCGTGCGCACAGACTTGCGCGGGTTTTTCCGCGAATAGTGGCGGTGCGCGTGCCGCGGCCTCAAGCCAAAGGCAGATCGCCCAGCGGCATTGTCTTGGTGATGTCCTTCAGCGGCACTGTGAGGCTGGGGTACTTCGGCGCCACGCCATAGCGGCGCACCTGCGCCAACCAAGCATCGCGCTCTGGGCCCGTGGCTGTCGCCTCATGGAAATCCGCCTGATGCAACAAGACGAAGCCGCCGTCGGCGTTGTCGTAGCGCCCGACGAAAGTGCGCGGCCCCGAAGTGTAGAGAACCACCGTGATGCCGTGCAGGGCTTCATGCCCTGGATGAAACACATGCCCGCTCATGCTGCACTCCTTCAGCGCCCGAGGCGCACAACTTCCACTTCCGCGTTGTAATCCGGTACGCCGCTGTCGGCGTTGCGCACCCCATGCTGGATCAGGCCGTTCACTTCCGGCCAGTGTCCTTGCAGCGTACCCAGCGTCACCGCTGCGATGAATACGCGTCCACGATAGCTGCCAATGGCGTTGCGCAATTCGATAGCGTCGTTGCCGCGCAGCCCAAGGCGTGCCGCATCTTCTGCTGCCATGAAAATGTGATCGCGCTCGGCACCAGTCAGCATGCAGCGTTGCTCTTGGATCATGCTGTTGAATTGCTTGCCACGGCGCGTGGCCAGAGCGAAGCGCGTGGGCCCGTGGGCACGCGTGACAGGCGCTGCCACAGGCTGAAAATGCGCTTTGCCGTCGGCGGTGGGGAAGTGCCCATCGGCGCACAAGTGCGCGCCACCCCACTGGAACTGGTCGCCTTCGTGGGCGAGGTTCTCGATGCCTGCATAGAAGGGCACGCTGCGCGCGATGTCTTGGCGGATCGCAGCGCCGCTATCCAGCGCCAAAGCAGCAGTGGCCCCGGGCTTCACCGCTTCGGCCAAGCGCAGCAACATGCGCCATTCGCTTTCAGCTTCGCCAATCTCGTGGCCTGCAATCTGCGGCGAGAAAATGACGCGCCGTTCGGTACTGGTTTCGGTGCCGCCACCTTCTTGTTCGTAGCGCGTGCGACTAGGCAGGATGAACACCGTGTCGGCGGGCTCGACGAACATTTGGTGCGTCAGCACGATGTCGCTGTGCACGCGCACAGGAATGCGCGCCAAAGATTGCGCCACCCGCTCGGGCTCTGGCAGCGTTTCCAGGAAATTGCCGCCGATGCACCAGAGTGCTTCGAGGTTGCCTTCATAAGCGGCATCCAGCGCCTCGGCGCAAGAGAGCCCTTGCGTCGCCCTCAATGGGAAGCCCCAGAGTTCGGAATAGTGCGCAGCGCTTGCGGCGTCGATCGGCGTGCCGCCGGGGAAGCAAGTGGCATAGGCTCCCATTTCTGCGCCGCCTTGCACACCGCTGTGGCCGCGTATGGGCATCAGCCCGCAGCCTTCGCGCCCGACCCAACCTTGACTGAGAGCCAAATTGGCGATGGCACGCACAGTGTCGGAACCATGAGCGTGTTGCGTGATGCCCATAGACCACACGAGAATGCCGCGGCGCGATTGCTGCACGGCAGTGGCAAACTCGTGCACATCAGAAAGGCTTGCGCCGCTGCGCGCGAGCAGTTCGTTCATGTCCTGCGCGGCCAACGCTGCTTGCAGCTCTGCGAATCCCGTTGTGTGCGCGGCGATGAAATTGTTGTCCAGCGCACCGCGTTCGATCAGCACGCGCTGCACGGCATTCAAGAAGGCAAGATCGCCACCGAGCTTCACCAAGAAACAGCGCTCGCTGATTTGCGTGCCGAACAGCGCCGACAGTGGATCGGACGGCACCCAATAGCGCTCCATGGCGGGCTCGCGATAAGTGTTCACCAAGAACACGCGCGCGCCACGGCGCCGCGCTTCCGCGAGGTACTTCATGCTCACCGGCTGGTCGTTGGCCGGATTACTGCCCAAGAACACGATCAGGTCTGCGGCGTACCAGTCGCGATAAGAGCAGGTGGTGGCGGCGACGCCGATGGTGCTTTTCAAACCACTGGTGCTGGGCGCGTGGCAGAGGCGCGCGCTGTTGTCCACATTATTGCTTCCGAGATAGCGCCACACTTTTTGCGCGGTGTAATAAACCTCGTTGGTGATGCCGCGGCTGGTGACAAAACATGCCGTCTTCTGCGGATCGAAGCCGCGCCAGCGCGTGCCCAGTTCGTTCAGAGCTTCAGCCCAAGTAATGCGCGTGAAGCCGCGCTCGCCACGACGGCGCCGGAACGGAAATGGGATGCGGCCCAGATCGCGCAGTTGTGCCGAGGTGCGTTGTCGCAGGGCTGCGATCTCCGCAAGAATCTCGGGCTGAAACGCGCCCATGGTGTTGAGGCGCAGTAGTTGCAGGCGCACAAGGCACAGGTGTTTGCCTTCGATGGTCCAATCGCGCAGCCCCGATGTGCCCAGCGCGCAGCCATCGCACACGCCGTGATTCAGAATGCGCCACGCGTGGCGCAAATTGTCGCGATTGCGCCACAAGATTTTCAGCATCTCGCGGAAGTGGCGCGGTTTGGTCAAGCCCAACCCGAAGGGGATTGGGCTCACCGTCAGCGAAAGGGACGAGCGCTTCTTGCTGCCCATGAAACTATGCGGCCGTTAGAGCGGCCGGCGCAATCACTTGCCCTGATCCACCGGAGGCGCGGTGTCGACCGGCTTCGCCTGATCACCGACTGGCGCTTCCTTGGCTTTCAGCGCAGCGGCTTCAGCTTCCGCCGCGGCCTTCTTCATCTGCTCTGGCGCTTCCTTCAGCTCGAACAGCGTGACTTCAAAGAGCAAGTCGCTGTTGGCAGGGATGTCGCCCTGTCCATTCGCCCCATAGCCTAGCGCTGCGGGAATGAAGATCTTGCGGCGGCCGCCTTCGCGCATCCCTTTGAAGCCATTCAGGAAGCCGTCGATGAGCTGTCCTTTGGCCAGCGGAAATTCCACCGGCTCTGCAGAGTGTTTCCAATTGGCATCGAACACCTTGCCGGTCGAGGGCAGCCAGCCGGTGTAATTCAACTTGGCGAGGGCAACGCCTTCCACCAACTTGCCGCTGCCGACTTCGAGGTCCAACACCATCAGCCCATCGCCGAGTTGCTGCACATTGGGGTCCGCCGGGTTGAAGGCGGTGTATTGCTTGTCGGGTCCGGCAGCCACTGGCGCCGCAGCGGGGGCTTTCTTCACCGTTTCAGCGGGCTTCGAGCAAGCGACCATCGCGAAAGCCAACAGCAAGAGCAACGACACAGTGCGCATGGGATTCTCCGTGCCCCGGATTGGTCCGGAGCGCGGGGATCATAACGCCCTCTAACGCAGAAAGGAGAGCACGCTGCGGGCGCAGTCGGCCAGGCCTGGGTCGCGCGCGCCAAGCACTAGGACGGTGTCGCCGGGGCGGGCCGCGGCCTTGGCGAAAGCAGCAAAACTGCTGCGCGGATTGCAGACCGTGGCCTGGGCCCCGGCCACCTGAAAGTCCCTAGCGAGGTCTTCGGAGCCGATGTCGCGTTGCGCGCTGCCGCCGGCGTCATAGATGGGCGCGAAGCACCAGAGGTCGTCGGAGCGCAACAGCGGGGGCACTAATGCACTCAGTTCTGCGCGCATGAACCGCGTGGGCCCAAAGCCGTGGGGTTGAAAGAGCACTAAGAGCCGCCCGGTTGCGGTCTGCGCCGCACGCACTACCGCAGCGATCTTGCGCGGGTTGTGGGCGTAGTCGTCCACCACGCGCACGCCGTTGTGGGTGCCCACGATTTCAAAGCGCCGCGCCACGCCACGGAAGTGCGCAAGCGCTTCTGCCGCCAGCGCCGCACTCACACCGAAATGCTCTGCTGCGGCCATGGCAGCCAACGCATTCTGTGCATTGTGCATTCCTGGCAGCGGCAAGTGCACGGTGGTGCCGCGCACGCTGAAACTGCAACCTTGCTGCGTCATTGCGAAATCGGTGCCGCGATAGTTGGCGGCTTCGGAAAAACCGCACACCACCGCGCCGTCACGCAGCGGCGCGCATTCAGGTTCGTCGCCCACGATCGGCGTGGCACCAGTGCGTTCGAGGAATGCGCGGAAAAGTTCCAGGACAGCGGCGGGTTCAATGTGATCGCGGTGCAAGTTCAGCACCACGCCCACTTCGGGTGAGTGCTGCACCAAGCTGCCGTCGGATTCATCCGCTTCCACAACCAATGGCCCGCTGCCGCGCCACGCATTGCCGCGCCAGCCTTCGTCGCGCAGCAGCACTGAATCGCCACCGCTGATGAGGCCAGGGTTCTGTCCTGCATGGCGCAAGATTTCGAAGACCATGGCGCTGACGGTGGACTTGCCACTGGTGCCAGCCACCGCGCACGACGGTCGGGTGCGCACGAATTCGCCCAGCAATGCGGCGCGATGAAACACCGGAATGCCCAGTGCTTGCGCGCGTGCGAGATCGGGGATGGCGGCCTCTACCGCCGTCGATGTGATGAGCGCAGCAGCGCCATCGACCCCACGGCCATCTTGTGGGAACAACTGAATCCCCATGGATTCAAGGCTCTGGTGCTCCTCGGATTGCTGCCCGCGGTCGAAGGCGCGATCCGATCCAGAAGTGCGCCCCGCACCGAATGCGCGGTACTGGGCCAAGGCCGACATGCCTGCGCCCGCCACACCCACAAAGTGGATGCGGCGTTCTGCGTCGCTCGCGCATGCGGCGAGCGAAGGCGTCATGTGTCGTCGTCGGCTGGCAACAGCGCCAACGCCACTTTGCGCCCCGTCAAATCGAGTTCCACCACCTCGACGGCAATATCAGCGCCAATTTTCACAGCAGCCGATGGCTTTGCGCCGCGCTCGATGCCCATGCGCGAAATGTGCAGCAGCCCTTCAACCCCCGGGCGCAGTTCCACGAACGCGCCAAAATTCTCCATGCGCAACACGCGGCCGCGGCAATGCGTGCCCACGGCAAAATCCTTGTCGGCATCCCACCACGGGTCGGCTTCGGTTTGCTTCAGGCTCAGCGACAAGCGCTGCTTGCCTTCATCCACGCCTAAGACAATCAAAGTCACATTCTGGCCCACGCTCAGTAATTCGCGCGGGTGCTTCACGCGCTGAGTCCAGGAGAGTTCCGAAATGTGCACCAACCCTTCGGCACCTGTATCC
Organism: Singulisphaera sp. GP187; assembly: GCA_945907755.1. GTDB lineage: Bacteria > Planctomycetota > SXUL01. The sequence continues at coordinate 20,189 of CAMDTN010000005.1, read as the reverse complement.
GTGCGGACCACAGCGCCGAAGTCCAGCAGTTCTGTCACCGTGCCTTCGACAATGCTGGCGAAGGTGTAACGCTGCGTGAGGTTCGCGTGAGGGTTCTCCTCGATGCGCTTCACCGACAACGAGATGCGTCGCTTTTCGGCTTCAATACCGATCACTTCGACTTCCAGCTCTTGGCCGAGTTTCACCACATCGCCAGGCTTGTGCACGCGCTTCTGCCAGGACAGCTCGCTGACATGCACCAGACCGGACAGCGCTGCTTCCAGTTCCACCACCGCACCGAAATCCAGGAGCCCCACGACTTTGCCGCGATGCCTGCTGCCAATGGGGTAGCGCACATCCACCGTGTCCCACGGCGACGGGCCCGTTTGCTTCAGCCCCAGCGAAATCTTGCCTGATTGCCGATCGAAATTGAGCACGGCCACTTTCACGCGCTGGCCTTCCTTCAACAATTCGGAGGGATGTTCGACGCGGCCCCAAGCCATGTCACCTTTGTGCAACAGGCCTTCGGCACCGCCGATGTCCACGAATGCGCCGAAGTCCAACAACTTCACCACGGTGCCGTCCAGCACTTGCCCCGCGGCGAGTGTCTCGAACAACTTTGTGCGCAAGTGCCCGCGCTCTTCTTCCAACAACGAGCGGCGGCTAACCACGACGCGGCGCTCAGCGGGGTTCGCCTCAATCACGCGCACATCGAAGGTGCGTCCGACGAAGACGCTCAAGTCTTCCACGAAGCGTAGGTCCGCTTCTTTGGCTGGCATGAAGGCGCGCATGCCAACATCCACCACCAGGCCGCCCTTCACCGCTTCCATCACTTTCGCCGACACCACTTTGCCGGTGCGGCCCGAACTCAGTTCGGCCATCAAGTCGGCCCGGCGCGCTTGTTCCACCGAGCAAGTCACTTGGCCGTTGGCGTCTTCCATGCGCATCACGCGCACGCGCAGCACAGCGCCGATGGCTGGCAGTTGCTCTTTGAATTCGGAGGTGGATATGACGCCGTCGGATTTCCAGCCGATGTCCACGCGCACGGCATCAACTTGCAAGCCCAACACTTTTGCGTCCATCACAGCGCCTTCTTTGGGGCTGGTCAGCTCTGGGCCCTGGAGCGTGCCCGCACTGGCTTCCTCTTGCCGCAGCGCCGCTTCCAACGCTTGCGTCACTTCGAAGTCATCAGGCAAGAACTTGCGCACGGACTGGCGGCTTCTTGGGTCGCTCATAAAGCTGGCTCCTTCGCGAGCGCGCTGCTTTTGCGCGCACGAGATCGTGGGAAACTGCGGCCACGATATCCGCGCCTGAGGTGTTCGCACGGGCGCGCGATTCTTGCTGGGCGCGGGGGCGCTCGGTTGCAATGAGGGCGCTCGTCGCCCCCGAAGGGAATCTCGATGCGCGTGCATAATTTCAACGCGGGGCCAGCCGTGTTGCCGCTGGAAGTGCTGGAAGAAGCCAAGGCCGCACTGGTGGACACCAATGGCACCGGCATGAGCATTCTTGAGTGGAGCCACCGCTCGAAGGAGTACGACGCCGTGCGCTTCGGCGCGGAAGCGGACTTGCGCGAGCTGCTGGGTTTGCCCGCAGGGGATTCTTGGAAGGTGCTGTTCTTGCAAGGCGGCGCGTCGCTGCAGTTTGCGCAAGTCCCGCTGAACTTCGCCAGCCGCGAACGCCCCGGCGGATATGTGCTGACCGGCGCGTGGGCGGACAAAGCGCTGAAGGAAGCCGAAGTGCTGCACGCTGGAAAGTGTCTGTGGAGCGGCAAGGCCGATGGCTTCAAGCGCATCCCCAAAGCGGCGGAGTGGCAGGTGACGCCAGAGCTTGCCTATGCGCATATCACCACCAACAACACCATCTACGGGACGCAGTGGGCTGCATTGCCCGACACTGGTGCGGTGCCGTTGGTGGCCGACATGTCCAGCGACATTCTTTCAGCCCCGTGCGACGCGCGGCGCTGCAGTCTCATTTATGCCGGTGCGCAGAAAAATTTGGGCCCGAGTGGCGTGACTGTGGTCATCATCCGCAGCGATCTGTTAGAGCGTGGCAACAAGGGCCTCAATTCCATGCTGGATTACGGCGTGCATGCAAAGGCCGACGGCATCTACAACACGCATCCGACTTTCGCGGTGTGGCTGATGGGGCGCGTGCTCGCGTGGATCAAACGCAGTGGCGGCGTAGTGGCCATGCAAGCGGCGAACCAGCGCAAAGCGGCGCTGCTCTACGCCGAAATTGATCGCACCGGTTTCTGGCAAGGGCATGCAGAAGTGGCGTCGCGCTCGAAGATGAATGTCGTCTTCCGCGCTCGGGGGAGCGCGCTGAACCACGCACGCGAGAGCGCGCTGGATGATGCATTCCTCAGCGGCGCACGCGAGCGCCACTTGGTCGGGCTCGAAGGCCATCGTTCTGTGGGCGGCGTGCGCGCGTCGCTCTACAACGCGTTGCCACTAGCGTCCGTGGAAGCGCTAGTGGCGTGGATGCGCGAATTCGAAGCGGCCCGCGGCTGAAGCGTCACTTCGCGTGACCTGGGCGCACATTCACAGCACTGGCCACTAACACGATGCTGCCGGATGCGCTGCGCTTGATCACGCCTTGCACGCTGACATCGCGTCCGTGATCCAAGTTGTGGAACCCGCGCACATCGCAGGCACGCACCTTCGCTGCGTCGTGGAACTCCACCGCCAAGGTGCCCTTCTGCAGCGCAGCAGGGTCTTCGCAGCAGTAATCCCAGGGCTGCTTGCATTCGTCGGCCATGTCGTAGCAGTCCTTCAACGCAAGGTCGGCGATGAGGAATGTGGCGCGGCCGGGCACGAAGATGTCGGCGGTGCCACCCACGCGGCCATCCACTAATACGCTTTCGCCATCCGCAGCGTTCTTGATGACATCGATGACGCCGCGTGGCGTGCCAGTCACCGTGGCCATCCAGTGGCTTTCAGCAAGCCCCTTTGCTGCGGGTGCCGGCGCTGGCGCAGCATCCGAACCACAAGCCACCAAAGCGAGAAGTGCGATCAAACCCAAGACAGTGTTTTTCATGGTCTTCCTTATGCGTCCTTGAGCGCGATGGCCACAGGGAGGCGCATCGCACGAATGATTGCTGGAACAGTGCCCACCACTCCGATGGTTAGGGCGCCGCAGAACCCAAGCACCACCGGCAGGGGGCCGACGGTGAGTTCGAATGCACTCATGCCGATGCGGAAGGCCGATCCGCTGATCAGCAACTTGGCAGAGAGGACTCCAACCACACCGCCGCCCGCTGCCAACAACAGTGCTTCTTGCAGCAGCGACCAACCAATGGCGCCAGCGCCATAGCCCACAGCGCGCAGTGTGGCCAATTCGGGCATGCGGTCCTGCACCGCTGTGTTGAACGTGTTGGCGCCGGTGGCCAGCACCGCGCCACCGATCAACAGAGTCATGATCCAAGTGAGCATTTGAATGGGCGCAAAATAGGCCACCATTTCGCGGTAATAAGACTCGCTCGGGATGCTCACCAATTCCAAGTCGCGGCGGCGTTGCGCAAACACGGCGAGGTCTGCCAAGTTCTCGGGTGCTTCCATCGACACGAACAATGCGGAACTGTCGTCGCGCTTGGTCAGCCCGCGCAATTCAGTGAGGGGCGCCCAGATTTCAGATTCCACCGTGCTGCCGGGGGAGGCGAACTGTCCGGCGATGCGAAACTCTGCGCCTTCGAAGCGCACGAACTTGCCTGTGGCGAGGTGCGCTTGGTCGACCCCCAGTTTCTTCGACACCAAACGCCCCACCAGCACTTCGCCGCTTTGCAGCGGGCGGCCTTCGGTGATGCTCACTTGCTCGTGCACCAAGAAAGCCATCGGCGTGACGCCGCGCACAAAGGCCGCGAGCTTTTCGCCAGCGGGCTCAGCATTGCCGCCCAAGAGCAAATTGGTGCCCATGTGGATTTCGCTGGACACTAAGGGATCAGCACCCAAGCGGCGGATGCCGGCGACGTCGGCGGCCACGAGAGAATCGGTGGCCGCACTGATGGTGGAGCGCAGCACATCGCGCCCTGCCACTGTCGAGAGAACAATGGCGGTGCGTGGATCTGCCGCGCTGGAGAAACCGCGCTGCATGCCTTGCACAAAGGCGGTGGCTCCGGCGAGGGCAGCGGCCACCAACGCGCAGGCGAGCCCGGTTAGCAGCGTGCGCGCGGGACGGCGTCCGAGGTTGCCAATGGCATAAGCAAAAGGGAGCGTGCGCATGTCAGGCCCCCTTCAGTGCCAGCACTGGGTCTTGCCGTGCTGCAAGCCAAGCGGGAATGCAGGCGGCCACGAGCCCCAAGGCGAAGGCCACCAACAGGCCCTCGATGATGACCGATGCTGACACCAAGAATTGCACGCTGACGCCTTCCACTCCGATGTTGATGCCGCTCAGTTTCACCACCGCGACTGCGGCACCAATGCCGAGCAACGCGCCGCTGAACACCAGAAGCATGGTTTCCGCCAACACCATCTGCAACAGATGGCGGCCTTGATAGCCAACGGCCAAGCAGATGCCGAATTCGCGGCGGCGTTCTTGCACAGCCATGTTCACGGTGTTGGCCACCAGCACCAACACCACCAGCGCACAAACGACTCCGAAGATGCGTCCGAAACCCAGCAGTTCGCGCAAGTCGCGTGTGGCGCTTTCCAAGAACTCGATGCGCGGGCGCGTATCAGTTGGCTCTTCCGCACTGCGGAAGAGGTCGTCGATTTGCGCTGCGATCACGCGCGCCTTGGAAGCATCCTGCAGTTTCACTTCGAATTGCGTCACGGTGCCTAAGCGATTTACGGGTCCGCTGCGCTGCAAGAATTCGAGATGCGTCAGCACCACAGCTTCTTCCACCGGGTCTGCGGCTTCGAACACGCCCGCCACATTCACGGTGATGTTCCCCAATCGGAATTTGTCGCCGGGGCTCAAGTTGCGGCGGTCTGCAAAGCTGCGGCCCAACAAGGCACTGTCTTTGCCGTTGCGGAAATCTTGCTCGCTGCCTTCAACGATGCGCAGGTCGCGCGACGCGAAGAGACGGTCCACCGGCGCCCCTTGGAAGGTGACCAAGTCCAAACTTGCGCGGCAATTATTCAAGAACACCTTCACTGGCAGCACCGAAACCACGCCGGGGATTTTCTCGATGCCACTGGTGTAGCGCTCGGGCAGGAAACTGGTTTGCGGGCAATAGCGGTTTTGGCGATAGACAATCAGCGTGCGTGCGGCGTCACTGCCGGACAGCGCGGCGTCCATGCCAGCGGAGAGGCTTTCCACGCTGATCAGCAAGAACAGAGACAGCGACACGCCGAGTGTGGTCAGCAGCGTGCGCCCTGGGCGGCGCAGCAAATTGCGGCGCGTGTACTTGACGATGAAGCTCATGAAAGCGCTCCAGTGGTGGATTCTTGCAGGCGGACCTTGTCGAGGTGCACCACGCGCGAACCGCGCTTCGCAGCCTTCAAGTCATGAGTGACCATGACGATGGTCTTGCCACGCTCTTTGTTCAGGCGTTGCATCAGCGTCAACACCGCTTCAGCAGATTCGTGATCCAAATCGCCGGTGGGTTCGTCGGCCACCAATAACGGCGGGTCTGCAACCAACGCCCGTGCAATGGCCACGCGCTGTTCTTGACCACCAGAGAGCTGGCGCGGGTAATGCTGCGCACGATCGGCGAGGCCCACCGCCGTGAGTGCCAGTGCTACGCGCTCATGGCGTTGCTGTGCTGTCATCTTGAACAAGTGCAACGGCAATTCGACATTCTCGTAGGCCGTGAGCACCGGAATGAGATGGTGCTGTTGGAACACATAGCCCACATGTTCTGCGCGCCACGGCGCAAGCAGACGCGCCGACATGGCACTGACTTCGGAGCCATCCACCAGCACGCGCCCCGTATTGGGCCGGTCGATGCCCGCCAGCAGATTCAACAATGTTGTCTTGCCTGAACCTGAAGGGCCCAGCAGCACGAAGAACTCGCCCGCTTCAATAGTGAGATCCACTTCCTTCAAGGGCGTCACTTCGTGCTCGCCCTTGCGGTAAGAGCGAGTGACACAATGCAATTCAATAAATGCCATGTTAGTGCTCCATGGGCCGCACGAGCAGCCCTTCCTCAAGAATGTCCATGGATGCGCCTTCCACGGATGCGATCAACTTGTCTGTCACATTGAGTCCGCTGCTGACCAACGCTGTGCCGTCGGGCTGGTTCTGTGATTGCACTGTTCTGCGCCGTGCGCGCCCCGCGACAGCATCGAACACCCACACGCCGCCGTTTTGGACCAGCGCTGCGGGAATGGTGACCACATCGGCGGATAGCGTGCTGGCCGCTGAGGGTTTGTCGCTCGCCACGAAGCGCACTTGGCACAGCATTTCGGGGCGCAGCAGCGCGTCAGGGTCTTCCACACGCACATGCACCTGCAAAGTCACCTTGTTGATGTCGGCCGTGTGCACCACGCGCGTGACCACGCCGTTGTAGGGCTTCTCGCGCCGCGATTCTGAAAGGATTAGCGCCTTCTGTTGCGCTTGCACGCCGGCCACTTTGTCTTGCGGCACATCGACGCGGATGCGCAGATGCGCTGGGTCGTACAGGGTGACCACTGGCGGCTTGTCGCCACCTTCGGGCCCGACCACTGTGCCGGTTCCGGTGCGGCGTTCTAGGACAATGCCGTCCAACGGAGCACGCACCAGCGTGCGCGAGAAGCGCAGGCGCGCCAATTCCGTTGCACTCTGCGCGTCGCTGAACTTTGCGTCGCCTTCGAGCACCGCAATCTTTGCGCTCTCCAAACGCAGGCGGTCTTCCGTGCGCAATTCCAATTCCTTGCGCGCGCGTTCCAATTTGGCCTTTGATTTGGCAACATCTGCCGAAGCGCGCTGGACTTCGGCTTGCATTGCCGCCAATTCGCCATGGGCTTGGCGCAGAGCGGCGCGCGCGAGGTCGCGGTTCCACGGACTCGTGGCACCAGTGCCGAGCAGCGCCTCTTGCACTGCCAATTCGGCCACGGCAGTTTCCACCATAGATTCAGCCTTCTGCACGCTGGCGCGGTCCAAGTCCACCTCGGCTTCCTGTGCAGCCAATTCGCCTTGCGCCACGGCGAGGGCTTCCTTCAGCACCAAGGCGTGGTCCCAAGTTTCTTGGGCGGCAACCAACACAACTTTGGCGCGGGCCACTTCAGCTTCGACAGTTTTCTGCTTGGCTTCGGCCTGCACATACCAGAGGCGTTGCTCTTCGTCGGCGAGTTTGCCCACAACATCGCCAGTTTTTACTGCGTCCCCTTGTTGCACGCGCACTTCCATCAGCACGCCTGGTTCCAGCGATGTCACCAAGATGGGGGCTGGGTCTGGTTCCACCCAGCCTGCGGCTTGGAACAGCACGCGCCCGGCAGGGGCTGCAGCGCCGCTCGCAGGAGTAGGCCGCAACAGGTGCACCGTCGGCACACCGCCGACAAGTTCGCGCAAGCTGTCGAAGAAGACAGCGCCAGCGGCCAACGCCAGCAGTAGCGGAATTAGCAACACACGCCAGCGGCGTTTCGGTCGTTGCACTTGCACCGTCGGAGTGCGTTCGAATGCCGCCAGATCGACATTGGGGTTCACATTGCTCATGGTGCGACTCCTTCGCTGCGAGGTCCGAGGGCTTCGAGATAATCCAGAATCTTGGTCAATCCGTGTTCGCGGTGGCGCGCCATCATGGCGAGCCCATCCATGCGGCGTTCCAATTCCATCGTCCAATCTGGCAGCATGACGCGGTCCAGTGCGAAGCTGCGGCGTGCGGCATTCCATGAAGTTGTGGTGGCTTGATCCACGATCGGCACATGGACGCTCATGTTTTCGTAGGCCGCCATCATTTCGGCACGGGTGGCGCGCAATTGCGCCCACGCTGCCAGCGCTGCATCGGTCCACGCAATGGAAGCTGCTTCGCGACGCGCTAGGGCTTCGTCGATGCCGGCTTGCACTGCGGTGGGCCAATTGATGTCCATCCGCAGCATCGCACCCGCTTGCGGCTTCATGCCCTGCGCGAACAACGGCGCATACGCGGGCGCCAGCAGCGGAATGGCTTGCCGTGCCGCAAGACGCAATTCGGCTTCGCGCACTGCGAACTCCAGTGAGAGTTGCTGCATGTCCGGGCGCGCACTGAGCGCCACTTCAGGTTCCGGCATTTTGGGCACCCCGCCGGGCACATCGAAATCTTCAATGGTGGCCAAACTGATGCGCGTCAACGGCGCGGCATCGGGCGGCAAGCCGCAAGCAACCGCCAAAGCGGCTTCGCTATTGGCCACTTCGCCAACGGTCTCGCTGCGCATTTCCAGCAAGCGGTGCCACTGCGTGCGCGCGGCGGCCACATCTTTCTCTGCCAAGCGCCCGTGTATTTGCAATTGCAAGATGCGCGCTTGGTCGGCCTCCGCTTCCTTCACCAGCAAGTCCAAGTCGGTTTTCAGCGCGCGCCGCGCTGCCAGCGTGACGCGCGCGCGTTGTGCTTCAAACTGCGCTTGCCAGAGGGCCAGGGCCAACATGCCGCGTGCGGCGCGCACTTCGCTGCGGCCCAATTCTTTCTCGGCAGCGCTGCGGCCAATGCCAAGGATGCCCAGCAAATCCACCATCACTTTCAGTTCCAGTTCGGCCCCTGAACCAGCGGAGTTCATGTAATCCGACTCCGTGCCCAGGGCCATGGGGGCGCCCATGCCGCCGGCTCGTGCGAGTGTCGCCTGCAACGCCAAGCGCGCTGCACGCACCTGCGGATTAAACGCACAGGCCATGGCCAGCCACCAATCCGGTGCATCGGCGTCCAGCGTGGCGGGGTCGCGCGCTTCCGGCAATGCGGCCACGGCGACGGAGAGGCTGCTCGCTGGCAACAGCGCTAGTGCGCTTTCAAGCGCTTCGGGCGATGTGATGCGTCCGCGCAGCTCGGCCATGCTCGCTGCTGCACTTGGCGCTGCCATGTCTGGCACGGCGCAAGCAGTCAGCAACAGAAAAACAAACACCTTTGATGAACGCACCCAATGCATCGAGAAACCCTCTGGAAGCGGAAGAATCTATGGTTGCGTGCGCGCCGATGCGCGGACGCTTACCCAAGACGCTAGAGGGCGCAGTTCAGATGCGCAGAGGGAGAGGGGCCCCGGGAGCACCCGGCGGCAGCGCGACACGCGCCCTGCTCAAAGTGTGAGCGAGCGAGGCGTTGACACTTTGGAGGAGCAACGAAGTGCTGCTGGTCAGCGCAGGCAAGCACGCCGCCGCGTGCTCAGGCGCAGGAATGCGGAGTTCGCTATCAGCAACAGTCAGGGCGACGCAGGCGCTGCATTCACGGTGGCTGCTGAAAACTGCGCCAGTGGGCGCATCGGCATCAGTCTCGCAGCAGCACGAACTGATTTCGCTGCTGCAGCAGCCCATTTCCTCACCGCTGCACAGGCAAAGCTGCAACACGCCGGGCAACAGCAGCCCAGGGAGCAACAAGAGGAGGAGTGCGATGCAAGCGGTGCGCATGAGCGGTGGGAGCGTAGCACGGACTGCTACGGGGGTTCTATCGACAGACTCCGCGCTCGTTCAGCAGGCAGCAGTTGGGACTGGAGCCCGGACCAGCACCGGGGCGTTAGTCCGAAGGTCAGCGCGCAAGGCGCCCGTGCTTCTTCAGGATGTCGCGCAGCTTTTCGTGGGGAAGCGCATGCAATGTGGCACCGCCCTTGCCGCTCATGGTTTCCGCAGCAATCAACGCATTGCAGATGGCCTCTTCAACGGCCTCGACGGTGGCGAGGAAAATGGGGTCTAAGGCTTCGTTGCCCAAGAACAACGCCGAGTGCGGACCCTCGCCGAAGGCGGTGCCAGCATTCGCGGTGCTGAACGCCACCATAAAATCCCCGCTGCTGTTGCCCGCATAGCTGCCCATGCGTGCGATGCCCAACGGTGCGCGGCGCGCGACGCGTTCCAATTGGTGCGGCAGCAACGGCGCATCTGTGGCCACGACCACGATGATGGATCCATTCTCTTTCTTGCTTTCATCTGGGGGCAGCAATTCTGCGCCCACCGGGACGCCAGCAACGGTCAACTGAGCTGCGCGGCCATAGTTCGACTGCACCAACACGCCCACGGTGTGCGCGCCGACGCGGCGCGATGCTGTGCCCGTGCCGCCTTTCCAACGGTGTGTGTGCATGCCGGTGCCGCCACCGACATTGCCTTCTGCGAGCGCGCCAGATTGCGCAGCGTCCAACGCGGCGAACACATGCGTGTCGTGCACATGAAACGCATCGATGTCATTCAGCGTGCCGTCCCAAGTTTCTGCCACGACGGGTAATGACCATGAAGACCCCGATGCATCCGGTGGGCCAGCGCGCAGTCTCCAACGAATGGTGGCGTCGCGCACCGTGCCCACGCTGTGCGTATTGGTCAGCAGAATCGGCCCTTCCATGAAACCCGATTCTTGCAGCCACGCGGTGCCGGTGACTTCGCCATTTCCGTTCAGCACGCAGGTGCCGGCCATCACAGGGTCTTGCAGCGTGTTGCGCCCGCGCGGGAAAATTGCGGTGACGCCTGTGCGCGCCACTTGGCCCGCCGCGTCAGCGGCGGCGTCGCTGATGATGGTGCTGAAGCCGACGCACACGCCAGGCACATCGGTGATGGCGTTCCATGGGCCGGGTTCGCCGACGAACGGGATGCCGATGTCGCGGGCTCGAACGCGCTGCGGACTGGGCACTGCGCTGCAAGCTGTGCCTGCCGCAAGCACTGCAACGCTTCCTGCTCGACTGCTTTCGTTGGGCGGCACCACGCTGACCACACGCGCCCCTTCCGGTGGATGCGCGCTAAGAATGACACGGCCATCGGCCAAGACTTGCACGCTGTTGTCATCGGCAAAGGGCACTACAGCCAGCGGCGTTGGCGCGCCTGCAAGCAGATTCAATGTCATGAGGCGGCATCCTGCGCGGCGAGACGACAAGTACAGCACTGTGTGGCCATCGGCCAAGAAGCGTCCGCCACAAGCACTCTCGTCGGCGGCAGAAATACGCCGCGTGTCGCCGCTCTCGCGGTCCACCACATGCACCACGCCGCGCAGCGTCTTGTCATCCACATCTTCATAGTCTTGAAAAACCAACCAGCGGCCATCAGCGGAAAAGTCTGGGCGCGAATCGCGCGCCTTCGCGCTGGCCAATTGGCGCATTTCTGTGCCGTCGCTGCGCATCAAGCACAAACCATGCATCCCCTCGGTGCCAACACCCATGAAGGCGATGAAAGCGCCATCGGGTGAGAACACCGGCGAGCGGCCTGTGGTGCTGGTCAGGCGCTTTGGCGTTCCGCCAGCGCAGGGCACGCTATAAATCTCGGCCACCATGCTCTCTTCCCAGCCCGCAAAGACGAGGCTGCTGGAATCTGGCGAGAAGCCCACCGCTTGCGGCGGCATGCGTTGGGCCAAGGTGCGCTGCGTACCGCTTTGAATATCCATCAATGCGAGCGCGGGATAGCTGTCGGTGCCCGCGTGATTCAAGAATGCCACGCTGCGTCCGTCGGGGGACAGCGTGGGCATGCTCGCGCTTGCTGCGACCAGCACGCGCTCATGACCGCGCTCTAAGTGGATAAGTGCCCCGTGGCGCAGCCCGGCGTTCTCGCGCACGAAAACTACGCATTCCTGCGCCTGCACGCAGGCAACCAAGAGCGCGACCAGCAGCAGCGTTTTACACATGCTGGTGATTGTAGGCCCGCGTGCGCACGCCGGGCGCAGGCTTGGGTATCATCCGCGCACTATGGTTGAAACAACGATTGTCTATGAGGGCGGCCTGCACACGGTCGCGACGCACGGGCCCAGCGGATGCACCATCACCACGGATGCGCCCAAGGACAACCAAGGAAAGGGCGAGGCGTTTTCTCCCACGGATCTTGTGGGCGCGGCGTTGGGGGCCTGCACGCTGACCATCATGGGCATCGTTGCGGAGCGGCGCGGCATCAACATGAAAGGTGCCACGCTGAAAGTGGTGAAGGAAATGGCCGCTGCTCCCGAGCGGCGCATCGCGGCGTTGCGCATGGAACTGACCATGCCGCCGGGCATTCCTGAAGATGCGCGCGCGGTGCTGCTGGCCGCCGCGGAAAAGTGCCCGGTGAAGAAGAGCCTGAGCGCGGACATCGCAATGCCGCTGCACATCAATTGGTGAATCATGTTGGGTCTTGAACTGAGTGAGAGTGCGGGGCTTGCGGGCGCGGCTGCACTAGCAGCAGGCGTTGGCGTCGTGCACACATTGCTCGGGCCAGACCACTGGTTGCCATTTGTTGCTCTAACGCGCGAACCCAACTGGGGTGTACGCCGCGTGGTGCCGGTGGTGTTGCTGTGTGGCGTGCTGCATTGCCTTGCGAGCGTGGCTATCGCGGCGCTGGGCACTGTTGCGGGTGCAGGGCTGACGGAGTTGCTGCAACTGACGGAGGCGCGCGGCGTGCTGGCGGGCCTGGCGTTGCTGTCACTCGGTGTGGCTTTGCTGCTGCCGCGCCGTGCGCATTCGGCCCTGAGCGCGCCCCAAGGTGCGCGGATTTGGTGGTGGTTGGCGGTGGTGTTTGTGCTGGGGCCCTGCGAATGGCTGGTGCCAGCCGCTATGGCCGCCGCAGCGCGCTTCGGGCCAGTCGGCCTGTGGGCGGTGTCTGCGGCATTCTCCGTGGCAACCATCGCAACCATGTTGTTGACAACGCTTTCCGCCGTGCATGTGACCAGTCCATTGCTTGCGCGGGCCGGGCCCAAGCGAGCGCGCCTCTGCGCCGCCAGCCTTGTGGTGTTGTGCGCGGTGTTGATGTTGGCTGGTTTTTGATCTCGCCCACGCAGCGCCCTCGCAGCTTCTTTGTTGCATCTACGCATGGGTGCTGTACGGTGCTCTCGCGCTCAGAAAGCGCACTCTCGGAGATCCCCATGAAGCCCCTGTCCGCACTGTTGTTGCTGTTGGTTTGTGGAGCCTTGTCTGCGCAAGGCGAGGTGGTCTATTTCTCCACGCGCTTCACGGAATGTCCGGCGTCGGGCCGCGCCGGCGACCAGACCAGTCTGACGGCACCCTGCGGGCCGCTCCAGATGTTTGGTGCCCCATTCATCATTGAATCGGCCATCGCGAACTCTCCTGGCATTTCCTATGTGCAGCCGGGCGTGCTCAATGCGTCGGTGCCGAACTCGCTGCCCGCCATCATGATGACGGACTATGTCGAGCTGACCAATTTCCCGCAGATGAACATTCTTATTGGCGATCTGGATGCCGACGGGATTATGGATGAAGCCACCAACTTTCCTGGCGTTGACGCGCTTTGGATTCCCACTGCCGCCAATGGCCGCCCCAACAACATCCATGAAATGTTTGTGTCGTCGCACACAGACAGCGTTGGCTCAGCGGGCTTCATCGGGGTGAACATCACCGAAGCAGACATGGTGATGCTGCCTCATGCGCCCAATGTCTATCCCATGCCCAGCACTCCTGCTACGCCGGTGTTCTTTGTGCGTCAACCGCACTGGGAAGCGTTCTTCGGCCTCGCAGTGCCGAACAACACTATTGATGTCGATGCTTTTTGCGTCGACCAAGCCACAGGCGACATCTATGTCAGCTTCGACGGCACAGCGGGCATCGCCGGCGCCATGGTGAAGCTCACATCAACCTCTGCTGCAGTGGCCACCACCATCACCCGTGGCGACATTATTCGCATTCCCGGCGCGGCGTACACACCGGTGGGCCCCTACAGCATCGTGTCGTTGCCGCTGCCCGGTTTCGCGGAGCGCATCTACACAGCGCTGGACTGCAAGAACATGGTGATCTTGGCTGGCGGCAACCCCGGCACAGCCGCTGTTCCCAATGTGTATTCGCTGGACCTCGATCTGACTGGCGCAACGGTGATCGCCCCCAGCGGATTCGCTGCACCGGCGCTGTATTTCACGATGGATGTTTCCGGCGGCGCTGCCGCAGGACCACAGATCCCTTCCGCGTCCGCCATCTACAGCTCGCTGGGGAATGGCACTTTCGCGCAGATCAATGGTGTCACCATGAGCGGCCCCGGCGCCGCTGGCATGCGCAATTTGTCTTTCAATCCGGCATTCTGGGCGTCGTCACTGGACGCGCTGGATGTGGTGGTGCACACGCCAGTGCTGCATCCGACTTTGGGGCGCCCACTGCACTTGGACGCTTTTCCCACCAATGCGTTGCTCTCTACCAACGGGCCCAGTTGGAGCGGCAAGCTGACTGCGTATTTGTCCAATGCTTCGCCTGGAACCATGCTGGCTATTCTTGGGCGCGTCGATGTGGTGGCGCCGGGCGGATGGATCCCGCGCTATGACGTCAGCCCCTACGGTGTGTTGGGGTACCCGGATTTGTATGTCGATCCGTTCGGCATCGCGGACCCAGCCTGCGTGTTGGCCCCAGCCATCGCACCATTCAACGCGGGCTGCCAAGTGCCCTTTCTGCAAGCCGCGTTCAACAGTGGCATGAACCCCATCACCACTTGGACCGACCCCACCAATGGCACCAACAACGGCGACGCCTGTTTCGAATTGGATCTGACGCTGGTGGTGCCACCGGGCACGCTGCCCATGAGTCCGTCACCAGTGATCGTGTTCCAGGCGCTGGACATGTTCAGCCTCCGCCTCTCTCCGCCACTGTCTTTCCAATTCAATTGAGCCGACCGCGGGCCACCTCTGCAGCTTGCGGAGTGTGGCCCGTGGTGCCTATAGCTTTGTGCGGATGGTATTCCACATCAGCTCGCGCATGTGGCGTGCGAGGCGTGGGTCGGAAACGCCATGGCGTTGTTTGGGATAGAGCATGAGGTCGAATTGTTTGCCTGCGCTTTGCAGCGCATAGATCAATTGCATAGCATTCTGCACATGCACATTGTCATCCATGAGGCCGTGAATAATGAGCAAGTGCCCGGACAAATTGCCAGCCGCAGCGATGACTGAAGAGACTTTGTAGCCTTCAGGATTGTGCTGCGGCGTCTTCATGTAGCGCTCGGTGTAAATCGTGTCGTAGTCTTCCCACTGATAAACACCGCCGCCGGCAATAGCCAGTTTCCACAGCTTTGAATGGGTGAGGGCGTAGGCGCTGATATAGCCGCCATAGCTCCAGCCCGTGATGCCAATGCGTCCGGCATCCACCCATTCTTGTGCGCCCAGCCATTGCGCGGCGTCTTCCAAGTCTTTCAACTCTTGCACGCCGAATTGGCCATAACAGAGTTCGGTGAAGGCTTGGCCGCGGCCCGAGGCTGTGCGCACATTGATGTCCAGCACGCCGATGCCTTGGTGCGCCAAGAATTGCGCGAAGAGATCTGGCTGGAAACGGTTGCGCACCGTGGGGGTGTCGGGCCCCGCGTAGGTCTGCATCCACACCGCACATTTTTCGCCAGGCTTCACCCAGAGCGGCCGCGTCAGCTTTGCATCCAACACGCAGCCGTCGCGCGCAGTGATCTGCACCAATTCGGGCGTGGAGATGCTGCCATCGGCTTGGCCCGTCGGCGGCGCTGCGGTTTCCAGCACTTTCACCACAGTGCCATCGTCGCGGCACAAGCGCTGCTGCGGCGCTTCGGACACGCTGCTGACCGTGTCCAGCAACCAAGTGCGGTCGGCAGAGAAATCCACATCGTGAGTGCCCGCACCACTGGTCAGGCGCGTGATGCCGGTGCCATCTAAGCGCACTCGGTAGATGTTCTGGTCGATGGCGCCATCCTTGGTTGCGTTGACATCCATGAAGCCGCGCGCTTCATCGACATGCAACACCGAAGTGACTTGCCAGTCGCCGCTGGTGATAGCGCGGCCGTCGCCGCCATCGGCGCCGTAGCGCAGCACATGGCGATAACCCGTGCGCTCGCTCTCCCAGAGGAAGCCGCCATCCGCAAGGAAGCGCGGCATGGACAGGATATTGACCCAAGTCTTGCTGCTCTCGCGCAGCAAGCGCGTCACCGCGCCGGTAGCTGGGTCTGCGCGCATTAAATCCAGCCAACGCTGTTCGCGGTCTTGCACCATGAACAGCAAGCGGCCTTTCGGATCCCATCCCACGCGCACAATCAGAATCTCTTCTTCTGGCTTCCAGCCGCTCAAATCCACCGCGCGCTGCTTGCCTGTGGCGCAGTCCGCCACACGCAGGGTGGTGACGGGGTTGCCTTGGCCGGCCTTCGGGTAACGCAGATGCTCAACATCCTGAGTCACGGGCACTTGATCGATGATTGTGAAATTCGGAACCGCTGCTTCGTCAATGCGCAGCCACGCGATGTGAGAGCCATCTGCTGAGAGCCACGAACCGCGAAAGTCGTAGCGCCCGTAAACTTCTTCTTGATACACCCAGTCGAGTTCGCCTTGGAACACGCTCTCACTGGCATCGTCGCTGAGCACATGCAACTTGCCGGCTGCATTGAGCACCGCGAGGTTGCCATCGGCAAGAATGGCCGAGGCGGTGGCGCCGTTGTCCGACAAACTCAGCTGACGCGCCTGCGCAAAGCGCGCTGGGCTGATCAGCGGCTTGCCCTCATTGCGCCAGCGCACGAGTTGGCCTTCATGCAGCACGATGCCAGTGCTGCCATCCGCGGATGCCACCAAGCCGGGGCGCGGCGTGGGTGTGCGCGGCAAGGTGCTCATGACAGGTGCCCCTTCAAAGGCCGAGGCCGGGATTTCCACGCTGCCCGCTTGCAGCGCCGCCTTCATGCGCTCTGCGAATGGCTGCGCTTTGACCACCGGCGCCGGCGCCGCGGCGGCTTCGCCTGTCGCTGGGTCCAACAGCGTGGTGCCCGTGCGGATCAAGTTGGTGCCGTCAACGAAGCTCCAAGTGCGGGGCAGGCGCGCGCTGAACAGCGCCATGCCGCGACGCGACAGGACTTGCTCTAATTCGAGGCGCTTGGGGGTGGCGTCTTGGGCAATGCTGAAGCTGGGTGCGGCAAAGACGAGGAAGGCCGCTAACGCGAGGCGCAGTGCAGTAGTCATGGGGCGGCATGTTAGCGGACCGGCCGCAGCGTCGGCGGTTGCAGCAAAGCGGTCGCGCTGGTCGGCAGTCCCTTGGGTCGAGTCCTTTATTCCTAAGAGGGATGCTGGCGCGTGCTCACGACCCGCTACAATTCCGCCGCCAGCGGAGTATTGCGCGCCTCCTGCGCTACTGGCGCCCACAGCAGGCTCGGTTGGCACCATTCCTGCGCAAGGAAAATTCGATGAAACGGTCTCCGCGGAAATCAGGCCCAGATGCTAGGGCATTGAGTCCTTTCCAACGCGAGTTCTTGGCATGCCTCGCTGGTTGGCAGGCTCGTGAAGGGCGCACGCTGTCGGGCCGTGCCTTCAGCGCGTTGGTCGGGCGCTCGTCCAACCACTTCAACCTGATGGTCAATGGAGGCTTTGTGCCGGCGGGCGAATCCATCCGCGAGATGGCCAAGGTGCTGGGGCTGGATTCCGAAGCCAGAGACCGACTGCTGCGGACGGCCATCGCAACTAAGGCGGTTCAGCGAGGGCGCGACGCCTTCTGGTTGAGCGAAGCCGGGCGTCTGTTGAAGCGGGACGAGTCCGATGCCTTGGATCTGAAGGCCTTTTTGAAGGCCGAGGGGCTGGAAAGCCGCTTTGCCGCTTGGAAGCGGCGCAAGAAGTAGATTTCCTCGCCGTTTTGCCCGAGGCTTGCGCTTATCCCGTGGTCAGGGTGCGGGTGCTGCGGTCCAAGCCTCACTCCTTCATTCGAACGGCAAACGACACACACACTTTTTCTTCAAGCCACTGAACTCACGCCGGATCGCGGCCCCGCACCGACCACTTACTTCGCAGCCCCGTCTGGGGCCATGCCGCCCACTCTTGATTTGACCACGGTTTTGCCGCCATTCGCGGCGGCTGCTACGGTGCGCGCAGCACCGGAAACCCTGTGCCAACGAAGCGATGAAGACCACCGTCAGTGCCACCCCTGGAGTGCGTTTTGTCACCGCAGCCTCGCTGTTTGATGGCCACGACGCCGCCATCAACGTCATCCGGCGCCTGCTCTTGGAAGCTGGTTGCGAGACCATTCACTTGGGCCACAACCGTTCGGTCCATGAGATCGTCACTGCGGCCATCCAAGAAGATGCCGATGGCATCGCAGTGTCGTCCTATCAGGGCGGGCACATGGAGTTCTTCCGCTACATGCGTGAGCTGCTGGACAGCCGCGGCGGTGCCCATGTGAAAATTTTTGGCGGCGGCGGCGGCACCATCGTGCCGCGTGAGATCGCCGTCCTGCAAGCCAGCGGTGTGGAAAGGATCTACAGCCCGGAAGATGGGCGGCGCATGGGCCTCGAAGGCATGATCAGCGACATGGTGGAGCGTTGCCGTCGCACCCCGCGCGCTGTCACTTTGCCCGAGGGCGAGTTCCGCCTGCCGCGCCTGATTTCGCGCATCGAGAGTGGCCCCGAGGAAGCGCACAATTCTGAAGGCAGCGTTGTGGCCGTTGCGGCGGCGGGTTGCGCCCCAGCTCCCATGGGCTGCAAGGCCGAAGGATTCGTGCCCGTGGTGGGCATCACTGGGCCGGGTGGCGCAGGTAAGTCGTCGTTCAGCGACGAGTTGGTGTTGCGCCTGCTGCGTGCGTGCCCCGACATGCGCGTGGCGGTGTTGGCAGTGGACCCAACGCGCCGGCGTACTGGCGGGGCGTTGCTTGGCGACCGCATCCGCATGAACTGCGCCAGCCACCCGCGCGTGTTCGTGCGCTCGCTGGCAACGCGCGCGCAAGGCACCGAATTGTCCGCCGCGGTGGGCGGTGTCTTGCAACTGCTGCGCGGCAGCGGTTTCGGGTTGATCTTGCTGGAAACCAGCGGCATCGGCCAAGGCAGCAGTGCGGTGGTGGACCTCGCGGATGTCAGTGTTTATGTCATGACCCCCGAGTACGGGGCGTCCAGCCAACTCGAAAAGATCGACATGCTGGACCTCGCCGATGTGGTGGTGGTGAATAAATCTGACCGCCGTGGCGCCGCTGACGCGCTGCGTGATGTGCGCAAACAGTTTCGCCGTGGGCGCAAGTTGTTCGACGCGCCGGAATCCGACTTACCGGTGTTCGGCACGGTGTCGTCGCAGTTCAACGACGCTGGGGTGAGCGCCGCGTTGCGTGCGTTGTTGCGCGTGGTTGACACGAAGTGCGGAACGACATTGGCTGGCAGCGCCGGGGCCGAGGATTTGGCGGCACCACCGCGCAGCATCGTGATTCCTGCGGGGCGCACGCAGTACTTGGCAGAAATCGCACGCACAGTGCGCACGCGCCGCGAAGACATCGAGCGCCAGAGCGCGGCTGCGCGTTTGCAGGGTTCCGTGGAGCAAGTGGCGCCGTTGATGGATGCCGCCTCGAACGCAGCCTTGCAGCAATCCAGCGCAAAGGCCGCGCCATTGTCCGCAGAGGCGCGCGCGCTGTTGGCAGGCTGGCCCGCGCTGAAGGCCGCGTATTCCGCCAAGGAATTGGTCAGCCGTGTGCGCGACCGCGAACTGCGTCAGCCGCTGTACACCGAAACTCTCGCAGGCACTTCGTTGCCGCGCGTGGCTTTGCCGCGGGGCGACGAGCCCGGCGCGCTGCTGCGCTGGCTGCTGGCCGAAAATGTGCCCGGTCAATTCCCGTTCACGGCGGGCGTGTTCGACTTGAAACGCAAGGATGAAGATCCCAAGCGCATGTTTGCCGGCGAAGGCCCGCCTGCACGCACCAACGCGCGCTTTCATCTGTTGTGCAAGGGCGAACGCGCCAAGCGACTGTCTACTGCGTTCGATTCCGTGACGCTGTATGGGCGCGACCCAGCGCGTAGGCCTGACATTTACGGCAAGGTCGGCGAATCCGGCGTCAGCATCTGCACCCTCGACGACATCAAGCGCTTGTTCGAAGGCTTCGACCTGTGCGACCCGATGACCAGCGTCAGCATGACCATCAACGGGCCAGCGCCGGTGATCCTCGCGTTCTACATGAATGCGGCGGTGGATCAGCAGCGCGTGCTCTTCGAAGCGCGCGAAGGCCGCAAGCCCAGCGCGGAAGAAGATGCCGCGTTGGTGGCACGCACGCTTTCCACGGTGCGTGGCACGGTGCAGGCCGACATTCTGAAAGAAGACCAAGCGCAGAACACTTGCATCTTCAGCACCGAATTTGCGTTACGCATGATGGGCGATGTGCAGGAGTTCTTCATTCGCAATAGCGTGAAGAACTACTACTCGGTCAGCATTTCTGGCTATCACATTGCCGAAGCGGGCGCGAACCCCATCACGCAATTGGCTTTCACGCTGGCCAATGGCTTCACTTATGTCGAGGCTTGGAAGGCGCGCGGCTTGAAGGTGGATGACTTCGCGCAGAACCTGT
>CAMDTN010000004.1 GCA_945907755.1 Singulisphaera sp. GP187 | reverse complement strand
CAGGTGAATCCGCCGGCCGCAGAAGCGATGTTTGCCTGCGCGTTGGAGGTCGCCGGCAGCGGTGCAATCGCGTTGGATTTGTATGCCGGGGTGGGGGCCATGGCGCTGCCGTTGGCGCGGCGCTTCGCGAAGGTGCACGCAGTGGAATCTCACGCCGGTGCCGCCGCGCGCTTGGCCGCACGCACCACAGAGCCGGGGCTTGCAGGGATCAGCGTGCACGCCGCAACAGTGGAAGCCACCCTGCCGGAGCTGCTCCAGAGCTGCGCAGGAGGGGTGGCCGTGTGCGATCCACCGCGCAAGGGGCTGCAAGCTGAAGTGAGCGCGCTGCTGGCTGCATCGGCGTTGTCCCGCATCGTGCTGTTGGCGTGCGACCCGTCCTCGCTGCTGCGCGATCTCCCGCCATTGATAGCGGGGGGCTTCAAAGTCCGCTGCGTACAGGGCGTCGATCAATTCCCACGCACAGGCCATGTTGAGGCCGTGGTGGGGCTTGAGCGCGCCTGAACGGAATAGTGCGGCTTTAGGCCGTGTTGCACTCAAGGCTCGTCCTGTGTCGGGGCGGTGCCATGTCAGATCGATTCGGGCTGTGCGTTGTACGATCCCGCCACCAACCATGCAGATTGCACTGCTTTGTCTTACTTTGATCGTTCTCGCGGGGTGCACCGGCCCCGAGAGCGCGCGCCTGAATGCGGATGAAGCCACGCTAGGTGTTCTCGCCCGCAAGGAA
The DNA here is from genome assembly GCA_945907755.1 of Singulisphaera sp. GP187. GTDB lineage: Bacteria > Planctomycetota > SXUL01. The sequence goes on along the minus strand of CAMDTN010000004.1, from coordinate 94,100 downwards.
ATCGAGCTGCGGGGCGCATCGAACCCGGTGGAACTGGCGACTCCAGCAGATCGCCTCTATGCGACGCTCGTGGATGCCACCACCGGTTTGGCCCTGCCCACAGCAACAGCCAGTCTTGAACTGCGCAGCGTCCTTGCGCTCGCGGCTCGCAACAGTCGCGACCTGCAAGCTGCGAAAGAGACCTTGCAGTTGGCCGCGCTGGATTATTTGGCGCAGGCGCAGCGCTTCAACACGCTTCCTTTCATGCTTGGCAATGTGGACGGCACTGCCGCCGAGACCGGGGATAGCGTGGCCTACGGCGGCGACCTCGGCCTCACGCGTTTGTTCGAAAACGGAGCGAGTGCCGCGGCCACTTTTGCACTGAGTGGATTGCGCCTTGCTGGTGGCAACTTGGATTTCGCTTCCAACTTGAACTTGAGCATCGCGCTGCCGCTCCTGCGCAATTCGGGGTTGAACCTCGCGCGCGAAGGCCTGACGCAAGCCGACCGCGACGTGCTGTATGCGTGGCGCAGCTTCGAACGCACCAAGCAGAGCCTCGTGGTGCAAACACTCAGCAGCTACTTGGAATTGCTCTCCGGACGCCAGCGCGTGGCTAACGAAGAGGCCAACGTGGCAAGTTTGCAGAAGGCGCGCGATCGCAATGTGGCGCTGTTCGAAGAAGGTCGCATTGGCATTGTTGAAGTGGACCAAGCACGGCAGCAGGTGTTGACCGCTGACAATCGTCTGGTGCTCGCGAAACTCAATGTCGAGCGCAGCATGGATCAGGTGAAGAGGTTGCTGGGTTTGCCGGTGGACATGCTCCTGCAAGTCAGGGCTGAAGACCTTGATGGCCTTGGCGCGCTGCTGCGTGACACATGGATGCCACAAGAACGCGCGGCTTTGTTGGCAGCCATGCGCCAGCGTTTCGATTTGCGCAACAGTGTGGATGCCGTGACCGATAGCGCGCGGCGCGTGCTGCTGTCTGAGGAGCAGTTGCTGCCTGGGCTCGACTTGAATGTGGCGCTGGATTTGCCATCAGCGGCCGGCAAACCGCTGCGTTACGACAGTACAGACAGCATCTGGACGGGCGGGCTGGATTTGGACTTCGGAATCGACAAGCGCGCGGAGTCCTACGATTTGCGCGGCGCTGATGTGGCCCTTGTGCAGTCATTGCGGCGTCAAGAAGTGCAGGTGGAGTCGGTGAAAGCCGAAGTGCGCGACGCACTGCGCGGGCTGAGCGCTGCACGCAACTCTTGGGGCATCGCAGAAGAGGCAGTGAAGCTCGCTGAACGCCGCGCTGCCAGCACGCTGGAGTTATTGGAGGAAGACCGTGCCATCACGCGCGACTACCTCGAATCCCAGGAAGCACTGATTCGCTCGCAGAATGACTTGGTGGACGCAGCGGTGGAATACCACATTGCTTGGCTGCGTTTGTTCCGTGATACGGGGACCCTCGTGGTGGCCCCGGGAGGACTCGACTATGAACTATCGCGCAAACTGCTCGAATCCGAGTAGAGCCGCATTGATAACAGTGGTGCTGGCTTCGCTTGCCGCGTGTGGCGGGCCGGAGGCCAGTGTCATCAGTTCTGCTGGTGTCGCCAAGGTGACGCGTGGCCCACTGAGGATCACTGTGCAAGAGGGCGGCGAGTTGCAAAGCGCAAACCCGTCCATCGTGCGCAGCGAAATCGAAGGCCGTTCCACCATCCTCGAGCTCCTTCCAGAAGGCACTGCTGTGAAGAAGGGCGACCGGATTGGCCGCCTAGATTCATCGAACATCGAAGACAAGCTGAATCGGCAAGAGATTCAGTTGGAGACCGCGCGTTCGTCCTTGCTAAAAGCCGAACAGGATGTGGAGATTCAAAAAAAGAAGAACGCCGAATTTGAAGCAGCGGCGCGCACGGCGGTGGAATTGGCGCGCAATGCCAAGGAGGGCTACGAGAAGGGCAAGTGTCCGCTCTTGCAGGCCACCCTGGAGTCTGAACTGACGGTTGCGGTGGAGAAGAAGAAGCGCGCCGACAAGCAGGCTGCCGCTTCAAAGCGCTTGAAGGAGAAGTCGTTCATCTCGCAGACCGAATTGGAAGCCGACGAGTTGGCGCAGAAGCAGGCGACTGAAGCGGTGGATATCGCCCAGCGTGGATTAGCGCAGTTGCTCAAGTGGGAAGCGCCTGATCAAATGATGAAACTGAGCGCCGATGTCGAAGTGAAAACGATTGCTTTGGAACGCGTGCGCCAGCAGGCTTCATCGGAAATGCAGCAGACCGAAGATGCTCTCGGGGCGCGCCGCAAGGCGCACATTTTCGAGAAGGACGCGCGCGACAAACTCACTGGGCAGTTCGCAAAGGCTGCCATCCTCGCGCCGGGCGATGGCATCGTGGTGTACGGCCGCCAAGCGCAGGGGCGCATGGGGAATAGCGAACCCATGGGCATCGGCAAGGAAGTGCACGAGCAGGAAGAAATCGTGCGCATTCCGGATCTCAGCGCCATGATTGTCGAAGTCGATGTCCACGAATCGGCCATCAAGCAGGTGCAGCCCGGGCAGCGCGCGATCGTCAGCGTTGACGCCATCTCGGGCAAGGTGTTCGCCGCTGCGGTGAGTCGTGTTGCCATGGTGGCATCCAGTCAATCATCGTGGTTGAACCCCGACCTCAAGGTGTATGAAACGGTCTTGCGCCTCGAGGGCGACCTCGAAGGCATGAAGCCAGGCATGCATGCGCAGGTCATCATCGCTGTCGCGACACTCGCCGACGCGCTGCAGGTTCCGTTGCAAGCAGTGCGCGAACTGGGGGGCAAAGCGTGGGTGTATGTGCGCGCTACCGACGGCAGCAATGCGCTGCGCCATGTAGTCGTTGGTGAACACAACGACATCAGCGTTGAAGTGAAGTCTGGTCTCAAGGAAGGCGAAGAAGTGTTTTTGTCCAAGCCCGCGGGTGCCGAAGATCCGCCGATGGAGACTCCGGTGGCCGCTCCTGAAGCGGCAACCACGACCGGTGGGCAAGGGAATGCTGCGAACGGGGCCGGTGGCGGCGCTGCAGGTGCGGGCAAAGCGCCGATGGATGACGGCAACATGCCGGCTGGTGGCGCACGCGGCGGCAGCATGACCGACGAGCAGCGCAAGGCGATGGGTGAGCGCATGAAGAACATGACCCCTGAGGAGCGCGAGGCCATGAAAAAACGAATGGGCGCTCGTAGCGGCGAGAAGAAGGAGTAAGGGTGCCCGCTCCGGTTTTGGAACTGCGTGGGGTGCAGCGTGCCTACAGCATGGGCGACACCACCGTGCGCGCGCTGGACGGTGTCGATCTGGTCATCCAGAAGGGCGAGTTCGTAGCCGTCATGGGGCCGTCGGGCTCTGGCAAGTCAACGCTGCTGAACTTGCTGGGGTGTTTGGATCGGCCCGATGCCGGGCAGTATTTGCTGGATGGCCAAGATGTTGCCACGCTGCACGATGACGAACTGTCCGGCATTCGTTCCGAGCGGCTGGGGTTCATCTTTCAGAGCTTCAATCTGATTCAGTCGCTGGATGTGTTGCAGAACATTGGGCTGCCGTTGGTGTATGGCGGGTGCGATCCGGCAGAAGCCGCCCAACGCAGCCGCGCGCTCGCGCAGCGCGTGGGTTTGGGTGACCGCACAGGCCACAGGCCGATGGAACTCAGCGGCGGGCAGCAACAGCGCGTGGCCATCGCGCGTTCGCTGTCGAACAACCCCGTGATCATTTTGGCGGATGAACCCACTGGCAACCTCGACACACGCACCGGCGATGAAATCATGGCGCTGCTGCGAGAACTGCACGCCGAAGGACGCACCATCGTCATGGTGACTCACGAAGATGACATTGCAGCCAAAGCACAACGCGTGGTGACCATGCGTGACGGTCGCGTGCAGCACGACACAGGAATCAGAGCGTGAAGCGCTTTCTGCGCATGGCGCGCATCGGCTCGGAAGGGCTAAAACTCCATCCGCTGCGCAGCTTGCTGACGGCCTTAGGCATCATCATCGGCGTCGGCACGGTGATCTACATGTTGGCTGTTATCGAGGGCCGCGGCGCCGAAATCCAAGAGCGCATCAAGGCTCGCGGCTCGAACAACATCATCTTGCGAGCCAAGAAGCCGCAAGACGACACCAAGGCTTCAGCAAGCCGGTCGCGCGAAGTGGTCTACGGCCTCACCTATGAAGATGCGCGCCGCATCCACGACACCTTCGACGCGGTGGATGTGTTGGTGCCGGTGCGCGATGTGTCTGGATCTGTTTACAGCGGTGACGCACGCTGCGACACCGTGGTCATGGCTACGGTGCCTTGGTACTTGGAAGTTTCGCGTGGAAGCCTGCAGCACGGGCGTTGGTTCACGGATTTGGAAATGACCGATGCAAGCCCGGTGACGGTGCTTGGAGCAGAACTCGCGCGCACACTGTTTCTATGGAAAGACCCCGTCGGGTTAAGCGTGCGCGTCGGATCAAAGGTCTACGGCGTCATTGGAGTGCTTGAATCCACCGTGACCAGCGACGAACGCGAATCCATCAAGCGCGATCGCGCCGCCTACATTCCGCTCACTACGGTGCGCGAACGATTCGGCGAACGCAATGTGAAGACCGGTTCAGGGTCGATGGACATCGAGCGCGTCGAACTGCATGAAGTGCTGTTGCGCGTGAAGGAAACGCAGGATGTTGTGCCCGTGGCTGATGCGGTGCGCACCATGCTCCGGCGCTTTCACACCAACGAAGATTATGAGATGGATGTGCCCTTGGCGCTGCTTGAAGAAGCACAGCGCGAATCGGGCAAGGCGAAGCAGCTCTTCGGAAGCATCGCCGCCATTTCCTTGTTGGTCGGTGGTATCGGCATCATGAACATCATGCTGGCGAGCGTCACCGAACGCACGCGCGAGATTGGTATCCGCCGCGCACTCGGCGCCATGCGCAGCGACATCACCCTCCAGTTCTTGGTGGAAACGCTGATCCTCTCAGTGGCCGGCGGCGCTATCGGCATCATTGGTGGCATTGCGGCTGCAGCCATCCACGAACAAGTGGTCGATGACAGCACGACCATGGTCACAGCCATGAGCGTTGTCTTGGCCTTCGGCATTTCCGCCTTAGTGGGCGTGCTGGCAGGGGTGTACCCCGCAGTGCGGGCCTCGGGGATGGATCCCATCGAGGCCCTGCGCCACGAGTGATCAAGGAATGTCGAGGTAGACGCCCAGCAGATGGGAGTTGCCTGGATGCACGGACACTTCCACCACACCGCCTGCTGTGCCTAGTGTCGGCAGGGTGATGCCACCCAACGGCGCAATGATCTGCTGCACTATCAGCGCGGCCACCGCGTTCAGCGCCGTCACAGCGCTGCCAGCGTCATAGCCAGCAAGGCACTGATGTGCTGCCAAACTTGCGCTGACCGTACCGACGCCGAAAGTCAGGGCGCCAGTCACTGGATCAATCGTGATGTTGATGCCCGCCACGATGTCGAGGCTGACTTCCAATACCTGCGCCGGCGTGCCCGCGCTGTCAGCAGCGATGAGCAAACGCAGGTTGCCCACATGCAGGGTGCCAGTGGTGGCTGTCGCGGCGCTGAACTCCATGGTGGGAGCAGAACCTGGAATGACCCTCATAGAAATCGTCGCGCTCGCAGGGAAACTCTCGAATCCAGCACCAGGTACCAAAGCTGCCATGGCCCCGGCAGTGGCGGCGCCCAGAGTTCCTGCATCCAGCGCCTGTTCGAACGCGCCTGAACGAGTGAGAGTAGCCAGAGCCTGGTTGAGCGCACCGTCGCTGACGCCTAAAGCAATGTCGTAAGGCAGCGCAGTCACAGGTGTGTTGGCACCCATGGCTGGGGTCGATCCTGCAGCGCCCCAGATGTGCGTGAGCGCGGGCGCGTTGGGCGAGAGCACGCTACTCGTCGTGCGGAAGCGATTGGCGATCACCAAGCCCGCGGTGTCGTAGTTGACCGCCTCCAGCGGCAAGTCCATCGTAAGTGTCGTGCCCGGCAGCGGGAAAGACAGCACGATTTGGCTTAGCACAGGGTTCAGCGCGAGCGGGATCACATCCAGCATGGTCTCGAGCGCTACCTGCAGCAGGCCCTGAATCGCCGTTTGGAGAAGGGCGACTTGGCTGAGCGACCCCAGGGGGCCCGTAACCGAGAATGTGAATCCAGTGAAAGCCACATTGCGATTTTGGATGCTGGTCACCAAGCCGCCTGAACTATTGGACGAGATCACGAGATCGCCGCTGATCACGATTGATGTGGCACTGATGGTGGCAACATCGTTGTAAGGAACACCGAAAATCGCTCCGGTCGCCGCACTCGTCATGGCAAAGTTGGTGTAGGTGATGCTTAGTCCAATCCCGGCAGCAGCGGGATAGAAATCCACGAGCACCGCTGGGTCGTGAGTGGCACCAGTGGGGTCGATGGTGGCACTGAGGAAGAATGTGTTGATCACCGGAATGGCTGGTATCGCGGATACCACAGGGTCCAACGGAACGGCTCCGAGTGCCGCACTAATGAGTGGTTCAAGCGCATCCAGTGTTACGCCACCGATGCGCAAGAATGTGCCGGGGGTTTGGAAATCTGTGATGGGCGTACCAGTGCCATTTGTGACCGTGACGCTCTTCGCGCAGCGCGCGCCGCTGGGGGCGCTGACTTCGAATGTGAAAGTGGTGACGCGTTGCGCCAATGCCTGCGCACCAGCGTTGAAGCTGCCGTTGCCCGCTAGGAGCACTCCCGCGCCATCCATGCTGAGTGCTGCGCCCGCAGGGCCTTGCAGCGTGCCGCTAATGCCGACGCTTCCGTTGGCGAACGAGTTGTCCAGCGGGCTAGCGAGGTTTAGTGAGTACACATCGATGCGCACATCGTCCGTGCGTGCGATGCCGCCACCTTGCAGGTAGCAGCGCACCAAGCACGAACCCGAACCAGACGCACTGAACGAAGGATGCAGTGCCGAGGCGTTGGTGATCACAGGGTTCAGCGTGCCGCCAGCATCCACAACGGTCCAAGTGAGCGTGGCCCCTGCTGGCAGAAGGCCAGTACCAGGGTCGAGATTTCCCGAGCCATCCAAGGTGACGCTGCTGCCTGCATAAATAACGGTGTCGCCGCCGGCGCTCGCTGAATCGTCGAAGAAGGTGAAGTCGATGCCGTTGGAGGCAACGAATTGCGCTGGGGCCGCTGGGTCCAACAACAGCGCGCACGAGAAGATCTGCAATCCATAGAGCACAGGGTTGTCCATGATGCCCACAGCAATGGTCTGATTGCCGTTCGCGGGCAACAGAGCGACGCCAAGATCCATGACCATTGGCGTGAATCCTAGGGCGATATTCACTCCGAACAGAGTCACCGGGCCAGGTGAGACATCGAAGAACCAAATGTACGGCTGCACGCTCTGGCCTTGGAGGCTCAACACCATGGTGGTGTTCACGGGCACTGCAGCGCTGCTGCTCCCGTTCACGCTCATCACTTGAGCGTTGAGGCACACCGCGAGGCCGATCAAACACAGACAGGTCATTACGCGCATAGTTAGTCTCTTTCTAGGGAGAGTTGGGTGAGCCGAAGTCTACCTCAGTGCCTCGTGGAACCGCCCACAGAACTTGCCGCAGTGGCACGCGGCTGCAACTACCTCTCAGAAGCTAAGATATGGCCATGAAAGAGGAAGCTGCACGCCTGCCCCCCGCGCTGGCTTGGGTGAACGGTCTGGTGGTGCCCGCTGAGGAGGCAAAAATCCCGCTTGAAGACCGCAGTGTCGTGTTCGGGGAAGCTGCCTACGAAGTGCTGCTCGCTCGCGGCAAGCGGGTGTACGAATTTGAACGCCACATGGTGCGTTTCGAGCGCTCGCTGCAAGGGGTCGGCATCGACCCAGCAGCAATCCTGCCCTTGGTCAACAGCGCGCTGGCCGCTCTCGGAGCGCACGCTGTGGAGGGCGTGACCGCGCTGGTGTATTTGCACGCCACTGGCGGCGTTGCGCCCCGCGAACATTTGCCAGCGCGCGACCCCAAACCGGCGCTGTATGTGACTTGGCGCACGGTCCCGCCCGGGCGTGTGGCAGCCATTCCCGGCGATGGCGTTTCTTTGGCGAGCATGCAGGACTTCCGTTGGCAACGCGCCACCTACAAGACCACGCAACTGTTGGGCTCTGTGCAAGCGAAACGCACTGCGCGCGCGGCTGGCGCAACCGAAGCGCTCTTCGTGGATGCTGATGGTCATGTGCTGGAAGCCAGCTCGCAAAATGTGTTCATGGTGCGCGATGGGCAACTATTCACGCCTCCGTTGTCATTGAATTTGCTTCCCGGTGTGACGCGTGCATTGATCCTCGAGCACTGGCCAGTCCAGCGTGCAGCGCGCGGCTCGGAGGCTGCGGCCGGGGCATCGTCGAGGCCCGTCATCGAGCAATCATTTTCGATTCAGGCGTTACGCCAAGCCGACGAAGTGTTTCTGTCCAGCACCACGCGCGCTGTCTTGGCCGTCACGCAACTCGATGGGGCTCCTGTTGGCTCGGGCCAAGTTGGGCCAGTCTCACGAGAAATCGCAGCCTTCATGAATGAGCACTTATTGGCAGCGCTCGGCCCAGAGCGGGTCTGAGACAGCGCCGCGGCGGTCACGACTCGAACAGTAATTGCTCGACCAGTTCTGGCACGCGCGCGTATGGCACAGCACCATTCGCACCCACAGGCAACTGGCGCAGACCTTCCGCGATCAACACGGGGCCTTCGCTTGGGCTATCGGGCAAGCGGCCGTGGGAACCACGCACCACAGACGGATCCAAGCCGATGACATCCAGCAGTGCGCGTTGGCCAAGTTTGCGCGCTAACAATCGCCGCGCCACACGCAGTTTGGGGAAACGCAAGGCTGGATCGAAGTGCAATTCGCAGGGGTCGTAGCCAGGCTTGCGATGAATGTCCACGGTGCGCGCGTAATCCGGGGCGAGCGCGTCGTTCAGCCACCAGTAGTAGGTGAACCAGTGTTCGCGTGCGGCGACCAACACTATTTCGCCGCTGCGTGGGTGAGCGAGACCCGAGGCGCGCAACGCTTCGCCGTGCAGCACTTGGTCGATACCATGCGTGGCTTCGAAGAGTTGAATCACCTGCGCGATGTCAGCGGCCTTGCGCACATAAACATGCGCCACTTGATGGTCCGCCACCGCGAAGGCCCGCGAAGCGCCACAGTCCAGCACTTCGCGGCCGAGTTCATCGCGCAGCGCTAGCAGTCCATGCTGCCGCAGCACCCTGTTGGGATGCACCGCGCTGGTCACCGGAGTGATGCCGTATTCGCTGACCACCATGACGCGCGCTTCGATGGCTTGCGCCGCAGCAACCAATTGGCCCACTGCGCTGTCTACTTCACAGAGCGCCGCTGCGCAGCGTGCATCGTCGGCGGCATAACGCTGGAAGTCGTAGTCCAAATGCGGCAGGTACACCTGCGTCAGATGGGGGCGTTGCTCACGAATGAGTGCGCACGACGCTTGCGTAATCCACTGTGTGCTTTGGATGCCCGCGGCGGGGCCCCAGAAATGGAAGAGGGGAAATGTGCCGAAGCGTTGCTGCAAGCTGCTGCGCAACGCCGCCGGCGAGGTGTGAATGTCTGGGATCTTGCGGCCATCGGCGGGATACATCGGCCGTGGTGTCACGCTGATGTCTGCGGGGGCCTGCATCGCAAACCACCAGAAGAGATGTGCCGAACGCAAGTCTGGTGCGCGCTGGCGCAGTCTTTCCGCGAGTGTCGGCGCCTGCAGCAAACGGTGCGGCTGCTTCCAGAAGTGCACTTCTTCCAATTCGCGGTGGTACCAACCGTTGCCCACGATGCCGTGGGCCGAAGGCGGCAGGCCCGTGCTCAGTGAAGCTTGCCCGCTCAGCGTGACAGCGGGGAATGCCGCTTGCAGTGGTGCCATGCAACCACGCGCGGCCAGAGCTTGCAGGTGCGGTGTTTCCGAACCGACCAGCGCAGGCGTCAGCCCCACCACATCCAACAAGACGACAGGTTTCATGCCGTGGGCTGGCCGTAACCAAGACCGGACAGCACTTCGAGCGCGGCGTTGGTCCGCCCCAGTTGCGGAATGATGTAGCAACCCACAATGGAGGAGGCGAACTCGTCAAGCATCTCGCGCGCGATGCGCACGCCTTCTTGTTGCCCAGAGGGGCCACCGCCAGCGGCTTGCATGCGCGCACGGATCGCATCGGGCACACTCATGCCGGGCACTTCGTTGTGTAAAAAGTCTGCGTTGCGCGCGGACACCAGCGGGCACAGTCCCAACAGAATTGGAACGCGCAGCGAGCGCGTGTCCTTGAGGAAACGCTGCACCGTAGCGCGGTCATACACCGGTTGCGTCATGATCACTTGCGCACCCGCGGCAACTTTTTGTTCTAGGCGGCGCATCTCGCGGTCGTAATCCACGGCGGCGGGCTCGACTCCACTGCCAAGAAAGAACCGCGTTTGCTCGCCAACGAGTTTGCCAGCGGGGTCAATGCCTTGGTTCAAGCTGCGCACCAGTTTCAGCAACTCGACGGAATCGAGATCGAACACTGCGGTGGCCTTGGGGTAGTCGCCGAGCTTCGGCGGGTCGCCCGTGATGACCACCAAATTGCGCAGGCCTAAGACATGCGCGCCGAGGATGTCCGACTGCAAGCCCACGAGATTGCGATCGCGGCAACACACATGCACGATGGTTTCGTGGCCGTTTTCGCGTTCCAGCAAATGTGCGAATGCGACATTGCTCATGCGCACTGCGGCGCGGGGGCCATCAGGAACATTGATCACATCGACACCAGCGGCCACCAGTCCTTTGCCTACGGCCAGCGCTTTCGCTGGGTTCAAGCCTGCGGGCGGATTCAATTCCACACTCACCGCAAAGTCTTCGCGACCCTTTGGGGCCTGAGTGCGCTCGCCGCGGGCTAAGCGGTGCTCGAAGATAGTTTCGATTTTGGCAGCGAAGCGCGAGCGCTCAGCCAAGGCGACTTCTGGCATCGCCGTCACTTGCTTCACCTGCGCTGGGATGCGATCCAGCGTTGCGCCAGGGCCTGGCGCAGACGAAGCGTCGGCGGCTCCGATCATGCGTGCGGCCGCTGCGATGGCTGCAACATGTTCAGGGCGTGTGCCGCAACAACCACCCACCAGCCGCACGCCTGCCTTGAACAAGCGGCGCGCATAAACGCCAAAGTATTCAGGCGTGGCCATGTACAGAGTGCGTTGATCCAAACGGCGCGGGCGGCCTGCGTTGGGTTGCGCGCTCACGGGCACGCCGGCACTCAACATGCTGGTGGCGATTTCGTGCACCAAGGCAGGCCCGTCGCAGCAATTGACGCCAACCACATCGGCCCCTGCGTGAGCCAAGATATGTGCCACGCGATCGGGCGCTGTGCCATCGCGTAGGTGGCCGTCTTCTTCGAAACTCATTTGGGCCACGATGGGGCCGGTGAAGTGCGAACGCGCTACTTGCAACGCCGCTAGCATTTCGCCGGTGTGGTGGAATGTTTCCAGCACCAGCAAATCCACTTTGTTGTCGACAAGGATCTTGATTTGTTCTTCGAAGATCGCGCGCAGTTCTTGCAACTTGTCTTCGCTGAGAACGCCCAAGCCTTCGCCTGTGGGTCCGACGGACCCGGCGACCCAAGCGGCATCTCCTGCAGCAGCCCGCGCCAAGTGCACGCCAGCAATGTTGATGTCGCGCACCGCATCGGCGATGCCGTAGCGCGCCAGCAACAAACGGTTGGCGGAGAAGGTGTTGGTCTCCAAGATCTCCGCGCCCGCAGCCCGCTGGGTTTCATGAATTTGGCGCACCGTTTCAGCGCGGATCAAATTGGCTTCATCGAAAGGCCGGTTGATGAAGTAGCCCCGCTCGTAAAGGCTGGTGCCCATCGCAGCGTCAAACACCAAGGGGCGTTGCTTCAGAGTCTGCAGAAAGTCTGGTCGGGCGGGCATGGCGTGGCAAGAGGATAGCCCCTGCGAGTGGGCCTGTGTCGCGAGCTGTGTGTCATGGGCTCAGTGGTAGGATCCGCCACGGGACGGGGGCCGTGCAAAGGTACGGACCCGTGGGGAGTCCAACGATGCATCGCTTTGTCTCAGTTAGTAGTTTTGCCGCCGCGTGTGTGCTTTTGATTCTCGGAGGCTGCGCTTCTGAACCTGCGCCCGTCGCAGCGCTGGATTTCAGCGAGGAGAGTCGCTGGCCCTACTTGGAACGCGTCACCAACCCAGCCGACTTGCCGGATTTTCGCCCGGCGTTTTTGGACCGCGAAGGTTCGCTCGCCGCGTTGGATCAGAGCATTGTCTATCTGGGCAAACCTTCGTCGCAGAAGTATTTCCCTTACCGCGCCAATGACAGCGTGATCACCCACGAGCGCATGCTGCGCACGCTGACCACACTGCGGGATGTGTTGCAGAAGTGTGGCAGTGCAGATGAGTTCCAAGGCTGGTGCTTGTACTCGTTCGATGTGTACGCGTCGGTTGGAGCAGGGCGCACAGGGCGTGTGCTGTACACCGCTTACTGCGAGCCCATCTACGAAGGGCGTCTCACGCGCGACGAAGTCTTCTGTCATCCGCTGTATGTGTTGCCTACAGACTTAGAGAAAGATGCCGAAGGCCGTTGCATCGGGCAGCGCCAAATCGACGGCTCGTTGCGTCCCTATCCCTCGCGGCAAGAACTGGAACAGGGGCGTTCACTCGCCGGCTTGGAATTGGTTTGGCTGAAAGACGCTTTCGAGTCTTACATCGTGCATGTGCAGGGTTCGGCGCGCATCAACTTGCCGAACGGTCGCCAGTTGTGCATCGGCTACGCCGGCAAGACGCAGCACGACTACACCAGCGTAGGTCAAGTGTTGGTGCAACAGAACAAACTGACCAAGGGCGAACTGTCGCTGACCCGTTTGAAACAGTTCTTCGCCGAGCGCCCGGAAGAGCTGCAGCCTGCGCTGTGGCAGAACAAGAGCTTCGTGTTCTTCCGTGAGTGTGAACCCGGGCCGTGGGGTTGCTTGGGCAGCAAGGTGACAGCCTTCCACAGCGTGGCCACCGATAAGGACATCTATCCCCGCGCGGCGCCTTGTCTTGCAGTGACGCGCTTGCCGGTGGTGTCGCCGGTAGAGGCTCAAGGGGTCGAGTTCCGCCCGGCCACCAGTCTCCTCTTCGATCAAGACCGCGGCGGCGCCATCAAAGCTGCTGGCCGCGCGGACATCTTCATCGGTACTGGCCCAGAGGCCGAACGCCTCGCGGGCTTCACCCAAGAAGAAGGGCGCTTGTTCTATTTTTTCGCCAAGCAGCTTCCGGGTAGTGTGGCTGACTCTGAGCCCGAAGACGAGTAATGGACCATGAGCGCGAAAGCAGTGACGAGAACGAGCAGAGCGGCCCCGAGCCGTGTGCGCTGCTAGGACTCTGGCCCGAGCCGGAGTGCCCCAACGAAGAGGAAGTGCGCAGTGCCTTGGAAGCCGCCTACAGCGGCATCAAGGAAGCGCATGAGTTGGAGGCCACGCCAGATTCTCCGTGGTGCAAGGCTTTTGCAGTTCCAGGCATGGATGCTCCGGTCATGGTGTGGATTGAGGAACGCGGTGACCTCAGCAACGAATTCATCGACTCTTGGATCGACGATCAACGCGAGCGCGCACCAGCGCAGCAGTGTCGCTGGTTGCTGGGTGTCGAGACCATCTTGGACGGGAAGCAGCCCACGCAGTCCTATCAACAGTTGCTGCGTCTCTTGGTGACGGCCTGTGTGCCAGGTTTGCCTGCGGTGTACGACGACGGCGCCCTGTGTATGCACTCGGGCAAGCGCGTGCGCGACATCGCCTCGGCCACAGTGCCACCGCGCAGCAGCGCGCTGTACGCCATTCACACATTGCCCGGCCGCGGCGGCAATTGGATCCACACCCATGGGTTGGTCCGAGCGGGCGTTCCAGAACTGGAACTGTTGTGTGTGCCAGCCGACGACCAAGCGGAAGCGACGGATCTGTTGGATGCAGCCGCTGACGCATTGCTTGGAGGCACTGAGCCCTCCGAACAGGGCTTGCTGCAATTGGGTGACGATTTGAGCGTGCGCATCATGGGGGCTACCGAGGCTCTACCGCTGCTGCCGAAGGACTGCTCTGGTGGTGTTGATGATCGCGGTGAGCATGCGCTGAACTCTTGGGTGCTGTTGGATGCGAACGCCGACACCACGCCGCGTGCAGCCATCTCGCGCATGGGCGAGGATGTGGTGCTGTACAAATCCTCGAAGGAAACGCAGAGGCAGCGCGAGTTCTCGCAGCACCGCTTCGGCGTGTTTGGGCAGCTCTTCACCATGAAACGCAACGAAGGCTGGCTGTTCCGCGTGAAACTGGCCTTCGAGCGCGCTTCTGCACCGGAGTTCTGTGAGTACCTCTGGTTTGAAGCGTTGGAACTGAAACCCGGGCGCGTGCGTGGCAAGCTGCTGAGTGCACCGCGCGATGTCCCCAGCCTCGAAACGGGCACAGAATATTGGCAGCCGCTAGAGCGCCTCACTGACTGGATCATCGTCGCACCGGAGGGTCAATATGATCCAGAGACTTCTGCCAGTTTGTTGGAGGACTGACGGGGCGCTGGCGTGGCTGTGCGCGCTGGTGCTGTTAGCGCCCGTCGCATCCGCGCAGACTCCTTACTGGCTGGATCCCGCGCGCATCATCGTGGTCGCGAATTCGTCTATGGGCGATGCCAACGGCAACGGCGTGGGCGATTCCATGGAGGTCGCACTGCGCTACGCAGCGCTGCGCGGTGTGCCTTCTTCCAACATCCTTCCGTTAGCGCTCACTTCCAGCGGCACTTCCTTTGGCTCTTGGGCATCGTTCTGGAACGAATTGCGCACACCCTTGGTGAACCGCATTCAAGCGTTGGGCAACACCACGGTGCTAACCATCCTGTTGTGCCATGGCGTGCCTTATGAAGTTTCGACTGCGGCTCACGGAGTGCGTTCTGTGGACCAAGCGCTGATGACACCGTTGGCCTTGGGCACGGTGACCACGCCAGCCTTCGCCACCTACTGGCAAGCGAACCCATTCTTCGATGCCATGCCTGGATTTGCGCCGGACATCCCGCATTTCTTGCACCAGACTTTCTACGCCGGACAGCTCATGTATTTGGTGGCGCGCATCGACGGCCCCACTCCGGAAGCCGCGTTGGACTTGGTGGAGGGCGCGCGCTACGGCGATCTTTATTTGCACACGGCACAAGGTGGCTACGCGGGGCGCATCTACGTGGACACGCGCTTTTCTAACTACCCCAATCTTGCCGCGCTGAACTGGCCGCAGTTTCACGCTCCGAGTTACAGCAACGCTGACAGCGACATGGCCTACGCGACGCAGTGGATGACAGGCTTCCCGCTGTGGTGGGAAAACACTGCGAATGATTTGGAAATCGGCCAGCCCGGAGCGTTGTTTGCGAATGGCGTCAGTGCTGCCGCCGCTCCTGACGCGTTGTTTTATTACGGCTGGTACAACTTTGCGACTTATCACGATGCATGGACTTGGCTGCCTGGGAGCGCCGCCTGCGACTTGAACAGCAACTCGTTTGCGAGTGTGCGTGCGCTGGCTCCGTCCAACTTTGGTGGCAGTGCACTGCGCCGTGGGTTGACTTGCGGCGTCGGCTGCATCGCCGAGCCTTATCTGAACGGGCACCATTTTCCCGAGATCTTCATCCGCAGCCTGTTAGATGGGCGGACCTTTGCGGAATCTGCCGCCATTTCCGATCCTTCGCTTTTGTGGCGCTCCATCGCCATCGGCGATCCGCTGTACTGCCCACTGCCACCGGGCAAGGTGCTGGTCATCGACACACTGCCGCCTCCCGTGCCCACTGTTCAGTGGATTATGAACGGCGCGACCAGTGCAACGCTGCGTGCGAGTGTCGACACCCTTGGCCGCGCGGCTGACCCCGTGCGTTTGGAAGGCACTTGGGGCTTGGCACCGCTGCTGTCGCAGCAACTCGTCGGCACGAGCGGGCACCGCGCGGTGCAATCGGAACAACTTCAAAACTTGGCGGCTGGTGGGTTTTACAGAGCGCGCCCTGTCGTGCGCGATCCTGCAGGGTTAACAACGGCCGGAGCCGAACTCCTCGCATTCAATGCGCCAACAGGCAGCGTGCATGTGGCTGCGCAGGCAGACACTGTTGCCGCTGCCGCCGGGCAGGCGTGGAAGTTGGAGTTTGCCCTCGAACTTCCTGCTGGTATCGGCAGCTTGCAGTGGCTCGGGCTGGAAGCCGACGCGCTCGCCTATGGCATCCAAGGCGCAGATTTGTTGCCGCTCGTCGCTTACCTGTCGCCGCAGTTGCACAGCAGCGGCAACTGTTTCAGTTTGGAGTTGCAAGTGATGCAAGGCCTCGCCAGCGGTGCATGGGTGTTTCGCATCGAAGTGTTGACGGCAGCGGGATTGACGCAGCATGCGCTGAACGTTGTCGTGCCCTGATGTCGCGGCTGTTCTTCTCCTTTCGAGTGCCGAGCAAATTGTGTGCGCGCTTCGCCGAAGAAGCGACGCGCCTCGATCGAGCAGGGGCGCGCGTGCTGTGGGCCAAAGCCGAGAACTTGCACATCACTCTGCGCTTCGTCGGTGAAGTGCATGAGCGCAATCTGCTCGAAGTGCTTCAAGCGGGGAAGCAGGCGCTGCAAGGCATGAAGCGTTTGCCCTTGGTTGCGGTGGGTTTGGATGCGTTCCCTGATCGCGAGCATCCGCGGGTGGTTGTTTGCGGCGTGCGTGGCGACGGAGAGGCTGCGCAGACGGCGTTGCTGGCCTTGCGCGCGAAGGTGGACGCTGCGTTAGATGAGGCCGGCTGGAAGCCTGAGCGCGAGGTTTGGCGACCTCATGTCACCTTAGGAAGGGTGCGCGGGGATTTGCAGGTGGAGTTGCTGGGGGAGCGCATTGGTCCAGCGGCCCGGCGGGAATTCGGCCATTTCACCTGCTCCGAAGTGGTTCTTTTTGAGTCTTTCCATGGCAGGGAGGGAGTTAGTTACACCCCCTTGCAGACTTTCTCAGCCTGTTAGGTATTTGTATGGCACTTGTCGGTGGTGCCTGATAGGATCGCGGGCGCCTCAGGAGACCCTGATGGCGCAGGTGCCTGGCGGAGCGGCCGGGCCCAAAAGGGGAGAACTCGACATGCTTGGACCTGAACGAAGCGGAGTGGTGGCTGCGAAGCAGCCGATTTTGGAAACGGCAGCGAAGCAGCCGATGCTTCAACCGGCTGCGAAGCCGCTTGAGCGGGTGGTTCCAAAGGTTGCTGCGGCCGGGCCGACAAATGTTGTGCCAAGCGCGCATGAAGCGTCGATGGCCAAACAGCAATCTGGCAAGAACCAGTTGCTCACTTCGACCTTGCAACAGATCGAGAAGCAATTCGGCAAGGGCTCCATTATGCGACTCGGCGAGAGTCACATGGAAGGCATTCGCGGCATCAGCACGGGTGCGCTGTCACTGGATCTCGCACTCGGCGGCAAGGGCCTGCCACGCGGGCGCATCATCGAAATCTATGGGCCGGAATCTTCCGGCAAGACAACGCTCACATTGCATGTGGTGGCCTGTGCGCAGCGCGAAGGTGGCGTGTGCGCCTTCATCGATGCAGAGCACGCGCTGGATCCGTCGTATGCGCGCAAACTTGGCGTGGACTTCCAGAATGTGCTGGTCAGCCAACCGGACACGGGGGAGCAGGCCCTCGAAATCACCGAAATGCTGGTGCGCTCTAACGCAGTGGATGTGATCGTGGTGGACTCCGTGGCGGCACTCGTTCCTCGCGCCGAGCTTGAAGGCGAGATGGGCGATTCCCACGTTGGACTGCAAGCGCGCTTGATGTCTCAAGCGCTGCGCAAGCTCACTGCTGCTGTGTCCAAATCCAATTGCGTCCTCATCTTCATCAACCAGATTCGCGAGAAGATTGGCGTCATGTTCGGAAGCCCTGAAACCACCACCGGCGGGCGCGCGCTGAAGTTCTATGCAACATGCCGCCTCGACATCCGCCGCATCGGCAAGATCAAGGAAGGCGAAGAGGTGATCGGCAACCGCACTAAGGTGACGGTGGTCAAAAACAAGATTGCCCCACCGTTCCGGGTGGTGGAATTCGACATCATCTACAGCGAGGGCATTTCTACTGCTGGGGACATCCTTGATCTGGCTGTCACGGCCGGGGTGGTGGACAAGTCGGGCTCATGGTTCAGTTACGGGGATGAGAAACTGGGACAGGGCCGTGAACGCAGCCGCGATGTCCTGAAAGAGAACCCGGCGCTGATGGCCAAGATCCGTGCTGCTGTGCTGGCCAAGGGCGACCAAGTGCCTGGCAAGAGCGACGGGGCAGCCTAAGTCTTTGATGCACAAAGGTTCGTGAGTGGAGCTGGCATGTGTGGCGGGTCCACCACGAACTGAATTCGCAGATTTCTGACAGAGGGTGAAAAATCTCCAAATCGTGGCACAATCGCCCCCACCAAGCGATGTCCGCGTGACGCCACGAGGCGGCTCTCCCGGGGAGGGCACTGTCGGAACATGCTGCGAGGAGTCTTCCCATGGCCGTTCCAAAGAAAAAGACCAGCAAGATGCGCCGCCGTATGCGCCGTTCCCACCAAGCCATCACCAAGAGCTGTTTGGCTCGCTGCTCACACTGCAACGCGGCCATTCCGGCGCACCGCATTTGCCACAACTGTGGCCACTACGCCGGCAAGGCGGTAGTTGAAGTCGGCGAAGCCTGAGCCATAGACGCGCTCAAACTTCAGCATGGTGACTGCCAGAATTGCCCTTGATGCCATGGGCGGCGACCACGCTCCTCGCGAGACCGTTCGCGGAGCGCTGGAAGCCATCGCACAAGACACCGACCTCGCGGTTGTGCTAGTTGGGCAGCAGGATGCCATTGAACGCGAATTGGGTGGTGTTCACCACGAGCGTATCGAGATCGTCCATGCGGCCACAGTGGTGGCTGGCGGAGACGCTGCAACGGATGCCGTCCATAAGACGGATTCATCGATCTATCGTGCTGCACAGTTAGTGCGCAGCCGCGCCTGCGATGGATTAGTTGCTGCTGGGAACACTGGTGCCGCGGTTGCTGCTGCCACTGTGGTGATCAAACTCATCCCCGGAGTGCGCAGGCCAGGCATCGCCGTCGGATTGCCGAGTGCGCACGGACACGCAGTGATGTGTGATGCCGGTGCGAATCTGCACTGCAAACCCATCCACCTATTTCACTACGGCATTCTTGCTGCTGAGTATTCGCGCCGCATGTTCGGGGTGAAGTCACCTCGTGTCGGCCTCATGAACATCGGCAGCGAAGAGGGCAAGGGCACTGCGCTGTTGCAAGAGACCGGTGCGCTCCTTGCGGGCGTCAAGCACCTGAACTTCATTGGCAACGTTGAAGGCAACAATATCTTCAACGGTTCTTGCGATGTGGTGGTGTGTGAGGGCTTTGTGGGCAATGTCATCTTGAAGGCATCCGAAGGCCTGAACGAGATGATCTTCGGGCGCCTCTCCCAACTAGCGCGCGACATCTTCGGATCCGATGCCCAAGCTGCGGAAGGTATCCGCCGTTTCCATGGCGCGCTGGACTACGAAGAACACGGTGGGGCACCGTTGCTGGGCATCGACGGACTCGTCCTGATCGCACATGGCCGATCGAAGGCTAGGCCCATCAAGAACGCTTTGCTTCAGGCCACGCGCCTCCACCGCAGCGGTGCGTTGGCGGCTATGACTGCTGACATTGCAGCCACCCAAGACGGTGCGCACGCATGAACTTGCGCTCCGTTGGGATTCTTGGCACGGGTTCGTATGTGCCGGAGAGAGTGCTCAGCAACGCAGATCTCGAAAAGCTGGTGGACACCAGTGACGAGTGGATCTTCACGCGAACTGGCATGCGCGAGCGCCGCATCGCCGCGCCTGACCAAGCCACGAGCGACCTCGCAATTGCTGCGGGGCGCAGAGCTATCGAGGCATCCGGTGTCGATCCCAAGACCATCACTCTCATCATTCTTGCAACGGTGACACCCGATCAACCGGTGCCATCAGCCGCCTGCTTCGTGCAGAAGGCTTTGGGGCTGACAAACGCCGCGTGCATCGATATCAACGCGGCTTGCCCAGGCTTCGTGACTGCGCTGAGCCTTGGCACTGGCATGGTCGAATGCGGCCGTGCAGAGCGCGCGCTCGTAATTGGTGCGGAATGCATGAGTCGCATCACCGATTACGAAGACCGCTCCAGTTGCATCCTCTTCGGCGATGGCGCAGGCGCTGTGGTGCTGGGGGCCGATGCCCCGCGCGGGCGTGTGCTCACCAGCTTTCTGTGCGCCGACGGCAACGGTGTCGAAACGATGTACATCCGCGCTGGCGGTTCGCGCAAGCCAGCAAGCGCTGCAACGGTTGATGCTCGCGAGCATAAGCTGCGGATTAAGGGCAACGAGACCTACCGCTTCGCTGTGGACAAGTTTCGCGAATTGGTCGAGCGTCAGATGCGCGAGCATTCGTTGACGCCGGATGATTTCGGGCTGGTGATCCCGCACCAAGTGAATTACCGCATCATCGAATCGGCCTTGCGCCGCATTGACATTCCTGAAGAGAAGATCTTCATGAACCTCGAGAAATACGGCAACACGTCGGGCGCCAGTGTGGGCATTGCGTTGGATGAAGCGCACCGCGCCGGACGCTTGGTTGAAGGCAAATATGTTTCGTTGCTGGCATTCGGTGCCGGACTCACTTGGGCTTCGGTGCTTCTGCGCTGGTAGACAGCCATGAGCAAGGCAGCACTGCTTTTTCCGGGCCAAGGGGCTCAGGAAGTCGGAATGGGGCTGAAGGCGACTCAGCGCTGGCCTGCGTCTGCTCGCATGTTTGCCCGTGCTGATGAGGTGCTGGGCTACAAGTTGTCCGAGCTGTGCCATGCCGGGCCCGCAGCGACGCTGACGCGCACTGCCCACGCGCAGGCGGCCATTTTTGTCACTTCCATTGCTGTGCTGGAGGGGCGCCGTGAGGCTGGCCTGTTCGACCCTGCACGCTTCGCGGCCACCGCGGGCTTGAGCCTCGGTGAATACACCGCGCTTTGGTTTGCTGGCGCGTTCTCGTTCGAGGAGGGGTTGAACTTGGTGCACCGGAGAGGTGTTGCCATGCAATCTGCGGCGGATGCCACGCCCTCGGGCATGACGACATTGCTGGGTGCTGACCGCGCCACCGCTAAAGCCGTTTGTGAACGCGCACGCGGCGACGGGGTGCTGGTGGTTGCGAATATCAACGCACCGGGGCAGATCGTGGTTTCCGGCGATCTCGCCGCTTTGGCGCGGGTGCCCGAGGCTGCTGCGGCATTGGGAGTGCGTCGCGCCATCGCGTTGGTGGTTGCGGGTGCGTTCCATTCTCCCGTGATGGCGCCAGCGCGCGCCGCTCTGCAACAGGCCATCAGCGCAACACATTTCAGTGCACCGCGCATTCCGGTTTACTCCAATGTCACCGCGCAGCCAGTAGTAGATGCTGCGGCAATTGGTGCACTGTTGGTGCAGCAGGTTGTCGCACCGGTGTTGTGGGAAGACTCACTGCGCCAGTTGGCTGCAGATGGGTTCACTGAGTTTTCAGAACCACCGCCGGGGCGTGTGCTTGCGGGCTTGGCTCGCAAGACGCTCGACGGTGTTGTGGTGCAAGCGATCGAGGAGGCGGACTAAGCCATGGACCTCGCACTCAATGGGCGGCACGCTGTGGTGACTGGGGCTTCGCGCGGCATTGGCCGGGCGGTGGCCACGGCGCTCGCTGCTGAAGGAGTCCAACTGGCTCTCGTTGCCAGCACGGCAGCGAATGCAGAAGCCACCGCCGCGTTGTGCCGCGCTCACGGGGTGCGCGTGCAGTGCTACGGCGCCGACATGGCCAGCTTTGAAGCGGTGCAAGCCTTGGGGCAACAAATCCTCACCGATTTCGAACGCGTCGACATTTTGGTGAACAACGCCGGCGTCACGCGCGACGGGTTGCTCATGCGCATGGCTGAAGCGGATTGGGATCAAGTGCTGGATGTCAATCTCAAGGGTGCCTTCGCACTCATTCGTGCGCTCTCGCGCTCAATGCTGAAGAACCGCGGCGCTCGCATCATCAACATGGCCTCAGTCGTCGGGCTCGCGGGCAACGCGGGACAGGCGAATTATGCTGCCAGCAAGGGCGGTCTGATCGCGATGACGCGTGCACTTGCGAAGGAGTTTGGGGCGCGGGGAGTGTTGGTGAACGCCATCGCGCCTGGTTTCATCTCTACTGACATGACCTCCGCGCTGACAGAAGAGCAACGCGCAGAGATGCAGAAAAACATCGTCCTCGGCCGTGCCGGGACGGGGGAGGACATCGCGAACGGTGTCCTGTTCTTGTCGTCTGGGCTGTCCAGCTACATCACGGGGCAGGTCCTTGTGGTGGATGGTGGGCTCAAACTCTGATGGCTGGAATGATTGATGCAGCAGAAGTTGCGTGGTAAGAACAATGCCGTGCGTGGTGCCGCTGGGGCGGTTGTCGCGTGCATGGTCACAGGGGATATGACAGATGGCTTCAAACCTTGAAGAAAAAGTGATCGACATTGTCTGCAAGACTCTCAGCCAGAAGAAGGAGAATGTGACCATAAAGTCGTCCTTCGTGAACGACCTCGGCGCAGACTCCCTCGACACGGTGGAGTTGGTCATGGCGCTGGAAGAGGCTTTCTCGGTAACGATCCCGCAAGAGGATTCCGAGAAAATTCAAACGGTGGGTTCCGCGGTGGACTACATCAAGGCCAAGGGCGCCAAGTGACGGACTTGCTCTGAGGCTGCGCCTTGGAGCCTGACGCACTGAGATGAACCCGCGCACCGTAGTAGTGACCGGAATTGGCATCGTGTCCCCTTTGGGGCTCGATGCCGCGTCCACATTTGACGGCCTGCTCGCGGGCCGTTCGGGTATCGGGCCCATCACACGGTTCGACGCGGCGGCATTCACTACGCGGATCGCGGGCGAAGTGCGCGGGCTGGATCCAGCAGAGGTCCTCGGCCCACAGCGCGCTAAGAAACTCGACCGCTTCGCGCAACTGGGAATGGTTGCTGGTATCGCTGCCTGGAAAGACAGCGGCCTCGATGTCGAGCGTCTCAACCCCGAACGCGTCGGTGTCATCGCAGGGTCTGGCATCGGCGGGCTGAGCACCATGGAAGAGCAGCACAATGTGGTGCTCACCAAAGGGCCGTCCCGCATGAGCCCGTTTTTCATCCCGCGTCTCATGATGAACGCCCTCAGCGGCGAACTGAGCATCGAGCTTGGTTTGAAGGGGCCGAACTGGGTCACGGCTTCGGCTTGTGCGTCAGCATCGCACGCACTGGGCACCGCGTTGCGCACTTTGCGCCATGGTGAAGCTGATGTGGTTTTGAGCGGCGGTTCTGAAGCAACCGTTTGTGTGCTGGGTATCGGCGGGTTTTGTGCGCTGCGTGCAATGAGCACGCGCAACGATGAACCGGAGCGCGCTTCGCGCCCGTTCGACAAGGATCGCGACGGCTTCGTCATGGGCGAAGGCGCTGCATTCTTGGTCTTGGAAACGCTGGAACACGCGCAAGCTCGTGGCGCGAGGATCTATTGCGAGATCGCTGGTTTCGGGGCCACCGCAGATGCGCATCACATCACTGCTCCGGCCGAAAACGCGGAAGGTGCGCAGCGCTCCATGCGACTTGCCCTCGCGGACGCCCAGTTGAACACCAGCGATGTCGATTACATCAACGCGCACGGCACATCGACGCCTATCAACGACCCCAACGAGAGCGCCGCCATCTGCGCTGTGTTCGGTGCCGATGCAGAGCGTCTGTGGGTGAACAGCTCCAAGAGCATGCTCGGGCACTTGTTAGGCGCTTCGGGCGCAGTGGAAGCTGCGGTGTGTGCCATGTCGCTGCAACGCGGAGTAGTGCACCGCACGCTGAACCATGAAGTGCCTGGTGAAGGCTGCACTCTCGATTATGTGAAGGAAGGCACGCGCGAGCGCCGCTTGCGTGCCGCGCTGTCGAACAGCCTTGGTTTCGGCGGGCACAACTGCACCCTGGCATTCCGAGCGCATTAACTCGTCATGTTGCCCGAAGCGTTAGCGCAGCAACTGAAGTCGCACGGACAAGAGCATTTGGTGCAGCACGCTGCTGGGCTTGCCGCCCATGAAGCCGCGCGCTTTGCGGCTGATATCGCCTCGCTGGATTTCGCGCTCCTGCGCACCTTGCAACAATCACTGCGCAGCGGGCCGCCTGCGGCGCCACAAGTGATCGAACCACTGCCTCAATTGGTTCGCGGTGCTGATGCTGCTGGCGACTCCGCAGCTCGCGTGCGTGGCGAAGCCATGCTCAAAGCGGGGCGCGTTGCTGCATTCGTGGTTGCGGGCGGACAAGGCACGCGCTTGGGCGCCAGCGGCCCCAAGGGCAAACACCCAGCGGCAGCGATCAGCGGTGCCAGCTTGTTTCAAGTGTTCGCTGAGAAGCTGTTACACCGCGGGCGCAAAGCGGGGCGCGCCATTCCTTGGTGCGTCATGACCAGCCCCGAAAACGACAGCGACACCCAAGAGTTTTTCGCACAGCACGCGTTCTTCGGACTCGACCCTAACGATGTGCTGTTCTTTCAGCAGGGGACACTACCCGCCTTGGATGACGCGGGGCGTCTATTGCTGCGCTCCGCCACCGCGTTGTTCCGCAGCCCCGATGGCCACGGCGGATCGTTGCGCGCGCTGCACCAGTCTGGCGCGCTGCAGCAGTTGCGTGCTCGCGGCGTTGAACAGCTCTTCTACTTTCAAGTCGACAACCCGCTGGTGGACATGTGCGACCCTGTGTTCTTGGGCCGGCATCAGTTGACGCTGTCTGAGTTTTCTTCGAAAGCCGTACCGAAGCGCGCAGCCGATGAGAAAGTCGGAGTGCTGGGGCGCTTGGATGGCGCTGCGGGCGTCATCGAGTACTCAGATCTTCCCGCTCATCTGCGAGAAGCTCGCGACGCCGATGGCCAACTACGCTTCCGTGCGGGCAACATCGCGGTGCATGTGCTGGATTGCGCTTTCATTGAACGCTTTGTGACTGGTTCGCTGCAACTGCCATGGCACCGTGCTCGCAAAGAAATTCCTTGCTTCGATGCCGCAGTGGGAAACAGCAGCCGCGTTGGAACCAAGTTCGAACTCTTCATCTTCGACGCCATGCCATTGGCGCAACGCATCATGGTGATGGAAGTGGAGCGCCGCGTCGAATTCTCACCCATCAAGAATCGCAGTGGCGACGACTCCCCGGATTCTTGTCGTCGCGACAGTATGGAATTGCATGCTTGCTGGCTGGAGCGCGCTGGGTTTGCCGTTCCGCGTGATGCGACTGGCGCGCTGGCGGTCCGCGTCGAGATTTCACCACTCACCGCGCTTGGCCCCGAGGACATCAGCGCGCTGCGGCTCCAACCATTCACGCGGAACCAAGACATCTTGCTGTAAACTCCTCGACGGGGCGCGGCTTGCGACCTCGAGGAGATGGCGATGTCGGTTGCAGATGCTGGGCCTGTAGGTTTGCTCTCCGGCGGACACGCATCCGAGCACGAGATTTCGTTGCGCACCGGCGCAACCATGCGTGCAGCCATGGAGTCGTCTGGGTGTGAAGTTGTGGAAATGGTGATTGGCACGGACGGAGTGTGGAACGAGCTGGCTCGGGGTTTGTCGCAGCGTTCGATGCGCGTGGACAACGAATGCAGCGCCGCAGTGTGGCGCGGCGACGCGCTGGAAGCCGTTGCTCGCTGGAAGCAGCGCGGTGTCCGCTGTGTTGCACTTGGCTTGCACGGCCGCGGTGGCGAAGACGGTGCAATTCAAGGCTTTCTGGAGGTGAGTGGCTTGGCCTACACCGGCTGCGGCGTCGGCGCGAGTGCTGTTGCGCTGGACAAGATTCTGACCAAACATCTCATGCGCAGTGCGGACATTCCCACGCCGCGCTGGAGTGTGGTGCAGTGCGCAGGGGGCCGCACTTCTGCAGCGGTTGCGGAGATCGTGACGACTCATGGACTGCCAGTGGTAGTGAAAGCCGTTGGGCTCGGCTCTTCGGTGGGTGTGTTCGTCTGCAAGGACGCGTCGGCCGTTGCCGATGCGCTGCACAAACTCAGCACGGAAGCGCAAGTCCTCGTTGAAGATTGTGTGCGGGGGCGTGAGTTCAGTGTTCCTGTTCTTGGGCATGGGCTGAATGCACGAGCACTTCCCGCTATCTCAATCGTGCCCAAACTGGGCGATTTCTTCGACCTTGCGAGCAAGTACACACCCGGCGGAGCAGAGGAGGTTTGCCCAGCGCAGGTGGACGCCACCACGGCTGCTGCACTGGCTGCTGCTTCTGTTGCGCTGCATCGACTCATCGGTGCTCGCGGCGTCACTCGCACCGATATCATGCAGCACGCCGATGGATCCATCGCGGTGTTAGAGATCAATACGCTGCCCGGCATGACAGCGGAATCTCTCGTGCCGCGTTCTGCTGCTGTGGCTGGATACAGCATGGCAGCACTGATGGAACTGCTTATTCAGGACGGTTTGGACGCACGGGCCGCGCGCTGCGGATGACGCCGACGAATTGGGGGCGCATGCTGGTTGCGGACGCTCGCGCGCAGCGCCTAACCGAGCGCTGCGCGGAACATTCCATCGATGTCTTGTGGGTGCGCGAGAAAAACATGGCTTCGCCAGCTCTGGAAGAACTGCTGCGCAACACTGTGTTGCAGGTGCGCATCGCTGTCATCGCGAGTGTTAGCGCAGCAATTGCGCAGCGGGTCGGAGTTCACGGAGTGCACTTGGCGGATAACTCTGAGCGCGCTTCTGGCGTGGTCGCCGCGAGGCAGAGCGGACTCGCTGTGGGCGGATCGGCGCATGCTCTGGCTGGGGTGGCAGCGTTGCGTGACCTCGGTGTTGACTGGATCGTTTTCGGGCCGGTGCGCGCTACGCCGAAGGGTGGGGTTCTGCTGCCGGGTTGCGGTTTCGATGCACTCCGCGCGGCGGCGCATGCGGCAGGTCCAGTGCCGTTGATCGCGATTGGTGGGTTGGGTCCACAGGACACGGCAATGTTGCGCGCCTGCGGTGCTAGTGGGCTCGCCGGCATTCGATGCTTCGGATGAGCGGCTACTATCGCCCCCGCATGGATGAGCGCAGCTTTCACGCTTGGTTGCGCAGGACGGAACCACCCAACGCGGCCTTGGTGCCGCTCGGGGACGATGCGGCGGTGCTGCCGCCACAGACGAAGCCCTTGGTCTGGTGCTGCGACACGGTGGCCGAAGGAACACATTTTGTTGCAGGCATCGATCCAGTGTTGATTGGGCACAAAGCCGTGGCACGCAACTTGTCGGACCTCGCGGCGATGGGCGCCGCACCCGTGGGCATGCTGCTGGCGTTGGTGCTGCCACGCGGTTGCCCTGACGCACTGCCGCAACAGATCACTCAAGGCGCCCGCGCGGCTGGGGCACTGTTTTCGTGTCCGCTTTTTGGCGGCGACACCACCACTCATGACGGCGGCATCGTGGTGAATGTCAGCATGCTTGGGCGCCCGATGGCGGAGCAAGCGCTGACGCGTTGTGGCGCCGTAGCTGGGGATGTTGTTGTTGTGACCGGCAGTTTCGGAGGCTCCGGACTTGGGCGCCATCTGCGCATCACTCCGCGTATCGATGAGATCGCGGCCATCCTAGAACTCGTGCGCCCCAGCGCCATGATCGACGTTTCTGACGGACTGCTCTTGGACTTGACTCGTCTCGCAGAGGCCAGCGGCTGTGGCTTCGAACTGGATGCTGACCTAGTGCCCGTGCATGACGATGCCTTGCAAGCGGGCGGCGACGCGGTGCTGCGTGCCTGCACGGAGGGCGAAGATTTCGAACTGTTGTTCACGCTGCCGGCAAGTGCATGGGCCAAACTTCAAGCACATTGGGTTCACGCAACGCCGCTAACCCGTGTGGGCGTGATGAGTGCTGGGGCAAGGCGCGTCGTGCGCGGTGGTGCTCCTTGGACAGTTTGCGAGCAAGGCCATGTCCACCGTTGAATTAATCTGCACCTGCGCTGAAGAGACCGAATCAATCGGCGAAATCTTCGGGCGTCTACTGCCAGCGGGAGCTCGCATTGACTGCATCGGCGAGTTGGGCGCAGGCAAGACGACTTTCGCGCGCGGCGTGCTGCGTGGTTTGGGCCACCCCGATCCTCGTGAGCTCTGTTCCCCGACGTTTGCACTACACCACCGCTACGAAGGCGGTCGGCTCGTCTTCAATCACATGGATCTCTACCGAGTGAGTTCCAGCGCCGCATTGGTGCATCAAGGCGTGCTCGAACCTCTGGACGAGCCCGAATCGCTGGCACTTGTTGAGTGGCCTGAGACGCTCCCCGACGAGATGGCACCGCCCGCTGTTCGTGTGCACCTTGGCCACACTCCCGATCAGCGCAGGTTGTTGCACTTGGAACTTGGTAGAGGCGTGCCCAACGGCGTTTTTGCGGAGCTCGAGGCTTACGCGCACAAGCGGATTTGACGCCTGCAGGCACGCCGCAGATCCAGAGTGCACGCATGCGTCAACTGCTTCGCGCTGAGGCAACACTGCGTTCGATGCGCAAACCGGTGCAACTCGCTGGCAGTACAAGAGTTGCGCAATTAGGGGCCGCCACGGCAACCACCGTGGCACGGGGTTTGCTTCATATCAAGGGCTTGGCTCCTTTCCCGGAGCCGCATGGAGAATCACATGCGCATTACTTTTGTAGCCTCTGTTCGCGGCAAGAAGATGTACACCGTTACGGCCAACGGCGAGCGCCTATTCACGGGTGCAATCGACGAAGTGCAACGCTTCGTTGAAATCCATGAGCACAAGATCCGTGAGCGCGACGCAGCTGAAGCCGCCATCTTGAACCAAGTTCGGGCTGTCTGAGCAGAACGCGCCTGTGGCGAGCCGGTTGGGAGGCATAGAATGGCCTCTCATGCGGGTTTGCATAATGCTGCTTTGTTGTGTCGTAGCCGCATGGGGCCAAACCAAGCCTTGGCTGTGCGGAGCGCTGCTCGACCGCTCCGATGTCATCGTGCAGGGGCGCTGGGTAAGCGATCGCCTGGTGTCCGCCAGTGTTCAGTTGACTGTCTTCAAGGTCGAGCGCTGTTTCAAGGGCGGCAAGCTGAGTGAAGTGCGCGTGGGCGGCTTGGGCACGCGCGGCGCCGCGTACCCAGAATTGTCCAAGCTGCTGTTCCTCAAGGGCGATCCGAAGTCGAGTGTTTTCGCAGCAGTGGACTTGATCGATCTCACTGCTGACGATTCAGTGATCGGACCAGTGCTGGTCGAAAGCACCCTGCGCCTTGCGGCGCAGCCCAACGGTCCGCAGCTCCACGAAACTCTGCGCGAACTTTCCCTCAGCGGCGTGCGCTCCACTTCG
The DNA here is from genome assembly GCA_945907755.1 of Singulisphaera sp. GP187. GTDB lineage: Bacteria > Planctomycetota > SXUL01. The sequence continues at coordinate 64,891 of CAMDTN010000004.1, read as the reverse complement.
ACTTTCGCACAGCGAGCAGGACTTCGCGAGTTGTGCCGACTGAGCGAGATGAACGCGGTCTGCCTGCAGTGGGAAGACGCAGGCACCGTCCATCGGGCCGGGGCATCTTTGCCGCTCGAAGACCGCCACATTGCAACGGCTTTGTCGCAGCGTATTCGCAAGAGCGTGTTGGGTGTCTGCTACGGAACAGAAACTACAGTCAAGGAAGGTGACGAGCGCGACGCTTGGGTGCGGCTCTTAGAGCGCACTTTGCGCGCGCACGCATCAAGGCAGCCAGAGTTCTTGGGCGCATTTGCAGCGCGCTTCGCGGCTCGCGGACGCTCGGCATTGGAGGCACTGCTCGGGGCTACGGCTGGGCACCTCCGTCAAGAATCCGCGCTTTTGCTAGGCGACCTTGGCAGCGAAGCGAGCGTCGCGAAATTACTGGACATTCCGGCAAGCGCTGAGCGCGCTGAACGCAGCGCACGCGTTGAAGCTGTGGGCAAACTGGCGGGCCCAGAAAGTCTGGATGCACTTGTGGCGCTGTTGCCGCAACGCGATATTCTCGACGCCACCTTGACAGCCATTGCGCGCGTGGATGGCTTGAGAGGCCGCGAAGTCCTCGAACGAGTGCTCGCTCAGATGCGCTTGCTGCCGGAGGAGAATGCCCGCGTGGAACTGCTCAATCGACTATTGACGCCTGCATTCCTGAGCGTCGAAGCGCTGCGGCGCGCTGCACGCAACGCACAACGAGGAGGGTGAGCGATGCCACAACTCGCGCGCATCTTGCTGGTCATCTTGGTAGCCATTGGGCTGGCTTACGCATTCCTCGCTTTTCGCGGCGAACCCGAGGCTCCGCCAGTTCGAACACTACCGAGCGGCCGCACGCCGTCATTTCATTTGTTTGCCGCTCCGGCCGAGCGCCAGCGCGCGGTGCAGCAGTGCCTCGATCAGCTCACGTCCGGCGCAGCCGGACTGATTGGTGGCATGAAGGACGACATCGCACTGCTGTGCAACGAGGAATCGACCCGTCGCGCTGTGTTGAACGCGTGGGCAGGGCGAACCAACATTTCGAAGTACGAAGCGAGCGCCTTCGCGGACATATTTGCCCTGGTGCGCAGCGCTGATTTTGTCGGCCCAAGCAAAGAGATCTTCCAGCACCCAGACTTCGAAGTGCGCTCAAAGGGCCCGATTGTTGCGCGCACTCAGCGCGATCCTGCATTCGTTCCACTGCTGTGCAAGTTTTATGACGAGATCAACCGCGACCATCCCAATGCGGGGACGCAAACGCGTTTGATCATCTTGGATGCGGCGCTGGCCTGCGGTGGGCCTGAAACGCCGTTGATTCTCGATCGAGCCTTAAAGGACTCCATTGCGACCGTGCGCGCCGACGCGATTGATTATGTCGCGAGGCTGCAATTGAAGTCATTCCTGCCACGGTTGGTGGAATTGCTACAGGATGAAGAGTTAGGCGTTCGCGTTCGCGCTGCGCACGCTCTTGGCCGCCTCGGCCGCCCAGCACCTGACGGGTTTTACGCCCAAGGGCTAGATGCGCGCTTGATGCCAGAGCTGCATGCAGCCTTAGAAGCGATGGTCGACTTGCGGCTCAGCAGCTACATCCCACGGCTCCGTCAATTCCGCGGTGAGGTGCCGCCAAGCCTCGAAGGGCTGGTCCTGAGCACACTAGCGCTGCTTGGCGACGCGGAGGTGTTGCAGCATGCACGCGAGGGGCTGACCTCTGGGGCCCCGGCGAGCACGAAGAGACTCTTGGCACTCCAAGTGATTGCGGCGGCTGGCAACGCATCTGACATCGAGAGAGTAGGCGCGCTGGTTGCAGAGCACCGGCCCGGTGATGCTGAAGCCGTGGTGAGCGGATTGGCCGCACGAGGCGGGGTGCCCACGGATGCACTATTCGCGGCGCTGTTAGACAGCACCCTCTCGCACCCTGGGCAAATTGCGCCTGTTTGCAGCGGCAACAACAGCACGATGGTGCCCGCCGTTGCCCAACGATTGAGCGCTACATCCGACGAAGCACGCGCTGCGTTCTTGATCGGGGTGCTCGGTGCCATCGATGGATCCGAAGCGCGCGCAGCGGTGCTGCAAGCGCACAAGCGGTTTCCGACACTGTGTGAACAGCAGTTGCGTTTGTTGGATCTCGCCGCGCGCAAGGAAGGCTGAGCCTACAACTCCACGCGTTGCCAAGGCAATCGATCGGCCCAACGGATGGGCAGCCCAAGCGCACGCCCGGCCAATCGTCCACCCAAGAGTGTCGGAGGGGGTGCGTCGCCATTGCCGACATACGGCGTGTTCAGGTTGTCCACGGCCCATGTCTCATCAGGAATCCAGGCAAAGATCCGCCCCATGCCTGGCGCGCGCGTCTGCGGCCATGCCATCAGGGCGCAAGTTTGTTCGCCGCGGTTGGCAGAGCGTTGCGCCGCATTGCCGGTGGCGCCTCCCAATTCGGAGGGGATCCACAGCTTGAAAATGTAGCCGTCAGCTGCAAGCGAGTCGCTGTTGCGCTCGAAGCGCACACCGCTGGGCAAGTCAGTGAGCTCGCTTGCTATGGGATAACGGCCGGTTCGGGCATGGTGCTGCAAGACCGTGGCCCGCAGCGCGCGCAGTTGCGCTATCGCAGCGGCATCGCGCTGAGCGACAGCGAAGCCAGCCCGCTCCGGCCACAGCAGCAAGGCAGCAACCGATGTGAGCAGCAATATTGCCAACACTTCGATGCGTATCGTGCCTCGGGTGTTCCATTGCATGGCCGGATGTTCGCACGCAACGGCAGCAGACGCCACTCCTTGCTGCACGCAGACACGGCTGTAGGCTGGGGCCCAGCATGGAACGCGGAACCCCCTACGAAGCAGCTTTGGAAGTGCTGCACCACTTGCGCAGGAACGGCCACGAAGCGTGGCTCGTTGGCGGGGCCGTGCGCGACCACATCTTGGGCCAAGATGTCACCACCGCTGCAGAGTTAGACATCACCACCGATGCGGTGCCCGAGCGCTTGTGTGCACTGTTCCGCCGCACCATCGACGTTGGCAAGGCTTTCGGCGTGGTGCGCGTGGGCACGCTTGGCCAGTGGACTGAGGTCGCCACATTCCGTTCCGATGGCGAGTACATCGATGGCAGGCGCCCCACGAGTGTGCACTACGGCAGTGCTGCCGAAGATGTGCAGCGGCGCGATTTCACGGCCAACGGCGTGCTGTGGAACCCACTGAACGACAAAGTGCTGGACCTCGTTGGCGGCGTTGAAGACATTCGCCAACGACGCATCCGCGCCATCGGGGACGCACGCCAACGACTGAAGGAAGATGGCCTGCGCCTTTTGCGCGCTGTGCGATTTGGCAGCAGTGGCGATTTCCAACTAGAAGCGAGCACTCTCGAAGCGGTGCGTTCGGAGCAGGCAGGAATTGGTGCAGTGTCCGCCGAGCGGGTGCGGGACGAGCTCGTGAAGATCGCTACGCGCAGCGCATCGCGACGCGGTGACGCCATGCTTTTGCTGCGCGACACGGGTCTGTTGCAGCATGTGCTGCCGCAATCGGATCCTGCCGCCTGCGCCGAGCACGCCACAGTGTTGGATCGTCTTAGCTTGCGTGAGTTCCCGTTGTTCCTTGCGGTGGTATTGCGGCGCAACGAATGGGCAGCGGCGTCGGCGCTGGATGCTCAATGCGCGCAGGTGGCTCTGCAATTGCGCCTTTCCACGGAGGAAGCGCGGGTGTTGCAGGCATTGTTGCGCTCGCGGCGGCGCTATCGGGGGCTGCACGCTTGCGCGCGCGCACGGCAAGTCCTCGCAGCGACGCGCGCCGATGCCACGCAGCACGAAGATCTCTTGCAAGCAGAGGGCGACGCCGCTGCGGCGTTGGAACTCCTAAGTGCCGTGCGCGCCCAAGGCATGTCAGAGCGACCACTGCCTCTCATCGATGGCAAGGTGTTGCAACAGCAGGGCATGGCCGCTGGCCCACGCTTAGGCCACTGGTTGCGGCGCGTGCGTTGGCTGCAGTTGCAAGGGCAGCTTGCGTCCGCAGATGACGCGCTGGTCTGGCTGCGCCAACGCGGCGCCCTCAACTTGTCTTGAACTGCAGCAACCGTCGCAAGCCTAATTGCAGCGGCCATAATGCGAGAATGATGAGTGGGAACCATTCGTTGGTGCCAGCGAAACCCCAGCAAGCACTCCATGGGATGAGCAGCAGCAGCGTGGTGCGCACAACGCGCGGCGCGCAAGCGAGCTTTCCTTCTTGTTGACTAACCCATGTGAGCGCAGCGATCAGGCTGAACTGCGCGGCCACCGCAACGCTGGCCAATACCGACCAGTGTTCCACCCCAAGCGCCACGCCGCAGGCCAAGTTGAGCGCACGACATGCGCCCATGAAAAAAAGCGCACCCCAAGACCATCGTTCTGGAATGATGTCGTAGAGCACGATGCAGCCGATGAGTGCCGCGACTAAGGGGATGCGTTCGGGTTGCAGCAGCGCAGGCAGCGCGCCGAGAAAGAGAAGCCCTGCGGCAACAAACACTGCCGCTAGGGCGCTGATTTTGCCCGATGGAATCGCTCGCTCGGCGTGCGTCTGCGCATCCTTAGCGGCGTCCATAGCATCGTTCAGAACGATGCCGCCGCAGTAAAGCGCCACCGCGCCAGCAGCGGCCAACGCGAGGCGTGCGTCCAGCGCGGCGCCCGCGATGGCGGCGCCGGCCAATACATCGGCGGCCGCCGTCAGCCCGTTCGGCGCGCGCAGGAACGAGCCGAACTCTGCAAGTTTCACATCCAACCCACGAGACGCGCGATGTCATTCCAAGTGACATAGAGCATCAGGCTGAGCACTGCTGCAAGCCCGCCCCACTGGAACCAAGCCATGGCACGCTCTGGCAGAGGAGAACCGCGAATTTTTTCGATCATCAGGAACATCAGCCAGCCGCCGTCCAGCACGGGTATGGGCAGAATGTTCAAGATGGCGAGATTGATGGAAACGAGCGCGAGGAACAGCAGCCCGCGGGTGAAGGCGATTTGCGAGTAAGTCACTGAGGCGCGGAAGATGGTGATGATGCCGCCGAGGTGTTTACTGGAAACGGTGCCGGTGAACACAGAGCGCAGCGTTTGCAACACGCGGCTGGCCACCCGCCCTGTGTGTGCGATGCCTGCAGCGATCGCCGCGCCAGCCGACAGTCGCACCGTCTCACTTTTTGGGGTCTCCGCAAACACTGGCAAGGCGACATTCGTGCGCCGAGGTTGCGCTTCCAAACTGAACGCGACAGTCGTATCGCCGCGTAGCACTTCAACACGCAGCGCATTGCCTGCGGATTCACGGATGGCCGCTTTCAGCGCATCCCAATCGGCAACGGCTCTACCGTTCATGCTGTGGATACGATCGCCGCTTTGCATCCCGGCAGCAGCGGCCGCCCCGCTCGGATTGACATCCACCAGTAGTGCAGAGGGTGCGTCCAACACAACATCTTCGAGGAAGTCGCAACGCTGCGCTGCATCTGCAGTGAGCAGCTCAACTGCATGCTCGGAGCCGGCGCGCAGCACCGTGAGAGTTGCCTTTGCGCTGCCTGGAGTGGCTCCGTCGCGGCGCGGGTCGATACCGCCGCCGACTAACGCTGCGAAGTCATCCATGTGTGCGATCGCTGTGTTGTCAACGCGCAACAACACATCACCAACCAGCAGGCCGCTGCTGGCGTAGCCCGGACGCAGCACCGCAACGCGGTTGGCCCGTGCTTGCACACCGATTTGTCGGTCGCTGGCGTCTGCGGGAGGGCTCCACAGCGGTGCTAAGCGCACGGTGCGTTCGGGCCCAACACCGCGGCGAACAATCAATTCTGCAGGAGCGTCGTTGGTGCGGATGCGCTGGGCTTCAGCTTCCCACCACGCGCGGCTGTACGGCAAGCCGTTCAAGCGCAGCACCTGATCACCCGCTTCGATGCCTGCTGCGAGCAGCGCGGCAGCACGCGCAGCGCTTGAAGCATCGTCTTCGTTGGTCTTCAGTGCAGCCGCAGGAATGCTCACACTGGACGCGATCGGTGCGATGCCGATGGCGGGTACGCCGCGGACAGGGTCCGGTTCTGGGGCGATGACGGTGCGGAACACGCGCTCGCCGCGCTTGATTTCAACTTCCACAGGGCCACCTGCAACTGCGAGGTCGAGCGGAATGTCCTCGAAAGTCAGTACGGGTTTGTCGTCGATGGAAACGACACGATCTCCTGTGCGAAGGCCTGCTTTCCACGCGGGGCCCAAGCGCTGGGTGCCGCCGATCTCGGGGCTTTCGAAGGGAACGCCGATGGTGAACGCCAGTGGAATGGCAATCAACGCGAAGATCATGTTCATGATCACGCCTGCACTGATCACCAAGACGCGCTGCGCAACAGTCTTAGATCCAAACTCATCGGGTTTGCCGGTGGTGGGGCGCGTCGGATCCTCGCCCGCCATTTTCACATAGCCCCCCAGAGGAACGAGACCACAACGATATTCCGTGTCGCCGCGATGGAATGAGAAGAGCTTCGGCCCGAAGCCGATGGAAAAGGCTTCAACGCGGACACCGACGGCACGTGCAGCCATGAAGTGGCCTAACTCGTGCACAAAGATGATGAACCCGATGCCAAACGCGGTGAGAAAGTAGAAAAAAATGTCATTTAGCATCGCAGCATCTCTTCTCGGGCCCAGTGATCGGCATCCAGCACCGTGCGCACGGAATCGGCAGCTACGCAGCGGTGACGCGCCAGCACCCGACCCACATGTTCGGAGATCGCAGGGAAGTTGATTTCCCCAGCGACAAATCGTTCTACCGCAATTTCATTGGCAGCATTCAGCACTGCACCTGCCGTGCCGCCGCGGCGAGCTGCATCCATACCCAACAGCAGGCTAGGGAAGCGCTGGAAATCCGGCTCTTCGAAAGTGAGTGTTTGGAACAGGCTCACTTGAAAGCCAGGTGCGGGGAAGGCCATGCGTCGCGGCCAAGACATCGCATATTGCAGCGGCAAGCGCATGTCTGGTGCGCTCATCTGCGCCATGACAGTTCCATCGCGGAATTCCACGAGTGAATGCACCACAGACTGAGGATGAACGGTGACGGCGATGCGCTCGGCCTCGATATCGAACAAGTGACGGGCCTCGACGATTTCGAGTGCCTTGTTCATCATGGTTGCGGAATCGATGGAAATCTTTGGGCCCATCGACCAAGTTGGGTGGCGTAGGGCTTCGGCAACGGTGATTTGGGCAAATGTGTCGGCGCTGCGAGTGCGGAACGGGCCGCCTGAGGCGGTGAGGATGATGCGCGCCACTTCTTCGGGCGTTCCGGCGCTGAGGCACTGGTGAATAGCGGAGTGCTCGGAATCCACAGGCAAGATTTGCGCACCGCTGCGCGCGGCGGCGGCGCGTAGGAGTGGACCCGCCGCGACCATGCTTTCTTTATTCGCAAGCGCCAAGCGCTTGCCCGCAGTGACCGCCGCCAAGGAAACGGGAAGCCCTCGCACCCCTGTCATGGCAGCAATCACACAATCGACTTCAGGCAGTGCAGCGCACGCAGCCAAGTCTTCTGCTCCGGCATGGATTGCAACATCCACCCCGCTCAGAGCAGCGCGCAGGGCAGGAAGGGCCGCTTCGTCTCCGAGCACGACATGAGCAGGGCGAAAGCGGCGCACCTGCTCGGCCAACGCCGCGGCGGAAGAGCCTGCAGCCAGAACAACCACCTGGAATTCACCCGGGTGGGCATCGATTACCGCCAGTGCCTGACGGCCCACGGAACCGGTAGAGCCAAAGATGGCGACTTTCTGCATGTGCGGCTAAATCAAGCTGCCCCGAAGGTTTAGAATCGCGCGTATCGTACCGTGCGGCCGTTGTGCATCAAACCGATGTATGCCGTAGATACATGCTGAGGGCCTATGAAACGCATTTCCCAAATCGTTTGCTGTTGCGCGTGGCTGGTGGCGCAAAGCGCGTTTGCGCAAGACTCCCAAGTTGTGGCATTGCGCGCCCAGTTGGATCGCGGGGATGCGGTCGGGGTGTTGGACCATGTGCGCCGTGCTCTTGGTAGCGATGCGGCCAGCGCTGGGATGTGCATGATCGCAGCAGAAGCAGCGCTCGCTTTGGGCCAGTTCCCGCATGCGCGCGGGATGGCGGATCTCGCGGTGGCGAAAGCTCCTGAAGATCCAGCAACTCACACTTCGGTTGGGCATGTCCTATTCGCTCTCGGTGAAGACAGCGCTGCGCGGGCGCGGGGCGGTGGTGGACTGATCCGTGCCACCTTTGGCGACGCCGCCGCGGCCTACAAAGAGGCAAGGCGATTGGGCGGGCCGGTGTTTGATACGGCGTCGTGGGAAGCAGAGGCGCGCCACATGGCAGGGGAGTTCGATGCAGCGCTGGATGCCATTGACGCGGCCGAAGGGGCTCGCGCAAACCAGTTGTCGGTGGCGCGGCTGCGCGCAACGATTTTGCGTGACGCCGGGCGTACGGCTGCTGCTGCCACTGCGCTTGCACTTGCCGTGGCGCAGCATCCCGCAGACCAAGCGCTAGCCTTGCTGCAACTGCGCGTTGCCCTTGCTGGCCGCCAGCGAGAGCAGGTGCTGGAAGTCTTTCTTGCCAGTGCCCAGCGCTTTCCGGAATCTCCAGAGTTGTACACAAGCTTCATCGGCGCATATGAAGCAGAGCGGCCCGATGCATGGTTACAGCGCGCACTGGCGCAAGCAGCGGAATTCATCAGCGCAGAGAAGGGTGCCGTGTTGCTTTGGTATCGAGGTGCCCTTGACGAAGCGGCTGGGCGCTACAGCGCAGCGCTGATTTGTTTTGAGGCCTACCTCCAACGCCGTCCCGGGGCCGCCGAAGGTCATTTCAAACTCGGCACCACGCTGTTGGGGCTGAATCGTTTGGAAGATGCTCGTGCCGAATTGCTGCGTGCCCACGCTGCTGGGACTTTGGATCCCGCCGCCGTTGCCGCTGCGCTCCGCGGGTTAGTCGGCGCGCTGGTTGCCAAGCAGCAATTCGCGTCGTCTTGCGGCATCCAAGGCATCGTCGCGGCTATGAGCCAAGACGCGCTGGATGAACTCAACCTTGGAGTGCTGCTCTACCAAGCAGGGCGGCGCGACGAAGGCCTGCGCGTGTATCGGGCGCTTGCTGCGCGTGAGGATGTCGATCCGCCGACCAACGCAAAGGCTTGGAACTTTCTTGGGCTGGCCTTGGCCGGCACGGGCGACGCAGCCGGCGCTGAAGCGGCGCTGAAGAAGAGCCTGAGCGTGCACGATGGCAGCGTGGATGCGCGGGAGAATCTTGCGATGTTGCTGGCGGTGCAAGGGCGGCGCGACGAATCGCTGGGTGAGTCGGGTGCTGCTTTGGAGCGCGAACCTGGACGGCCGCGCGCGCTGTATGCACGCATCAGAGCCGCCCATCCGTGGGTTGTCGGAGCCAGCAATTGACGCTCCGCACCACCGCGGTTGACGGCGCAGAAGCCGCCCCCGTACCATCCACTTGCGGACGCACGAATCGTGCGTGCCGCTCTCGGAACCACTCATGAAAATCGCGATGTTGTGTTTGGTCATGTTGTTGCCCGTCGTGTGCGCGCAGCAGCCCGGGTTGACCGAAGCGGAGCGTGAGACGTTGGCTGGGGTTGTGAGCGATGTGCGCGGTGCCAAGGGTGGGGTTGGGGCAAAAGCAGAGAAGGCCTTGGACAAGGCCCGTGACGCCCAGAAGCTCGCCATCGAAAAAGTGCGCGAGGCCCACAAGGGCGAAGACATCCTGCGCCATGTGGATTCTTGGGTGGACGTATTTGCGCGGGTGAATGCAAAGGGCAAAGTGCAGAAACCTGACGGCTGCGGGCGCGCGCGCAATCTGCGTGCGGACCATGCAGAGCGCGGCAAGGAAATCGGTTTCGATTTCACTTTGTATGTGCCGCCGCTGTATGACGGCCGTAAGACTTGGCCTTTGATTGTTGCGCTCCACGACAAAGGCAGCAACGGCGAGAAGTACCTGAACGAAGTCTTGCTGCGCAACGACAAAGAACTGCGCGAGCTGCGCGACCAGTTTGTGATCATCGCTCCATCCATCGGTGAGCGCACCGTGGGCAAGAAAGCCAGCGACCAAATGCGCGTGGACTGGTATGGGCCGGTGCATTACTTCGGCATCGCCAAGTGCATCAGCGAAGCGCTGAAGCTCTGCAACATCGACACCACTCGAATCTTCTTGGAAGGCTGCGGTGAAGGGGGCCGTGCAGGATTGGACCTCGCGTCGCTGCAACCAAAATTGTTTGCGGCGGTGGCGGTGCGCAATGCGAGCCCCAAAGCGCAGAACTTTTTGGTGAACTTGAAGAGCCAAGCGGGCATTATGATCGTGAGCCGCGAGGATCAATTGTTCGCATCCGAGGACGGCAAGACGCTGCGCACCCAGTTGGATGCCCTGAAGGCCGCGAATGCATTAGACCTCGAGTTGAAGACGTTTCCGGCGTTAGATCCCGGTAAAGTCAAGGCAGCGTTAGGTTCGCAGAAGGTGGACCCTGTGGTCGACGCTAGTGCTGAGATACTTGCTTTCTTTGCGGCGCGGCAGCGTAAACCCTTCCCTGATTCCCTCGCGTATGTCACTGACGACCTCAGCCGTTATCGCCGTACTGCGTGGTTGGTGATCGATCGCGGTGATGCTGACAAAGAAGCCGGGCTCAGCGTGGTCGTGTCCGCTGAATTGGACCGTGCTGCCAACGCCGTACGCATTAAGAGCCAGAACCTACAGGCATGCCGTTTGTATCTGAACGACCGCATGCTGGATTTGGACAAGCCGGTGAAGGTATTTGTCAACGACAAGGAAGTTCTTGAAGCCAAGGTTGAGCGCAGCCTTGATTACATGCTGGGGTTCTCCGACGACAACCCCACTGACCCGAGCGCTATGGTCGTGGGTGAGTTGCGCATCACCGTTCCCGCGCCCGAACAGCCCGAAGCGCCCAAGAGTGGCGGCTAATAGCAGCGGCGTGAGTGACGCTGCTGCACAAAGCGAGGCAGGGATCAGCCGGCACACGGCGCTGGGCGCAGCGTTTCTTTGCGGTGCGGGCTGGTTAGGCACAGAAATCACAGCGGTGCGCGCGTTCGCCCCTTGGTTCGGCACTTCAGCACCGGTCTGGAGCAACGTCATCGCCGTGCTGCTTGCTGCTGGTGCCGCTGGCGCACTGCTGGGCGGACGCATGACGCGGTGCGGTCAATTGCGGGCACGTGCTGTTCTGGTCGGCGGGGGCGCATGCGTGACCTTGGTGCTTGGCGCACTGCTCGTTCCTTGGATTGCGGAAGGCCTCGTGTTGCCCGTGGGCAGCACGCCGCCGGAAGCACGCAGCGCGCTCACCCTCGGCAGTCTGGCGCTTTCATTGTCGGTGTTGGCCACTCCAGTGATGTGCATGAGCGCGTTGACACCCTTGTTGGTGTCGTATGGAAAGCAGTCGCTCGGTGCTCTGCTGACGGCTTCTACCTGTGGAGGACTGCTGGCTGTGTTTGCAGTGAATGGTGCAGCGCTTCATGCCCTCGGACCGCGCGGTGTGCTGAGCTGTGCGGCCGTGTGCTACGCGTTAGTAGTGCTGTTGCTGACTCGTGGATCATGGCGTGGGATCGCACTCTGTCTATTCGTGCTTGCTGGGCTTTTCATGAATGCCGCAGCGGGGCCCGATGCGCGCGCATGGCCTGCGGATGGAACTGACGATGTCGAAATCGAGCGCCTGCTGCTGCAAGAATCGGATTACCAGCACCTGCACTTGTCCCGCGTGCGCACTGACCAAGGAAGAACAGAACTGCGGCTCGCACTGGATGAGGGACTCGGGGAGTTTCATTCGCTGCGCGTCGAAGGCCAAGCACTCACGGGCCAGTACTACGACACGCTCGCCCTTGCTGCCTTGACAGCATGCGAACAGCGCACACAACCGCAGACTTTGATTTTGGGCGGAGGCGCAGGCACATTGACGCACTTGCTGCGCAGCACCGCTGGAGCGCGCTTGGGTGCCATCACTTCGGTAGAACTGGACCCGGCTGTCAGCGCAGTTGCAACAGCGATGGGCACACCAACAGCGCCCTGTGATCGTGTGCTTGCCGCCGACGCGCGCCGCTGCCTTGCGGCGTTGGATCAGCGTTTCGATTTGATCGTATTGGATGCCTTTGCACGCCAACTGGCCATTCCGGCGCATCTCTTCACACGCGAGTTTCTCGAACTGGCACGCAGTCATTTGGCGCCGATGGGCCTCTGCGCAGTGAATGTCAGCACGCAGGATCTGGAATCGCCATTGATGCGTGCGCTGCTGGCCACGCTGCAGGAACAGTTTGCGAGCATCGAAGCCATCAGTGTGCCTGGCGCTTGGAGCGTGATCTTGCTCTGCTCAGTGGAGCCAGGGCGCAACATGCTGCCGCTGGCCGCGCCCGCAGTTCTGCAATCGGTGTTGATTAGCGCGCGCGGCGTGCGTTGGACACCGTCCGCCGCCTCTACCGCACGGGTTCTGACCGATGATCTCGCGCCACTCGAACAGCTCGCGAGGGAACGCTGACATGCGGCGTTGTCTGCTTGCGTTGTGGGTCGTTGCGGCGCTGTTGCCGGGCCAAGTGAGTCTGCAAGAGCGGCTTGCGGGAGTGCAGGACAACGGCCAGCGCTCGTCGGTGCTGCAGCGGGCGCTGCAAGAGTTTCGTGAGAGCAGTGCTGGGCTGCGCGGCTTCGTGCAGCAGGCGAGTGAGGTGCTGGTCACCGATGATCCAGTTGTGCGCTACTGGCGCGCCGTCGCGCTCAGTGAGATGAAGCTGCTCGGGCCTGCCATGGCGGATGCTCAGCTTCTGCTGCATGCCGACCCGAATGCGGCTGCCTTGCGCGCACTGGAAGGCGACTTGCTGCTGTTGAGCTTCGAGCGCAAAGGTGCGCTGCTGGCCTTCTCGCAAGCTGGTGACTTGCGCCGTGCTGCGTGGGCCCAAGCCAACGCTCTGCAGCAACGCATGGAAGAAGCGCATCACGCACAACTATGGACTTTGTTGCTTGGCATTTGCGCCGCCTGCAGCGTGGCCTGGCTACTGTGGCGTGCCGGCAAAGTGCCTACTGCACTCTGAGCAGTGCTGACAACGCGCCGCCTGTCGCGCCATACAGCGCCCCACGGCGCAAACCCAGCAGCAACGAGTCGTGGTCCTTGTCAGCCAATATCCCCAAGGCAGCTACGGCTGCTGCGCGGGACAGTTCGGGCAGCGTGCCAGATTCATCGACGGCACCTTGGATCAACGGGGGCAGCGCGCGCGCATCGCTGCTAAGTCCCAGCGCATGCACTGTCGCGGTGAATGATCCCTGGGACGAGCGGCTTGCAGGCAGCAATTGAATCAACAACGGCACAGCTTCCTCGCTGTGCAGCATCAGCGCGCCTTGCGTGGCGCGCACGCGCATGTGCAGATCGCGGGTTTGTGAAATCCATGGCAGCAAAGCCAAGGCGCTGCGTCGGTCGCCCAGCATCCCTAAGGCTGTGCTCAAAAACGCTGCGAGTTCACGATCGACAGAGCGTGCGCTGAGCTCTGCTTCAAGTAGCCGCGCTGCATCCGGAGCTTTCGCCATAGCCAAGGCCACACCGAATGCGCCTTTTTCTTGCAAGTTCGAGCACCGGTTCCACGCTGCCGTGAGGGCGCTGGCCGTTGCCGCATGAGGCAAGCGCTTGCAATGCACGCCCAACGCGAGTGCCGCGTGAGCACTGGTGAATGGAGCATCAGCTTGCAGCAATTGCATCAAGAATTCGCGCGTGTCTGCTGGCCCACATTCACCCAACGCGAGAATCGCGGCGGACACAGCGAGGCGGTCGCCGTTGCCTTCAGCTACAGCGCGCAGCGCAGCTAAGGAAGTGTCATCGTCAGGTTTGCAGAGGAAGCCGAGAGCTGTTGCAGCAGCAGCGACTACGAGGCCGCGCTCATCCTGCAAAGCAGCAACGACAGGCTTGATTGCTGCCGGGTCCCCGATGCGCCCCAGCGTCGTGAGGGCATGAGCCCGCAAGGACTGCTCGAGTTCCGTGTCGCCCGCAAGCGCGATCAGCCGCGGCACTGCACTGTGCGGCGAATACAAAGCCAGTGCCAAGATGGCGGAACCTCTCAGGTCTCCGGAAGGCTCGTTGCCAGCAGCAATGCGCAGCAACATCTGGGTGGCACTCGTCGCCAAAGGGCTGCCGCTGCGTGCGCACACCATGCCCAGTGCGATGCACGCGACCGAGCGCAACTGATTTGGGATCTCTCTGTTTTGGTGCAGCAGCATGCGCCCGAAGGGGGCGTCTAACGCAACGGCCATGAGTTCTGGAAGCGTCGCTTCTGATCCGATGAAACCAAGCGCCAAGAGGCACGCGGCACGCACATCCAACTGGGGATCGGTCAACATCAAACGCACGCGCGATTGCACGGCGCTGTCTTTGTGAGTGCAGATGCGCCCGAGCGCGATCACCGTGGAGGCGCGCATGGCTGGTGATTCGGCGTTCAGTTGTTGCAAGAGGAACGGCACAATCTCGCGGCGCGCGCGGGACTGTCCGATGGGTTCGAAACGCGGCAGTGCGGAAAATGCAGCATCTACGGAGCCAGCCAGCCCGTGCTGACGCGTGAGCGAACGCGAGCGCAACCAATGCTCGCCATTCATGCCCCACCACAGTTGCCATGTGGGCGTGCGCGCAGTCGAGCGCGCGCGCGCGCGGCCGGCCACACCAAATTTTGTCTTGCCGACAGGGGCTCCGCTTGCAGCGCCACTTCCAGGTGCCGCAGGGTCTGTGGGTTCGCCCACGGGATCGACTTGGCCCATTGGCGGGGCAGTGCCCGGCGGTGCCGAATAGGAACCAGACCCAGACGCAACACCGAAGGCCGAACCAAAGGGATCTTGCGCGCACACTGTTGGCAGCAGCGCCGTTGTCACCAGAAAAATGAAGCACGGCACCCAACCGAGCATTGCTGCAGTTGGATGCCGTGTGGTGCTCATGACCGAACTAGAGGATGGTCAAGAGCTCAGCCAACGCCTCGGTTTGAGCGAGGTAGTTGGAGTTCTCCTGAATCTTGGACAAGCATGGGATGTCGTCCTTGTCACCGAGGAAGCCGAGAGCAACCGTGGCGAAAGCGCGGGACACGTCCTGCACTTCACCAGCCTTGTTCTCGACCATGGCGACGAGGATAGGCACAGCGCGGCGGTCGCCGATGTAGCCGAGGGCCACAGTGGCTGCGCCGAGGATCGCCTTGCTGGCGCCAGACTCGCGAATGACCTTCTCAAGCACATCCACTGCATCCGGGTCCTTCAACAGGCCGAGTGCGATGGAAGCGCGCTTGCGCAGATCTTGGTCGCCCTTCTGGCGTGCCAGCTCCTGGATCGCGGGGATGCTGTCCGCATGGTTCAGCAGACCCAGCGCGGTGCAGAGGTGACCCTTCAGGTCTTGGTTGCCCTGACCCTTCACGAGGTCTTCTGCCAGCGCAGCACGGGCCGGTTCGTACTCGCACAATGCGAGGGCGATGGCCATGGCCGACTTCTCTTGGTCGCTCTTCAGATCCTTGTAGGTCGCGAGCAGCGCCTGACCGGATTCGCTGCGGCCTTCTTCGAACTTGTTGCCCATGATGCCGAGGGCCAGTGCGGAGAAGGTGCGATCGTGCATTTGCCCCTTGCTCAGGTTCTCCAGAAGGAGAGCCTTGCCCTTGGCATCGCCGATTTCGCCCAGCGCGATCATGCAGAAGTTGCGCGTCGAACGCTCAGGAGCGCTCTTGGCGTAGCGGATGAGCTTGTTGATGGTCTCGCGGTCGCTGGGGTCCGTGAGCAGGCCGAGGGAGATGGCGGCGGAGTTGGCAACGAAGCCCTCCTTGTCATCCAAACCCTTCACCAGCTCAGGAATCGCGGCCTTGGCACCAATCTTGCCCAGAGCCACACCGGCGTGTGCGCGCACCCACTTATCCAAATCTTCATCCTTGTACATGGCGATCAGCGCCGGCACCGCTTCTTGCGACTTCGCAACTTGCAGCGCCACCGCGGGGCCAACCTGGAGATCTTGGTTGGGGGCCTTGGTGGTAGCCATGGTCACCAGTTCCTTGATGTAGTTCTCGCCAGCGCCGAAGCCTTCACGGCCACCGATCAGGCCGATGGACACAGCGGCGAAAGAGCGCATGCGAGTCGGGACTTCAGCGCCCTCCTTGCCTGCGAGCTTCTGGCCAGTCTTGGTGTTCTTGGCTACATCGAGCAGGTCCGCCAAGGATTCCTTGTTGCCGAGCACGCCCAACGCGAGGCACGCGGACTCTTGGACGATTTTGTCCTTGTCAGCAAGCATCGCACGGAGGTCGTTCAGGGTTTCAGGCATCGTCTTGTCGCCGACCTTGCCCAACGCGATCACGGCACCTGCACGTGCGTCGTAGTAGGGGTCCTTCAGTGCGAGACGCAAGCTGGGGAGGATGTCCTTGCGGATCTGAGTGGTGGTCACCTTAGAGGCACCGCCGCCCAAGGAACCACCGAGGAAGGTGTCCTTGTTATCCGAGCTGGCTTCCTGTGAACGAACTTTGTTCTTGAGCATCAAGAAGCGCTCTTCGTTCAGATCCCACCACCAATCCCAATCGGTGGTGCGGTCTTCGACCTTGGCCTTCGCGCGGCCACCCGTGGAGCCGCCGAAGCCACGACCACCGGCAGGGCCGGTGCCGCGAGCCGCAGGGCGAGGCGTGGGTGCCGAGCTCGGGGGCGGCGTTGCGCCACCCGCGGGAGGCGGCGTTGCGCCACCCGTCGAGGGAGGCGTTGTGCCACCTGGCTGAGGTCCAATGGTTCCACCCCCAATTGGGCCGCTATAGCCCGGGGTGCCGCCGCCTGCGGGGCCCTGATAGGTGCCGCCGTGGGCGAGCGCGATTTCGGCGATCATCGCGAGAGCGAGGACCGTCGCCGCTGCAAACACTGTCTTGCGCATGTTCATCATCTCCGTGTGGTTCGCTGGTTCTTTCACAGGGTGTGAGTTCCAGCGAGGGGTATGTAAGCAAGTCCCGTACCAAATGGGGTCAAATTGGGGCCGAAAAACTTGATAAATGAGAGCGAGTCTGCTGCATCCCATTGCGCCAATGCTATTTATGGCCGTTCAGATTACTTTTCCTGACACTTGTGGGTAGTCGCGTGAGGCCGTTTTCAAGTTGGAAAGTGTTACCGAAACGCGCACTTGTTACCGAACGGTAACGTTTTGCGAGGCTGGTTGAGAGGCCCGCTGCACCTATGCTGAGCCCGAATGGACCTCTCCCGGGTGGCCTTGCTGCAGCTGAACACGACCCCAGGGGACATCGACGGGAACTACGCGGCCATCCTTGCCGCGGCCCATGAAGCGGCCGCTGCCGGCGCTCAGTTAGCGGTAACGCCAGAGCTGGCCTTAGTTGGGTACTCGCCACGAGATCTCCTGTTCAGGCGACGATTCGTCGAAGCCGCCGCAGACAGAATGCGCGCCTTGGCGGGGGAGGTCAGCATTCCACTCATAGTGGGTACGGTCGCCCTTCGGACTGGGAGAGGGCGTCCTTTCTCAAATGTTGCGGTGTTGCTGGAAGGCGGCCAAGAGCGGGCTAGGTGGGAGAAGCGGCTGCTGCCGAACTATGACATCTTCGACGAGGCCCGTTACTTCGAACCCGGGCCACAGGGCCCGGTGGTCACTGTGGCTGGCACTCGAATCGGAGTCACCATTTGCGAAGACCTGTGGGTGCAGCAGCAAGACTTGGAAGTGCCGCGCTACAGCCTCGATCCGGCGGCCAGCGCTGTGGCGGCTGGGGCGGAGCTGATCATCAACCTGTCCGCGTCTCCTTACAGCCGCGGCAAGCCCGCAGTGCGTCATGAACTGGTGCATGGCACGGCGCTGCGCTTGGGCGTGCCCGTGGCATTGTGCAATTTGGTTGGCGGGAACGACGAACTCATCTTCGATGGGAACTCCGTGGTGCTGCGTGCGGACGGCAGTGTGATTGCGCAAGGGCCACACTGTTCGAGTGCAGTTGTGCTCGGCCACACAGTGGCCAGTAGCGCCGTGGCGGGGTCTGTTGCTGAAGTGCGCGCAGCGTTGGTGCTGGGGATCCGCGACTATGTCAACAAGTGTGGCTTTCCAGGCGTGTTGCTGGGGCTATCCGGCGGCATCGATTCTGCGGTGTGCGCATGTTTGTGTGCCGAGGCGCTCGGGCCGAAACGCGTGCGCGGGTTGTTGTTGCCGTCCGAATTTAGCTCCGAGGGGAGCCTCACCGATGCTCGTGCGCTGACGAAGGCCTTAGGCATGCCGTCCGACGAGTTACCGATTGACGCGACCAACCGCGCAGCATTATCGGGATTGGAACGAGTGCTCGGAACGCAACCGTTCGGTCTCATGCAAGAGAATCTGCAAGCCCGCGTGCGTGGGTTACTGCTGATGGGCATGAGCAACAGCACCGGCTGGATGTTGGTCACGACGGGAAATAAGTCCGAACTGGCCACGGGATACTGCACGCTTTATGGCGACATGTGCGGCGGCCTCGCGCCCATCGGCGATGTATGGAAGACAGAGGTGTACGCGCTTGCAGAGGGCTACGCGGCCGAAGGACTACTGCCACGCGCAAGCATCGACAAGGCACCGAGTGCGGAGTTGCGGCCAAATCAGACCGACCAAGATTCCTTGCCGCCCTATGAAATGCTGGATCAAATCCTGCGATTTCACATCGAGAACGGCATGGGTGCGCGGGCGATTATTGAAGCGGCGCCATTGCTGCAACCAGCGCTGGTGGAACAGGTGCTGCGCTTGGTCGCCGGCAGCGAGCACAAGCGGCGTCAGGCAGCTCCTGGGCTCAAGGTGTCCGCCAAGGCCTTCGGAACAGGGCGCCGCATCCCGCTGGTGGCCGCTAGCAGGGCCTTTCACGACTGGCTGCGCGATGGCACCGGCATTTCATAGCAGCCGTTTGCACTGAGCAAGTTGCTACAACACTCAGAACCCATGAGCACGGCAACAGGAAAAGTTGGCATTTGGATCATCGGTGCACGCGGTGGTTTAGCCACAACGCTGATCACCGGAACGCACATGCTGGCGCGCGGACTTACGGACAGCACGGGATTGATCACGAGCACACCGGAGTTTGCGGAACTGCCGTTGCCGCATGCGAAGCAGTTTATTTTCGGCGGGCACGATGTGCGCCGAACTTCGCTGTGGGACAGTGCCAGCGCGATCCAACTGGCGACGCACAGTTTTCCTGATGCCGCGCTGCGAGCGGTGCGCCCAGCATTGGCGCGCAGCGAGCGCAACGTCAAACCCGGTGTCGCGATCAACTGCGGCCCAGCGGTGCAAGCGCTCACGGAAGAGCGCGCGTGCTTGCACGGTTCGCCCAAAACCGTGTTCGCCAAATTGCGCAGCGATTTGAAGGCATTCCGGCGCTCGCAGAAACTGCGCCGCTTGGTTGTGGTGAACGCCGCCAGCACCGAACCCTTGCTGCCTGAAGCGCCTTTCCGCAAGAGCGGTAGCAAACTGCTGCAAGCAATCGCTGCCAACGACCGGCGCCTACGAGCTTCAGAACTCTACGGAGCGGCTGCTGCGCTCGAAGCCGATGCCATCATCAACTTCACGCCCAATGAAGGCATGCTCAGCGCCGCAGTGCGCGAACTGGCCACAGAAGCCGGTGTGGTGTTCATGGGTAACGACGGCAAGACAGGCGAGACGCTGGTGAAGAGCGCATTGGCGCCGATGTTCCGTTATCGCAACCTCAAAGTGCTGTCATGGCTGGGCTACAACCTGCTGGGCGACCGGGATGGCCAAGTGTTGGCAAACCCTGCGCACCGGGCCTCGAAGATCCGCAACAAGGACGGCATCTTGCAGCGCATTTTGGGGTACGCGCCAACCTCGCTGGTACGCATCGATTACGTGCCCAGCTTGGAAGACAACAAGACCGCTTGGGACTTCGTGCATTTTGCCGGGTTCCTCGGGCATCGCATGTCGTTGCAATTCACATGGGCTGGCACCGACAGCATCTTGGCCGCGCCGTTAGTGCTGGACATGGTGCGCCTGGCTGTCTTGGCCTCGGATAGGGGCGAGCGTGGCGCGCTCGAACACCTCGCAGTGTTCTTCAAAGCCCCCGTTGGGGTGGCAGAAGACGACCTGCACAAGCAGTTCCACAAGTTGACGGACTACGTCGCAGCCGCGACGAAGCGGGGCTGAAACAGCAACTTCCAGGAAGCTTAGGAACAGCGCATTGCGCAGATGCACAACGTCCGATAATCATTGTTATGTATGGACGGCACGCGGGCTATTCGCGGAACAGATCTTCCCAACGCTTGCGTGCTGCGTCGGGCCCGTCGTCCAGTCCTCCGGTTGTGCGTGGGCCAATTGGTCCGCTACCACCCTCGCGGTGGTCGCTGCAAAACTCAAACCCGTCACAACGGTTGGCAGCGGCTGGATCGCGGATCTCCGGCATCCCCGGCTTCAGGCACCACAGCTTGCCCTTCGGCACATAGTGCTGGCAATTGGCACAGGCATGCAACGCTGTACCGCAGGCGCAGAGGTTGTTGAAACCTGGCTGCGCTGGCTCTTTGTAAGCCTGCCCGCATTTGTGGCAGCGTCGCATCATTTGTCCCAGGGCTTGAAGGTGGCCCGTTCCTTTTGAAAGTACTGCTGGTATTCCGCATCCAAGGCTTTCGCGTCCAGCTTGCCGTTGGTGCCGGCACAGGCCGTCAGTAGATCCAGTGCGTTCCCACGGCCCATTGCGAAGGCCTCCCAGAACGCGGAGAAAGCAGCGGGGTTCCGACGCTGCAAATAATGCAGCAAGAAGCCGCTGGCCGCCAATGACTTGTCATCCCTGTAGGTGACCACATCGAGAATGCGTGTGGCTTCTGGCATGGTTGTCTCTTTCAACCAACGGGCCCATTGCCACCAAGTCGGTTGCCAACTGCCGGCGTGCAGTCCGGATGCGTAACCAGCAAAGGCTTCCACCATGCGCTCATCGAGCATTTCTTCCGGTTTGTAGCGGTCGAGGAACGCATGCGCGAGCCCATGGCCCACCCATACGCGCATCCAGTCGTCGTCATCGTTGTCGTAACCGGCGGCGGCGCCGCTGAGAATCTTTGCGCTGAAGAACACGCCGTAATTTGAAGAGTGCTCCGCTTCGCGATCGCTGCCCCCGAAACCCGCTCCAAGAGTTTGATAGGCCTTCACGCCGCGTCCCATCATCAGCAGCAAGCGACCGCGCTTGTCGTAGAGATCCTGGTGCTCACCAAACACTGCGGCCATGCCAGAGTAAATATCTTCCGCGACAGCCAACACTTTCATCGCGCGCTCGTGGCGCAAGGTTGTCACCAAGTGCACATGCTCGCTGCGCAGGTTCCATGGGTCGGTGAATTGCGCATGGGCCGTGTCAAGGTCTGCTAAGGGCAGCCACTTAGTGCCTTGCTTGCGCAGGCCTTGGTCGAAGCGCGCCTTGTCTTCGGCGTTCAGCCATTCGCCTTCGGCGTAGCTCAGTTTGGATTCGTCAATTTTCTTCTTGACAGCAGGCAGCACCCAATGCCCATCAACTTGCACCATTTCTTTTTCCGCGCGGAAAGCATCCACCGGGCGCATCCAGCGATCCTTCACTTTCCTCCAGCCGCGGTTCTTGTAGGCGGCTTCGAGCTTGACGGCATCAGCTTTCGCGGCTTCTGCTTCCGTGATCCACTTGCCATCAATCTTGCGGAAACCCAAGGCTGCACGCGCCGCCTGATCTTCGCCATCCTGCTTCAACACACTTTCAAACAAGAGCGTTGCTTCGCGCGAAATGCCTTGCTCCTTGGCCCAAGCTGCCAAAGTCAAGACCGCGGCCTTGTCCTTCAGATTCAGCGCGGCGCGCTTGGGTTTGAACTCGTCTAAGGCCGTTGCCTTGACGATGCGCTCTTTGATGGAGTCTTTACTGAAGCTCAGCTTCCGCCCATCCAGAGTGACAAACTCAATGGACTTCGTGCCATCCTTCACCAAAGTAAGGTCTTTGTGAACGGTCCCGTTTTTCAGCGTGATGTCGTCAGCACGAACGAGCGCGCACAAGCACACCACAGCCAGCGAAAGGCGCAACATAGTCGACTCCTTCCAGCGAACACTGGTCTTTGCACTACCGAAGCCATGGCCGCTGCCATTGAGCCGTCTTCACGGCACCGTGGCGGGCTGAAGACGCTGCCCATGAAAACCTTCGGAAACAACGCCATCCAGCATAGCGACTCTCCCACCCACGATGGTCGCGCGAATCGAAGATTCAAACCGGTGCCCCATCCACGGCGTGTTAGCTGCCCGGGTAGCTAAATCCTCGCGTGTCACGACCACGGCGCGGTTTGGGTCCACCAGCACGATGTCCGCATGGAACCCCGTGCGAATCTCTCCGCGCTCGCGCAGGCCAAATGCCGCGGCGGGCGCAGTGCCTGTGCAGCGCACAAGATCGGCTAACGGCAGCTCGCCAGTGCGTTCGAGTTGCAACAGGAACTGCAACTGGTGCTGAATCCCTGCGATGCCCGACGGGGACTTCCGCCAACTCAGGGATTTCTCTGCGGGCGTGTGCGGCGCGTGGTCGCTGTGCAAATGATCGATACAGCCGTCGCGCAGGCCTTGCAACAAAGCCACGCGGTCGGACTCTGACTTGATCGGAGGATTCACCTTGAACACGCTTCCACTGCGTGCGGTGTCGGCTTCGGTCCAGGCCAAATAATGCGCACAGGTGGCTGCGCTGATCGGCAACCCCCGGCGTTTGGCGTCCGCTACGAGTTCCACTGAACGTGCGGTGGAAAGGTGGGCGAGGTTGATGGGGGTGCCCGTGGCGGCGCACAGTTCGAGCGCCTCCCCTACCGCTATCGCTTCGGCGAGCGCAGGGCGCGAGCGCGCGTGCGATGCAAAGTCATCGGGAAGGCCTTCCTTCGCCACCTTGCACACGCTGTCCGCTTCGGCATGCACCGCCAGTACGCGCCCGGTTGGCCGCACGGCTTGCATTGCGCGCCACAGATCGCCGATGCCAGTGACGGTCAATGGGCCCACGCTTTGCGTCATGAACACCTTGAAGGCGCAGGCGTCAGCGGCCATCGCTTGCAATTTGTGCAGGTTTTCTAAGCCCACATTGGCGTAGATGCCGTAATGGCAACGCGCTTTGGGCCCCACCAACGCATGCTTGGCGCGCAGACTGTCCACATCGGTGATCAACGGTTCGTTGTTTTGGATTTCGAGGACACTGGTGACGCCGCCGAGCACCGCGCTCCGCGTACCGGATTCAAAGTCCTCTTTGTCCGTGCGCCCCGGCTCGCGGAAATGCACATGAGTGTCGATCATGCCCGGCAACACCCAGCAGCCCGGGGCATCAATCACTTGCGCCGCGGCCGGCGTTTCATTACCGACGAGCACGATGCGCCCGCCCGCAACAGCCAAGTTTCCACGGCGCAGCGCCCCCTCATGAAAGATCTGTGCACCAGTGATCAACAGGTCCATCGTTGGAGTGCTCATGAGAAGCTGATGCGTGCGCTGCGCTGGCGTCCCACACGAAGCACCTCGCCACCGTGCAAGGTTGCATGTGCCTGATGCCCGCTGATGCGTTCCGCGCCGATGTTCACAGCGCCTTGTTCCAACTGCCGCCGGGCTTCGCCCTTGCTGGCAAACCAACCGCTGTGCATCAGCAACTCCAGCACGCTGATGTCTTGGCCGGCCCATGCGCTGGGAACCACTAACAGCGCAAGGCTCTCGTCGGTTTCTTTGCGCGACACGCGCCGTAGCCAGCCTTCCGCAGCCTGATCCGCTGCTTCCGCACCGTGGTAGTCGGCCACAATAGACTTGCCAAGCGCCAGCTTCGCGTCGCGCGGGTTGGTTCCTGCGCCAAGCAACGCTTCAATCTGCGCATCGTCAAAGCGCGTCAAATGCAGCATCCAATCGCGCAGCATGGCATCGTTGATGCGCATGACTTTCAAGATCATGTCATCCGCACTTTCGTCGATGCCGACGTGGTTGTCGTAGGACTTGCTCATCTTGCGCACGCCATCCGTGCCTATGAGCAGAGGCGTTGTCATGCACACCTGTGGGGTCTGGCCATGCTGCTGTTGAAGATCGCGCCCCACTAGCAGATTGAACAACTGGTCTCTACCGCCAAGTTCAACATCAGCCTGCACTGCGACACTGTCTTGGCCCTGCAATAAGGGGTAAAGGAATTCATGCAACTGAATTGCCGTGCCCTCTTTCCAACGCTTCTGAAAATCGTCCCGCTCCAGCATCCGAGCGACGGTGCTGCGCGAGGCGAGTTCGATGAATGAACTGAAATCGAGGGCCTTCAGCCATTCGCCGTTGCGGCGCACTTCCAATGTCTCGCGGTTCAGAATGCGGCAGGCCTGCTCCAAGTAGTGCTTTGCGTGCGCATCCACAGTGGACGCATCCAAGCGCGGGCGCGCCTTGTTGCGGCCGGTTGGGTCCCCCACCATGGCTGTGGCGTCGCCGATGATCAGCACGGCTTGGTGCCCGAGATCTTGAAACTGCCGCAGTTTGCGCAGCCCCAAGGTGAATCCCAGATGCAGCGATGCGGAAGTTGGGTCTACCCCAAGTTTGACGCGCAGCGGTCGGCCCGTTGCCATTGACTTGGTGAGCGCTGCCGCTAATTCCGTGCGTGAAATGAGGTCGTGCACACCGCGCTGCAACAACGCGAGTTGTGCGCTGACTCTTGGATCTTCCAGCGGGGCAGTTTCGTTCATAGGGGCTGGCGGTCAGAAACACCGCTCGGCGGAAATACTACGCGCTCGGCGAGACGCTTGCAGAGTTGCACTGCGACGCGAAGTGCTGTGTGCAGTTGCGGCGGCGTAGCTGGGTCTGCCTGTGCGCGTTGCAATCGCGCTAAGCCTTGTGCGCGTTCATTCGCGGGGAGAAGCGCCGCAACCACGGGCAAATGCAAGGCTGCGCCTCGTACTAGTGCGCTCTCCAACTGCTCCAACGGTTTCACTTGCAACGGTTCCCAGTTGCGTGGCAGCACCAACAGGCGCGCGGGGCGAAAAATCAGTGCCGCCAGTTGCTGCGAACCTTCCGACTGAAGAGAGCCAGTGTGCAAGGTGGCGGCGATGGTGTAGATGCGCGCGGTGGGGCTCTCCGGCGACACTTCGCTGCTATCGATGGTGAACGGAAAGGCTTGGCGGCAGCCTGGTTCCAAGACCAGTTCTGGGCCCAACGACAAAGTTGTCGTCAGCTTGTGCTGCACTTGCGTGCCATCCGCTGGGAATTCTTCGCACATGGCTTCCACGCGAAAGGCGCTCGCGCCACTGGCACCCACGCCGCCGATTCGTAGTTGCTGGCTGCTGATGTTGGCCATGCACAATTCCACAGGGGCCTGTTCACCCAATGTGATGGGCACATCTTTCACCTGCACCCAAACATCGACCACGCGGGATTGCAGCAAGTGCCGACGCGCTTCCGTGCGCAGCAATGCGCGCTCGCGCACTTGATCCGCCGCAGCGTCGGCTGCGACAGGGCCAGCCAGCAGATCCAGCGCTCGGGCATAGTCGCCGTCAGCAATCCACTGGCGCGCGTTGAACAGCAGCGTTTCCAGTGGCAGCGGCGCTTCAGTTGCTACATCAACCGGCAAAGGAGCAGGAACAGCCTGCTCCGTGCTGGGGTCCGTTTCTGGCGCCACACAGGCCGTCCAGCACATCAACCCCAGCACAGTTGCAAGCAAGCGCACGCAAATGCGGAGCCGACCAGAGGCCGACTCCGCGTCGCGCTTAGGACTCTGACTTGGCGCCATCGTCGCCGTTCTCGGCAATCGTCGCATCAGCGGCGGCACCGGCAGAACCGTCATCCACATCGTCCATCAGCTCGTACTTCGCAGGGGCCACGCCCTTTTGCGATTCAAGGACTTCCAACAGGGTCAGGCCGATCTTGCGGTCGTCAGGGTTCACCTTGATGACCTTCACACGCACGAGATCGCCAACCGTGACCACGTCTTCGGGGTTGTCCACCTTGGTTTCAGACAGCTCGGAGATGTGCAGCAAGCCCTCAAGCTCCGATTCCAGCGCAACAAACACGCCGAAATTCGTGATCTTGGTGACGCGCCCTTCGAGGTCTGCTCCCACAAGGAAGCGATTGGGAATGTCGTACTCCCAAGGATCTTCCAGCAGTTGCTTCATGCCCAGTGCTACGCGACGCTTCTCTTGATCCACCGAGAGCACGATGGCCTCGATCTCTTGACCCTTCTTCAGCATCTCGCTGGGGTGGCCAACCTTGCGGGTCCACGACATGTCAGAGACATGCAATAGCCCGTCGATGCCCTCTTCGATCTCGACGAAGGCGCCGTAGTTGGTGAGGTTGCGCACGCGCCCGCGGATGATGGTGCCCACGGGGTAGCGCCCCTGCACTTGATCCCAGGGGTTCTCCTCGGTTTGCTTCATGCCGAGGGAGACTTCTTGCTTCTGCGCGTTCACGCTGAGCACAATGACATCCACAATGTCGCCGGCGTTGACCAGCTCGTTGGGATGGTTGATGCGGCGCGTCCACGACATCTCGCTGACGTGCACCAGGCCTTCGACGCCTTCTTCCAGCTTGACGAATGCGCCGTAGGTCATGACATTCACCACTTCGCCATGCATCTTCATGCCAGGCGTGTAGCGCGTCTCGATGTTCTCCCACGGAGACGGTGTCTTCTGCTTGAGCCCGAGGGCGATGCGCTCACTCTCGCGATCAAACTTCAACACCATCACATCCAGCGTGTCGTCGATGGCGAGCATGTCCGAAGGATGGTTGATGCGACCCCACGACATGTCGGTGATGTGCAACAGGCCGTCGATGCCACCGAGGTCCACGAAAGCACCGAACTCGGCGATATTCTTCACCGTGCCGCGGCGCACCTGGCCCTCGAGCAAGTCGGTCAGCACATTCTGCTTGCGCTTCTCGCGCGTTTCTTCCAAGAGCTTGCGGCGCGAAGCCACGATGTTCATGCGCGGCACATCGATCTTGATGATGCGCGCTTCGACTTCCTTGCCCATCCAAGCATTGATGTCGCCTGCCCGGCGGATTTCGATCTGGCTAGCCGGCAAGAACACCGGGAAACCGATGTCCATGAGCAAACCGCCCTTGATCTTGCGGGTGCAGATTCCCTTGACCAGATCGCCTTCCTTGTACATGGCTACGACCCGCTCCCACCCGCGAAGGCGGTCAGCCCGGCGCTTGGAAAGCTCCGGTGAGCCATCAGCCCCGCTGATGGTTTCGATGAAGACTTCAACTTCATCGCCTTCCTTAGGCGGATGATCGCCCCATTCTTCGATGGAGATTTCGCCGTCGGCCTTGTACTTGATGTCTACAAGCACGGTGTCCGGGCGCACCCGAACGACGCGGCCTTTGACAATGGCACCCGACTTGTAATCAATCTCTTCGCTTTGCAGCACCGCGGTTTCGTAGCTGCCACCGGCCATGCCGGCCATGGCCTCTTCGAACATGCGATTCTGCGCCTCGATGTCGCTGCCCGAGGTCAAGCGCTTGATGGTTTTACGTGCATCCTGCTGGTTCATATTGTCCTGCGCGAGAGTTGTCCCTAAGGACACTCCTGCGGGCCGCCTTACCGTTCACCAGACGCACACCGTCTGGCAGGCCTTGCAATGCGAGGGGCTCCTCTCGCACCGCCACGCCCTGCTCGCTATCTGCGAGCCACACCTTCGCGGAGACGCTCCGCAAAGAGTTCGAGAATACGATTCACCACTTCGTCCACAGTCATTCCTGTGGTGTCGAGCGGTTGTTGATCTGCTGCGCATTGCAAGGGGGCCACGGCACGGCTGCTATCAGCGTGGTCGCGCTGTTCCATGTCTTGTTGTACAGCCTTGGCATCGACGCTGCCGCCCTGCCCTGCAAGTTCCAAAGTGCGACGCCCAGCACGCACCTGCGGCTGCGCATCTAAGAATATTTTCAGTGCTGCGTCTGGAAACACCACGCTGCCCATGTCGCGGCCTTCGCACACGAGGTCGGCATCGCGCGCAGCGGCCCGCTGCAGACCCAACAGCGCTGCACGGACTTCAGGCTGCGCGCTGGCGCGACTAGCAAACGCCGTCACTGCTTCCGTGCGGATCGCCGAAGAGACATCGCGCGCGCCCAAATAGGTGCGCCCATCGGGCCCCTGGCGCAAATCCAATTGCGCCCCCAGTGCAGCCACGTGGTGCCCATCGGTGGGTTGCAATCCATGTTCCAAGGCAGCAAGGCTGAGCGCGCGGTAAAGCGCTCCGGAATCTAGGAAGTGCCAGCCAAGGCGCTGCGCCACTTGGCGCGCGACCGTGCTCTTGCCCGCTCCGGCGGGCCCGTCAATGGCGATGATTTTTGGCATGCAGGGCGAACATCTTCTGATGCCCGCGAGGACGCGCAGCTTAGCGCCGCCTGATCAAATCCCAAACCAGCGCTGCGTCCAGCGGATGGGCACAAACGCTCAAGATTGCGGCATGATCGGGCCAATCAGATGAAATTTCAATCCGTCCCAGCGGATGTGGTTGGGACCGTCCTCCCAAGCAGCAGTGGTCAGCAGCGTGCAGGGCCGAACCGCCGTGCCCACAGGCGTGGATGCCAATTGGTGGATGTGCCCGCAAACGAGGACATCGAAATCTGGCGCAACGGCCTTAGCGCCATCCAATATCGAGCCGAGGCGGCCCGTGCGAACACTGCGACCGTGCTTACGGGCGGAGACCATGCGGTAACGCCTTGCGATCCAAGTTCCGACGACAAGGGGCAGCAGGCGGAACAGGGTTTGCAGCACCTGCCAGCGCAGCACCCCACGCCCCCAGATCTGGTAACTCCGGTCGTGGATGCAGAGTTCGTCGCCATGACTGACGCGCACACGGCTCGTGCCAAGGGTTATCACAACCTGATCAGCAACAACTCGCGCTCCAGTGTCTTCAAAAGCGTGCGCCAAGAGGTAGTCGCGATTGCCGTGCAGCAGAGTGACTTGTGTGCCGGCAGCCGTTAGCTGGCGCAACGCCTCACGCAGCGGCGCATAAAAGGCCGAGCGTCCCTGTCTCGGGCCAACATAGAACTCGAATAAGTCTCCGTGGATGAACAGCGCACTCGCGTCGCTGGCATCCACGCGGAGGAAGCGCAAGAACGCTTCGAGATAGGCGTTGTCACCCTGCCGCAGATGCACATCGCTGACGAACAGCACCGGTGGCAGCACCGGCATGGTGCTTGTCACGGCTTGGAGTCCTCGATGCTGTGCAAGCGCAACTTGTCCCAAAGCGATTTGCGGCTGATCCCAAGTGCGTCCGCAGCTTGCGACTTGCTGTCACACAGATTCAACGCCCGAACGACGGCATCCCGCTCCGCACGCTCCAGCACAACTTTCAACGAATCAATATTCGTGGGCGCAGGTGTCGAATGTGGATGCAGCGGATCCTTGTCCAACATGTGTTCGCGACGCAGCACATGTTCCGGACCAGACATGGCAATGGCGCGTTCCACCGAGTGCTCGAGTTCGCGCACATTCCCGGGCCAATGATGGCGTTCCAGCATGGCCATCACATCGGCCTTCACGACATAGCTTTCACCATGGCTAAACTTGCGCATGAAATGCCGCACTAAGAGAGGTACGTCCCCCACGCGCTCGCGCAGCGGCGGCAAACGAATCGGCACCACATTCAGACGGTAGAACAAATCCTCGCGAAAGCGCCCGTCGCGCACCATGCTGCGCAGATCGACTTTGGTGGCAGCAACCACGCGGATATTCACGTGCAACACGCGGTCGCCGCCTAAGCGCTCCACTTCGCGCTCTTGCAACACGCGTAGCAGTTTAACTTGCGTGGCGAGTGGCATGTCGTCGATGTCATCTAAGAAGAATGTGCCGCCGTTGGAGCGCTCGATGCGTCCGAGCTTGCGTTCGCGTGCGTCCGTGAAAGCACCCTTCTCGTGCCCAAAGAGTTCGTCTTCCAGCAAGGTGCTGGGAATGGCGGCACAGGAAATCGCCACCAAAGGGCCACTGGAACGCCCCGACAGATTGTGAAGTGCCCGCGCGAAAATCTCCTTGCCGGTGCCCGTCTCACCCATGATCAGCACAGTGGAATCGGACGGCGCAACGGTGCGGATGGTGCGGAACACTTGCTGCATCTGTTCGCTGGAACCAACCACATGCTCGAATCCCGTCAGGTCGGTGATCTGATGGCGGAGGTTGCGGTTTTCCGCCTCTAAGTCGTTCAAGTGCGCGATACGCCCGAGGAGCAGCACAATCTGTTCATTCACGAATGGTTTCAGCACATAGTCCGCTGCGCCATTCTTCATGGCCTGCACGGCGGACTGCACCGTGCCGAAGCCTGTGACAATCACCACGGCGATCCCTGGGCGCAACTCGGTAGCTTTCACCAGCAGTTCGTCACCACGCACGCCGGGCATGTTGATGTCTGTGATCAGCACATCGTAGTGATCCGCCGCTAGTTTCTCGACGGCAGTATCGCCACGATCCACCACGGTCACATCATGTCCTGCATCTATCAGGTCGTCCCGTAGCGGCACTGTGATTGTGCGTTCGTCGTCTGCAAGCAGGACTTTCATGGTTGCTCCGGGGGCAACACCTTGCCGGGGTTCAGCAGGTTATTGGGGTCGAATGCATGTTTGATCGCGCGCATCAGGCGGCAGCGTACCGGACCAAGGGCTGCGCTAACTGCAACGCGCTTGCGCAACCCCACGCCGTGCTCGCCTGTCAGCGTGCCACCACGCCGCAACACGGCTGCATAAGCGGCTTGAACACAGGCTTCCAAGCGCTTCGCACTGCCGTTTTCTATGGGGTCGTACAGGAAATTGCAGTGCAAGTTCGCATCGCCCGCATGACCATAAACAAGAACGCCGATGCCGTAGTTCTTGCCGATGGCGCGCAATTCCCTCACCGCTGCAGCCAGTTGGCCTCGTGGCACGCCCAAGTCCTCCGAGCGCTTCGCCGGGGTGATGGTCAGCACCGCAGCGGAGATGGCACGGCGCCCTGCCCAAACAAGGGCATGTGCCGTCGCAGTATTGGCCATGTCTACAGCCGTTGCGTGTGCTGTCAGAAGCCGCAGCACGCGCGCTTCCGTTTCGGCCACGGCGCCTACTTCGCCGTCCAATTCAACCAGCAAGCGCGAACGCACGCTGTCGTGCACCGCCTCGCCTACTGCTGTCGCTGCGAGACGCAGCGCTTGCGCATCCATCGTCTCAAGTGCTCGTGGCCACACGCCATTCGCAAGGAGAAGATCTGCGGCAGCAAACGCGCCGTCGTCATTGGCGAAAGATGCCAACAGCGTGCTGCGCCCGGGCGGCAGCGGCACCAGTTTCAGCGTGATGCGTGTGATCACTGCAAGCGTGCCTTCGGATCCGACCAACAAGCGCGTGAGATCGTAGCCACTGACATCCTTCAGGTTGCGGCCGCCGGTTTCAAACACTTCGCCTCCAGGCAATACGCAGCGCAGGCCAAGCACATAGTCACGTGTGACGCCATACTTCACCGCGCGCAAACCGCCAGCACAGGTGGCCACGTTGCCGCCCAGAGTGCATTGATCGCTTGACGCCGGGTCCGGCGGATACAGCAAACCCACTTCTTCGGCTCGCGCTTGCAGTTGATGCGTCACCACTCCCGGTTCGACCTCCGCAACCATGTCCGCAACATCCAGCGCCAAGATGCGGTTCATGCCAGTGAAGTCCAGTACCACGGCACCGTTCAGCGGTACGGCCGCGCCGGTGGCAGAAGTTGCGGCGCCACGCGGCACGACCGCAAATTGGTGCGCTGCGGCAAGCGTGAGCACCGCGACGACATCAGCCTCGGAGCGCACGCACACAACCGCGCTGCACGAACCCTTGCGGCCGGACCAGTCGCTGGAAGCTCGTTGCAACGAATCTTCGTCGGTGGCCAAGGATGACCCGACGGCAGCGCGCAACGCCAGCAAGAAACTCGCCTCACTCATGGGCACAGGTTACCCGGCGATGTCACACTGGCATGCGCTTTGCAACAAACGAACCCAGCTTTTCCGCTGCCATCATTGGGAGCGAGCGGAACAGCTTCTTGGCAAAGTCATAACGCGGGTTGCTAGCGTTGATCGAGGGCAGCCGCGCACCACGCTTGGTGACAAACTGGTAGTGCAGCGGGAGCGGTTCGAATCCTTGATTCACCTTGAAGGCGTAGGGCCCTGTGTCGCGCCGCGAACGACCGAAGTCAAATGTCTTCGCACCCAGCCGCACGGCCTCTTCCATTGCCGCCGCGTAGAGCAGGTTGTTGGCAGATGAAGCATTCGCTGTGTCATCAGCGCCGGAGTAATAGGCCATAAACGTGTCGCGCCACAGAAAGCTCATCAGTACTGCGATGGCGCGGCCATCTTTTTCTACAGCCATGGTGTGCACGCGGCCCGGCAAGGCTTCGTGCAAGTTCCAAAACATCGACTTCGGAAAGATCGGCGAACCGAGCTTGCGCTTGTTTTCAGCGAAGAGCGAGTGGAACTCTGGGATGGTCACCGGCTTGGTATTGACCGTCAGCACTCCCGCAGTGCGTGCCTTGCGCACTTCTGCCCTCGCCTTTCGTGGGATGCTGGGCAGCACTTCCTCGACGGTATTCGGCAAGTCTTTGATGAAGGTGCAGTGCAGCCCGGATTCCGGGAGGTCGCATGCGGGCGGCAAATGCAAATGGCGCAATTCCACGTAGGCGGCGCCCGCATCTGCGGCAGCCTCCGTTGCAGCGTCGCACAAGGCTACGGTGCTGGCCGCATCATCGGCAAGCACGCCCCCGTAGACGCCAAAGGGCACACTGACAACGGAAGTGCCGAAAAAAATCGAGCGAATGATCACCAAGGGCAGCACGCCGCGTATCTGGCCATCTTGTTCGGCCATGAGGTAGCAGCACCGATGACGGAAAGTCTTGCGCAGCATGTGGCGCCACGCGAGGTCGTGAAAGAGAGTCCCGTGTGGGTGCGCCAAGACATAGGCTTGCCACGCACCCTCGCGCTCGGGAGTCAATTCTCTGATGGTTGCCCCGCTCACGCCTCATCCTCGCGACCGATGACTTCGTCGATGTGATAATCACGCAGACTGCGCCCTTGGGTGAAAATGATGATCTCGCCGATCAGCCCGATGCTTCCGATGATGAAGCCGAGGATGATCAAGAAGAGCCCGAGGATCAGCAGTGGTTTCTCGGCCAGCCCCTTGTCGTCGAAGATGCGCAGCCACGCCATCCACACACAAATCACTGAGCCGATTCCAGCGAAGCTCAAGCCAGCAAGCCCGAAGAAACGCAACGGTTTGTTGGTGAACTTGACCAAGAAGAATAAGGACAAGATGTCCAAGAAGCGGCGAACATAGAGGCCCGGGTGAATCACCCCCTTGGTGCCCTCCTCGCGCAAATGCCGCAAGGGGATCTCCACGACGCGGAAACCGCGGCGCAATGCCAAGATGGATAGGAATCGGAACAGATCCCCGTGGAGTGCGATTTCCTCTAAGACTTCGCGGCGGAAGGCGCGAAACGCGCAATTCAAATCGCGCACATCCATTCCGGTGAGGCGCCGCGTGTAGGCGTTGAAAAGCCACGACTGGATGCGCCCTAAAGTTCCATCGCAGCGTGGTTCACGTCGCACGGCAACGTAATCCATGCCTTCGTCCAACCGGCGCACCATTTCCGTGAGGCCTTCTGGGTCGACCTGCAAATACCAAGTGGACACGATCACATAACGTCCGCGGGTGCGCTCCACCGCTGCGTCGAGGGCCACGCTAGTTCCAAACGTGCGCCGGAAACGCAACAACGACACTGCGGGCCACGTTTCACGAACTTCCAATACAGCTTGGGCAAAGGTGGCACCGGCACCGTCATCCACCACCAGCACTTCATGGCTGCGGCCCATGCGTTCCAAGACTTGGCGGAACGAGACCATGAGTTCCTTGAACAGCGCCGTACGACGCGGTTCCGAACAAATGATGATCACGGAAATGTCGACGCTGCCAGTCTTCAGCATGTTGCTTCCGCCGCGCCGCGTGTCAGGGCGCGGGCGTCCCGGCGGCCAACCCGCACGATCAGTTCAGCTAGGAGTCCCATGAACAGGAAGTAAATGCAGGACACAAGTGCCAGCACAGACAGCGCGGGAAGCACAATACTCTGTTCACGCCAGCCGGCCGCGATGTTCACCAGATGCAGCGTGATGGCTGAGCCTCCAACCATCAAGAACGCGACGCTGAAGGGGCCGAAGTAATGCATGGGTCTGTCCGCAAACGCCACAATGAGTTTGATTACCAACATGTCGCACATCACTTTCAAGACGCGATTCAAACCGTACTTGCTGTTGCCGTGCGTGCGCGGATGGTGTCGCACTTCCACTTCAGTGATGCGCGCACCCGCCGATGAACATAGGGCCGGCAAAAAGCGGTGCATATCGGAATACAAATGCAACGGTTTGATGACACTCGCGCGGTAGGCCTTCAGCGTGCAGCCGTAATCATGCACGCGCACACCGATGAACCGCCCGATCAAACGGTTGGCAATCCAGCTGGGAAACTTGCGTGTGAATGCCCGGTCTTTGCGTTGACGCCGCCAGCCGGAAGCTAAGTCGTAGCCCTCATCCAACTTCGCGACGAGTCGCGGGATATCGTTGGGGTCGTTCTGCAGATCTGCGTCCATGAACACAACGATGCTGCCGCGCGCCAGTTCGAGACCTGCTGCCATCGCAGCAGTCTGCCCGCGGTTGGCACGAAGTCGTGCCACCACAAGCCAAGGCCTCGTCTGGACGGCCTGTCGAAGCAGGTCCATGGACCGGTCCTTGCTGCCGTCGTCCACGGTCACGATTTCACAACTGCGTTCAAAGCTACTGATGAAAGCGTCCATAGCTGTGAAAAGGTGAGGCAGAGCTTCCTCCTCGTTGTAGATGGGGATAACGACGGAGACTTCTGGGGAGGCGCTCATCGCAAGTCACTGGCCCTGAGGCAATTCGGTCTGATTCTGGGTTGCGGGGTTTACCACAAAATTCCATGGCGGCCCCGCTGTTCACAGACATCGGTGCCTAGCAGGAGTCTATCGGGGCTGCAGGCTCGCGACCTAAAGGGCTATAACTTGCGCGATCTGTGCTGCTCGGAGTAAACTTCGTCTGCCGCGCGGGTTCCAGAAATCGTGACTCTGTTTCGAGTTACGGCTCATCTGCGTACGACGGCAGCGAGCATGAGGCGTTCCGTTGTCCAGCATCATCCTGATTCATCCGCCAGGCCCAGACCGAGATGCTCTGGCGTCCTTCCTGCGCAGTGAAGTCGACGAACTGTTAGCCGTTTCCGCAGGGGACGGGTTGCGAGACGAACTTACCCATGCAGGGGGATTCACGGAGCCGCTGGTTTTCATCCTGCACGAAGAGAGTGCGGCTGGATTAGGCAGCGCCGGATTCCTCCGCGACCACCCTATTTTCGTACTCGGTCGCCAGCGCTCAGTTGAGTTCCCCGAGCTGCGGCAACGGTTTGACATCCCCTATTTCCCGGCGGATATTTTGGACGCGCTCCGCCCAAGCCTGACGCCCCGTGGCGGTCCACGTCGCGCTTCTGCCGGGCCTCCCCACGGAACTTTGGTTCCAGATGCTTCCACCGGCGATTTATTGCGTTCCCTTGCCCACGGACTTAAAAATCCGTTGGCTGGTGCTGATGGGTGGCTACAGCTGCTTGCACAGGGCCATGGCCCCGAAGACCCCGCTGCACGGCCGCTCAAACAAGTCCGCAACGAATTGCAGCGTCTGGCAACAATGTTGCATGCCATGGCCTTGCTGGGCACGCAGCCCGTAGCAAACGCTGCATATGCAGACTTGGCGGCGCTGCTTGCCGCACGCCGACGCGAAGCGGACGCGGAGGCTTTCCCCATCGAATGGCATATAGACGGCTCGAAGCTCATGGTCTGTGCCGATGCTGCAGTGCTGGACACCGCCCTCAAACTGTTGTTCAGCTCTTTTTGCGACGAGCGCACACGCGTCCGCGAATTGACGCTTACCGCGCAGCACACCGCCCATGGAGTGGTCTTGGTACTGCAAGAAGAAAGCGATTTATTGAAGCCGCTCGCGCAACGCGCGCAGTCCCTTGCAGCGCTCCTGCGTGATGTTCGCCCACCCCGCGCCTTGGCTTGGGCCCTCTTGGTAAAAACCGCTGAAGATTGCGGAGGCGCTGTGGCCGTCACGCATCACGATGGGCACACCACACTGCAACTCACATTGCGAAATGCTCAGACCGCTGTGGAGGCCACTGAGTGACTTCCGCACAGCCCCAAGCAGTTCTCATCGTCCTCACGGACGGGGAAGCCAATCTGGCACACTACATGGATTTGCTCCGCTCGGAGGGAATCCGTGTGCTTGCAACCGCGCGACCCTACGACGCTATTGCGCAGCTCGCGCGCTACGAGCGCAGCGTGCTGTTAGTGCGCCACGAACTGCTTGGTGCTGACGCTGCAGACTTCTTGCGCCAGGCCCGCGCTCTGCAGACCGAGGCATTTATCCTTATCAGCGTCGGAGCTGAAGTTGATGTCAGCGCCTGCGATTCCATGGTGGATCTCGTGCTGCGCGAACCGTACTTGTACTCGGCGTTTAAGGACGCGGTGGAATGCGGCAACACCAAGCGTGATCGTTTGCGCCGGCCTACCGAGCGCGGGTCGGCAATTCCTGCAGAAGTATTTGGCCCCAATCCAGCCACTGGTGCAGTACTGCTCAACGCGGGTGCCAACGGTGAGTGGCAGCGTGTTGCTGAGTTTGCGCGGCGTTTGAGCTGCGAAGAACGCGACCGCGCGAAGCTGATCACCCTCGCCCTCCAAATGTTCATGGACATTGGATCTGCGAATTCTGGTGCGCTTTGGCTCAAGGTTGGCAATGGCGAATCTTGGGACTTGGTCGAGCAATCGGCACCGGGTGACGAACTCAGCGATGCGGTTCCAATCTCTGGTGCCGCCGCAGCGGCGTTGTTGCACGGTCATCCAGCGCTGACGACCAGTGAACTGCTGCCAGCGTCTGCGACCCTGCTGCGCGCACCGCTGCTGCTGATCCCTTTGATAGACCAGCAGGACCACCATGGGCTGGTCGCCTTGGCAGAACCGCACGGAGAGCCATTCACCACATTGGTTTTCCCCGAACTAGAGGCGCTCGCGTTGCAATTCGTGGCCAACCTGACAAACGCGAGCCGGCTGAAAGAACTGGACAACATGGCCGTGGTGGACCCACTGACTGGCTTGTTCAATCGGCGCTACTTCGACCGCATCTTCGTTCGCGAATTGCAGCGGGCCAAGCGCCACATGCGCAAGCTGACTTTGGTGTTGCTGGATGTGGACAAGTTCAAGACCATCAACGACCTGAACGGTTACTCGACTGGCGACGCCGTGATTCGTTCTGTGGCCGATGTCATTTTGCGCGGCTTCCGCTCGGAAGACACTGTGACGCGTTGGGGCGGTGACGAATTTGCTGTGCTGCTGCCCGAGTCGGTGGGTGGAAATCCCGCCACGATTGGCTTGAGTGAACATGCAGACCCTGTGAATCGCGTGCGCAGCGCGGTGGAGCGCCACGATTTCAGCGTGCAGATCCCGAGGCTCAAGGGCAAAGTAACCATCTCTGCGGGAGTTGCTGTATTCCCCGAAGATGGAACCGACCGCGACACACTCTTCGCCGCAGCTAACCGCGCGTTGCAGCGCGCCAAACGCTGTGGCCCAAATCGCGTTGTGCATGTGGCGGATGTACGCGCTGGCGATGCGAAATACGGCAAAGCCGAGGGCTGAATCACTGCCGCGCAAAGCGCAGCAAGTTGCTGAACACGGCCAAATCCTGTTGCTCCAGAATGAACACTAAATCGGCCGGGTCGCCATCGAAGCGCGCGTAGAAACCCTCCGATCCACAAGGCGCACCAATACGCAGCGAGCGCCAGCGGCCGTCGCCGTTAGGGTCCACCTGATCAGCATCTGGTTTCGTCAGTTCATAAAATGCTGCGTCCACCAGTGGGCGCTCGAACCCATGTTCGGGGGCAGATCCACATCCGACAAAGCGTTTCACCGTAGGCACGACTAAGCGATGCACCACCGGACGAATCACTTCCTCCGGGATCGGCCGTGGACCTTGAGCTGTGACTAGCGCACCTTGCAGGTCTTCCCCTGGTGCCGGAATCGTGGTGCGGATTTCCACTTCTTCTTCGCCTTCCATGCGCAAGCGAATGCCACCAATGGCAAAGTAGGCGCCTGCTCCGATAGCAAGTCGTTCCAGTAGATCCAACGG
Organism: Singulisphaera sp. GP187; assembly: GCA_945907755.1. Lineage (GTDB taxonomy): Bacteria > Planctomycetota > SXUL01. The sequence continues at coordinate 26,847 of CAMDTN010000004.1, read as the reverse complement.
CGTTGCTCTCAGGAAGTCGAGGCTTGCTGCAGCGATGCTTCCAGAGCAAGCGGATTCGCGGTCGTCCATGACGACGCTTCCACTTGAGTCGCCCGCAAACGCCAGTGTTTGGATACGATCCGCGCGCTCCCCCGATGCGATCGTTACCACAACAGGGTTCGCCGCTGACGCAGTCGTGCGTTGCACACTCCCTGCGTCATATTGCAGAGATGCCAGACGCTCGATGAACTTAGAGCGCGCAAGCGCGTCTGCTGGCAGCAGCACAGTGGAAGGTTGCGCGAGGTTTGCGCTCGCTTCTCGCGCTGGCAGCACGACATCCCACAGCGTGCCAGTGCGTGCCAGTTTCCACTCTGTGGTGGCCCCCGCGTTCTTGACCGTGACGGCCACAATGTCGCCGGACTCCGCAAGCACCACGCGGCGATCGCGAAGCTGGCTCGCGTCCAAGGCCAATACAAGTTTCACTTCGGTTGCCACTTGGTGCACACAGGCGTCTTCTGGCGTGCGCGCAAGCAATTCGCCACTGGGCGCGAGTCGGAATTCGATGCTGCGAACAACGCCGCTGCGTTCCTGCAACTCCACCATTTGGGAATTGAGCGCTGCTGCCGTCCACAACGCGCTGGTGGCTTCTGAAGGCGTGTGGCGCAGCACCGAACAAACTGTGGCCAGCATGTTGCGCATCCGGTCGCACTGGCCGGCATCGGCTGGAGCGTCGCCTTGGCTGCCAATCACCCAGCGGGAAAAGCGTCGTTCTAAGCTGAACGCCAGAACTCCCGCGCGGTGGAATCGAATACTGGTCACATCCAACGGATTCAGCGCAAGCAATTGCGGGTCGACGCAATCTGCACGATCAGGCAGCAGCAACGGCAAGATCTCTGACGGCACAGCTACAACGGCGTCGCTGCGGTTGGTACGCGCGGCGACACCGCCGGTGCCCAGCGCAGCACCCATGCTCAGACTGACGACAGTGCCGTCGGCAGCTGTAGCCGTCACCGCGGAGCTCATGCCTGAATGCAATCCGTAGCGTTCGAGATCTGCTTCGCCAGCATGCTCTGCAACCGTGCGTAAGGCCGATACTTCACGCAGTGATTGCAGGAGTTGCGCCAGCAACAACTGTTTCGCGCGCAGTGGCGGCACCGCATCCGTCAACATCCAAACTCCCAGTTTGTTGCGTTCCACTGTGAACGCAGGAGAGTCCACATGCCTCACCACGACGCGCACGGCGCTGGATGTGCTCCAGTCGGCAAACAGTGTGCGTTGGTTTTTCGGCGGATCAGGTTGCAAGAACCACACCAGTGCAACAACGGCGCCAGCAGCCAACAGAATCAATGTGGTGCGCTGATTCATGTTCAGGTGCTGCGGCGAGCAAAAAACACACTTGCGGCAATTGCGAACGCCAACAGCGGCAGCCCGATCACGCCGATCCAGCGCATGGGCTCTGCGAACGCGCCAACAGAGACTAAGCGCGGGCGCGACTCTTCGCGCAGCGTGGCTTGTGTGCTGAAGGGTCGTTCGCACAACCATGTCATGCAATTCAGCAGAAAATCGCGATTCCCGAAGTGCGTCGGCAAGGCCAGTTCATCGGGGGCGAAGGCGCCGCCACCACCCAGCAAGATGGTGCGGCTTTCGCGCGGGCTGCCCGCATGGGTGCGGCGGAGCGCTGCCGCGAGCAGCGCTTGCGGTGCCTTCTCGCGTTTGCCTTCCATGGCGCTGTAAGTGCCGCGACTGCTGTCATGCGTGACTGGAATAGCGTCAGCATCGGCTGACGCGCGCAGCAGCGCAACGCGCTCTACCGCCGGAGCGTGCTCAGCGCGCAGTACAAGAGGCCGTGTTGGCCCAAGGTAAAGAGCAACCCGATCTTTGAGGGGCGCATCCACAGGATGTTGCCCAACACAAAAACTCATGGACTGCAAATCGACGCCGCTCTCGCGTGATGGTTCGCGCAGACGGCGATCATCGATGACTGCCGCAGTCAAAGTGACGCCGAATGGTTCGATGATGCGGGCGTAGTCTTCTGCAAAGCGTGGGTCTGCGCACAGCAGCAGGCGCCCTCCAGTTTGTTCGTAGTCGCGCAGCAGTTCTGTTTCTCGCGCAGCCAGCAATTTTTTCGGAGCAGGCACGATGATGCAGGCAAACTGCCGCAAGTCTTCGGTGCGCATCAACTCCAATCCACGGCATTCATAGCCTTCCGATTGCAGGAACCCGCCAAGATCTGCAAACGCGCGCGAACCAGGCTCCATCAGACCGTCGTGGCCTACGACGACCCCGACCAACGGCATGCTGCCGCTGCCAAGCGCACGGACAGCAGAGCCCAATTCCGCGCTCATGCCCCAACTGGATGGTGGCTGGGGAAAGCGCGGGCTGGCCCCAGGCATCGCAGGGAAGAAGCCCCATTGCACATCGCGCATCATGCGACTGAGCGGCACCTCGCGCCGGCGTGTCCCCTGCACTAACAGGACTTTGTTCAACAGCTCCTCGGGGTGACGCCCGAGCCTGCGCGCTTCCAGTTCCAGTTCACGCGGAGCACTGTCCGCATCGATGACGCTGTAGGTCAATTGCGGGGTGACATGGCTCCACTCCTCCAGCACCCGGTGCACGCGGCGCGCTGCGTCTTCCATTAATGGGCGATAGTGCTGCGCCAACAAGTCCGCACGCGGTGCGCCTTGCGCATCAAGCACGCGCTGCAAGATGTCGCGGTCAAAGCCCCAGGCAAAGACCACGCTCACAGGAGCTTCCAGCGCCCGCAGCATGGAGCGATCGCCATCGGACATGCTGTAAGTCCGTTCGGCAGTCATGTCGAAGCGCAAATCATGCCGCCACGAAAGCTTCCGCACGAGCGTGACGCTGCCGATGGCCACAAACACACCCAGCGCACAGATCAGCACCACGTTGGCAAACACACCGGTGCGCCACGCTTTGGTCATGCCGCCCGGTTTCATGCCCATTTGCGAGCCTCCAGCGAACGAGTGGCAAACAGCAGGAACAGCGCGCACATGGATACCTGAAATGTGACAGCGACAAGATCCACGATGCCGCGGGCAGATTCTTCAACTTGCTTCAGTAGGTCGCCACTGGAGAGGATGCCCTGAGTGAAGCTCCAGTCTGGCGGAACCAATCGCGGCGCGTACAAGAAACCGAACGTCAACAGGAGCCCAACGAAAGCGGCTAAGAGTTGGTTGGTCGCGATGGACGAAGCGAATACTCCGATCGCTGTCAGCACCGCGCCGGCTCCGAGCAGCGCGAAACATGCCGCCAGCACGGGCCCCCAATCGGGGTCGCCTCCTGCTTGGCGCGCAACCAGCATGTACAACGGCAGCACACACCACAGCAGCGTGTCCACGAACCAAGCCGCCCCAAATTTCGCGATGATGATCTCGTGGTCGGCCAAAGGTGCCGTCACCAACATTTCGATGGTGCCGCTGCGTTTCTCTTCGGCTAGGCAGCGCATGGTGATGAGAGGCACAAAGAGGATTTGCATGTTCACGGCATGCAAGGTGCCCTGCCACAACATGAACTGAAGGTCGCCATGGCCTGCGCTGGGCATCACCTGCCAGCGGAACAGCGCGCCGAGCCACAACCATGACAACCCTAGCAACACCCAAGTGCCCGGAGCCGTCAGCTGTGCCATCAACTCGCGGCGGAACAGAATGGCAACACGACTCATGCCGCACCCTCAGCGCTACTCGCGATCTCTAAGAACACCGCTTCGAGGGTTTGCCCTTGGCACGACAATTCCATTACCGAGCGTCCCGCGCGCACAGCTGCCGCAGCGTGCGCGGCGCCGGCTTCTTGAGATTCGCAGCGAACGGTGGTGCGGTCGCCGTGAGCATCGTGCGCTGCATTCGCAGCGTCCGGCAGCGGCGCTCCAGAATGGACCAAGCGCCAGTGACCGAAGGCGCTGCGCAATGACGCTGTCGCGGCGCTGGCACGCACACGGCCACGGTGAATGATCACCACGTGGCTGCAAGTGGCTTCCGCTTCCGGCAAGATGTGCGTAGACAACAGCACCGTGCGTTCGGCGCCCAACTCGTGAATCAGATTCCGCACCTCGATGCGCTGATCAGGGTCCAGCCCCGAAGTGGGTTCATCCAAAATCAACAGGCGCGGATCGTGCACCAACGCGTCGGCGATGCCCACGCGTTGCCGTTGGCCCTTGGACAATGCACCGATGAGGTTGCGGCGCTTCTCCACGAGGCGGCAGCGACTGATCACGCGCTCTACGGCAGCCTTAGCATCAGTCGCAACGACGCCTTTCAGCCGCGCACGAAAATGCAGGTACTCGTGCACGCGCATGTCGGTGTAGAGCGGTACCGATTCGGGGAGGTAGCCGATGATGCGCCTCACCTGTTGCCCCTCGCGCACTGTGTCGAAGCCGCCCACGCGCGCTACGCCTTCAGATGGCGGCATGAAGCACGACAGAATGCGCAACATTGTGGTCTTTCCCGCGCCGTTCGCGCCAAGGAAGCCCACCACAGTGCCGGCAGCCACGCTGAAGGACACGCGATCAAGGGCCGTGAACCCAGCGTAGCGTTTGGTGAGGTTTTCGACTTGGATCATGCGAGTGCAATAAAAATGCGAACGGGCCCCGACGGGGTGTCGGGGCCCTGAAGAGTCTGAAGGAGCGTGGCTGCTCCTTCAAGTCCCAGCAAAGATCACTTCTTCACTTCGAAATCGGCATCGACCACTTGGTCATCGTTGGATGGCCCTGAGGCAGCAGTGGCCCCAGGGTTGGGCCCCGCCTTGGCGGCGGCCTCCTTGTACAGCTTCTCGGACAGCGGCATAACCGCCTTTTGCAAAGCCTCCATGGCGCGCTCGATGTCGCCGGCGTTGTCGCCCTCAGTGGAGGCTTTGAGCAACTTGGAAGCATCATCCACCGCAGCCTTCTCGCTCTCGGACAACTTGTCGCCGTGCTCTTTCAGCGTCTTCTCGACTTCATAGAGCATGGCTTCGGCCTTGTTGCGTGCGTCAATCAGCTCGCGACGCGCGCGGTCGTCCTCAGCGTGGGAATCTGCGTCGCGCTTCATGCGCTCGACGTCGTCCTTGCTGAGTCCGCTCGACGGAGTGATACGCACGTGCTGTTCCTTGCCAGTACCAAGGTCTTTGGCTGACACATTCAGTATGCCGTTGGCATCGATGTCGAAACTGACTTCGATTTGTGGCGTCCCTCGCGTTGCGGCAGGGATCCCATCCAAGTCGAAGCGGTTCAGCGTACGGTTATCCCCTGCCATGGGGCGCTCGCCTTGGAGGACATGGATTGTCACCGCCGGCTGGTTGTCGGCGGCAGTGCTGAACACCTGGGACTTGCGGCTGGGGATCGTGGTGTTGCGCTCGATGAGCTTGGTGAAGACGCTTCCATAAGTCTCGATGCCCAACGAGAGCGGCGTGACATCCAGCAGCAACACATCAGTGCGCTCACCCGCAAGAATGGAGCCTTGAATGGCCGCACCCATGGCCACCACTTCGTCGGGGTTGACGCTGCGGTTGGGTTCCTTCCGGAACAGGCTCTTCACCATAGCCTGCACCGCAGGAATGCGGGTTGATCCACCCACCAAGATGACTTCGTCCACTTGCTCTGGCGTGAGCTTCGCGTCTTCCATTGCCTTCAAACATGGCAGCTTGGTGCGCTCGATGAGCCCGTCGACCAGGCGTTCGAAATCGGCGCGGCGCAAGGTGTGTTGCAAGTGCTTCGGGCCACTGGCATCCGCCGTGATGAACGGTAAGTTGATCTCGGTCTGCATGGACGCGCTGAGTTCGCACTTAGCCTTCTCGCAGGCTTCCTTCAGGCGCTGCAGCGCCATCTGATCCTTGCGCACATCGATGCCTTGCTGCTTGCGGAACTCCTCCGCAACGTGATCGATGAGGGCCTGGTCGAAGTCATCACCACCTAAATGGGTATCACCATTGATGGCCAGCACTTCGAAAGTGCGCCCCTCAGGGCCAGCATCAGCGACCTCTAAGATGCTGATGTCGAAGGTGCCGCCACCAAGATCGAAGATGGCGATTTTCTCGTCCTTCTTCTTGTCCAGACCGTAGGCAAGCGCCGCAGCTGTCGGTTCATTGATGATGCGCACTACTTCGAGGCCGGCAATTGCGCCAGCGTCCTTGGTGGCTTGGCGCTGCGAGTCGTTGAAGTACGCCGGCACCGTAATGACGGCCTTGCTCACCGTTTCTCCGAGGTGCGCTTCTGCGGTCTCTTTCAGGCGACGCAGCACTTTGGCTGAGATCTCGGGCGGGGCATACGCCTTGCCGCGAATGTCCACGCGCACGGGTTCATCGGCGCTGCCAGAGATCTTGTATGGAACATATTTCTCTTCGGAGGAGACTTCGCCTTTGCGGCGGCCCATAAAGCGCTTGATGCTGAAGATCGTGTTGCGCGGATTGGTCACCGCTTGCCGCTTGGCCGGCACACCGACAAGTTCTTCGCCACCTTCGGTGAACGCCACAACCGACGGTGTAGTGCGATTGCCTTCAGCGTTCACGATGACGATGGGCTCTCCGCCTTCCATCACAGACACCACGGAGTTGGTTGTGCCCAGATCGATTCCGATGATCTTTGACATGCTGTTTTCTCGCTTCCTGCGCGCAGGTTGCGTCAGCGCGTTCTTTCACGCGCTTGATCGGCCCTGCGACGCTTTCCTATAGCGCAAGATAAGTGCCATGACGCGAAACCGTAGGGCCGTCCCCCCAAGAGCTGTTGGCGCAAGGATTTAGGAGCGCGTGAATTTCAGCGGCCTCTGACCAAACGGCAGCCGAGTCGCAGTTGAAGGCAGCCTCTGCCAGATTGTCAGCGGCCTATGACAATCCGTATTCGCGCAGCTTGCGGTAGAGCGTGCGCTCCGAAATCCCCAACGCCTTGGCCACCTTGGTGCGGTTGCCTTCGTGGCGCTCGAGATTCACACGAATCAGCTCCCGCTCCCACTGATCCAGCGTCATCATGGCCGCATCGCCACTGCCCACTACTGCAAGCGCGCGCGTGTCTGCTGCAGCCACCACCATGATTTCTGGCGGCAAGTCGGCGCTGGTCAGTCTCGCGCCATCCGCCAGTAGAAGCATGGTCTCGATGGTGTTCTGCAGTTGGCGCACATTGCCAGGCCACGGATGGGATTTCAGCGCCTGCATCACAGCGCCATCGACATCAGGCGCTGGCTTGCCGTTACGCACTGCGGATTGCGCTACGAATGCGTTGACTAACGCTGGAATGTCTTCTTGGCGCTCGCGCAGGGCAGGAATATGCAGGCTGACCACCTTAAGCCGCCAATAGAGATCCTCACGAAAGCGCCCTTGTTGGATCTCACGGGACAAGTCGCGGTTCGTCGCCGCAATCATGCGCACGTCAACCTTGATGCTGCGGTTGGATCCAACGCGAATAATCTCGCGCTCTTGGATGACACGCAACAGCTTCACTTGCACGCTGAGGGGCATGTCGCCGACTTCGTCCAAAAACAGAGTGCCTCCATCGGCGTACTCGAATTTTCCTTCGCGGCTGCGGGCCGCACCCGTAAACGCACCGCGCTCGTGCCCGAACAGTTCGCTCTCCAGCACACCTTCGCTGAGAGCCGCGCAGTTCAACGCGACAAAAGGGCGGTCTGCGCGAGTAGAGCGCCGGTGAACGGCTCGGGCCACGAGCTCTTTGCCCGTCCCGTTGTCGCCGGTAATCAAGACCGTCGCCGATGTTGGGGCTACACGCCTCACCGTTTCGAATAGTCTGAGCATTGCTGGTGAGGTCCCGATGATGCCCTCGAAACCGGCCGAATCAGCCAGCCCTGGTGGCACTGACGGCGCGGCATCGTCATGAGCCAGTTCGGCTACCGCGCGGCGCAATTGATCCACATCCAAAGGCTTGGTGAAATAGTGGACGGCGCCCAGTTGCATGCAGCCCACGGCGTCTTCGATGGCACCAACACCGCTAACCACCATCACTTGTGGCGCCGGGATCATTCCCCGTGCAAAGTGCAGCAGTTCTGTGCCTCGCTCGCCGCCCAAATCCAAATCCGTGATGATCAAATCAGGATGCAATTCCTCGGCGCGCGCTTTCGCTTCCCGCAAGCCAGTGGCCACCGCTGGGCGATGTCCTGCGCGGCTCAGCACTTCGGCAAGTAAGTCCGCGTGCGCAGGCTGGTCATCCACAACCAATACAGACAGCGACTTCATGGCCTCAAAACTGTGCGAGGGAATGAGAGTTTGAAACGGGTGCCCTGCCCCACCGCGCTCTGCAAGTGGATATTGCCGCCATGGCGCTCGACGATGGAACGGGTCACCGCGAGACCAATGCCGGTACCACCGCGGCGTGTCGTGAAGAATGGATTGAACACCCGCTCCAGCACATTTGGTGGGATGCCCTTACCTGTGTCGATGACCTGCACTTCCCAGTTTGCACCGCAATTCGTGGTTATCACCGTCAATGTGCCGCCGCCGTCCATTGCCTGAAGCGCGTTGCGCAGCAAGTTCAACAGCGCCTGCTTCAGTAGGTCTGGGTCAAACTGGACGAGTCCGATGGAACTGTCGCAGTGGATGCGCACATCTACGGTTTCTTGGGTGCATTCTGGGCCCAAGAAATTCAGCAACTCGTGCACGAGCACATTGGGATCACGTTCCCGCAGATCCAACACCGGCGCTCGGGCCAGCTCTAAGAAGGAACCAAGGATCCGTTCCAAATGGCGGATCTCATCGCACACCAAGCGAATGCGCGGCAACACTTGGGAGGACGCCACTTGGGGGCGCGCTTCTAAGTCCTCCATCAATAGCTGCAGCGAAATATTCATGGTGCTGAGAGGGTTTTTGATCTCGTGCGCCATGGCGCCGGCAAGGGCGCCCATCCGCTCAAGGCTGCGGTCTGGTTGGTGCTCACCGCTTGTTGCGTTCATTTCGGCCATGGTCGGAGTAAACTCTGTACCGTGGTTGGTATCAGTTTGGCCAAATTCGGGCAAGCTTGCTGCCGGAACTCTTGGGGGCGTCGTCGTGTTGCGAAGAGACCTGAAAGAGCCTTGGACAGCCGAACTCGCTGCGGAAATAGCCGCACGCTTAGACCGTGGCGAAGTGGGCATCTTGCCAACCGAAACTGTCTATGGACTGTGCTGCTCCGCAGCCCACGCGGCGTCAGTCGCACGTGTCTACGCATTGAAGCAACGCCCGCCATCCATGGCGTTGCCGTTGGTCTTCGGCGGCGCAGCTCAGGCGCTCGCTTGGACGCGCACGAAGTCGCTCGTCGCGCACAAGTTGCAGCGCGAGTTCTGGCCCGGCCCGCTCACGTTGGTTCTTGGGCAAGAACCAGGCCAGGCCATCCGGGTGCCACGCCATGGTTTCACCCAAGCTGTGCTCGATATCGCCACCGGCCCCATTCACGCCACCAGCGTGAACGTCTCTGGGAGTGCTGCTGGTGTGCGCGAAGCAGAACTCCAACGTGAAATCGTCGCTGCCACGGATTTCCTCGTGGCCGATGACACAAGTGTCGGCGGCACCGAGTCGACAATTGTCCGTGTGTCTGAAGACGGCCGCGCAATCGTCTTGCGCGCGGGTGCCATCAGTGCCAAGTCGGTGGAAGAGTGTCTGCGTTACCGCATCGTGCTGCTGTGCACAGGTAACACTTGTCGTTCGCCCATGGCGGAGGTCTTGCTGCGGCATATGTTATGCAGCGCGGTGGGCTACCGAGGTCAGGGCGACCCACCGGGGTTCCGCATCCACAGCGGTGGCGTTGCAGCGAGCGGTGGCCAACCGGCATCTGAGAATGCCATCGCAGTCATGGCAGCCCGCGGATTGGACTTGGGGAGCCACCACAGCACGCCTGCAGCGCACCTCCTTGGTGATGCAGATTTGGTCCTCTGCATGACCGAGGAGCACCTGCGCTTTGCATCTGGGGCAGACGAACTCAGCCCGTACGCGCAAGTGCAACTTCTTGACCCCAATGGTCTTGCGGTCAGCGACCCCTTCGGCGGCAGTCTTCGTGATTACGAGGATTGTGTGGATCAGTTGCACCAGTCGCTCGCGTCGCGAATTGCCCCGCTTCAAGCACGACGACCCAATTAACTCAGCAAGGCGTGAAAAACTGGTGGCTGCGCAGAAAACATCAGACATTGTGAACCACCGAAGCGTAGTCTCACCCAATGACATAATGTTGCCGAGGTTGTGTTCCAGCACGTAAAACTCTGAATTCCATCTTTTCCCTTTTCTCCTATTCCAACCAGCGGTTCCCTTGGTGACACCTTTGTTTGTTGGAGCGCTCTGTATATCTTTGTTGCGCAATGACTTACGCGCTTCATATTGCAGGAAAACAGCGTCGCGGCCGCGTTGGAGCCCAGCGCGTGTGGATCGCGCTGAAGTAGGCCGCCCGACGGCGTTTCGCTTGACAGGGGCCGACTGCTTGTGCTGTACTGTGCACGTAGCGCTAAATCGCACAAGCAAAGAGTCCCGACCCTACGAGATTTTTCCCTCCCCAACCGCCCTCTCGAGATAGGGATTCTTTCTTTCAGGTGGGGCCCGCCGACGAGGCGGGCCCCGCGTTTATTTGCGGAGCCCGCGCGCGGCATGCGCGCTTCAGTTCACCTTTTGGGTCACAATGGTGCGCCGCGTGACTTGGGTTTCCATCAGATCGATGGTGGTGTCCACGAGCATGTAGCCACCGCGTTGCAGTGCGACCAAGTACTTCCCTGGCGCCAAGCCTTCAAGGACGACTTCGCCCTTCGCATCTGTGCGCGGCGACATGCCTGGCTTGCCAGCACGCTTACCCGTCGCAGCATCCTTCACTGACGCTACAACAGCAGGAACTGGCATGTTGAAGTTATCCATGACCGTGATGATCCCACGGCATGCAACCGCAAGTCGATAATCTCGCGCCGTGTCTGCTTCTGCTTCCATGCGCACGGTTTCCGTCTCGGGAGGAACATATTTATCCGAGTCGATTTTTACGGTGTAGTCTCCAGGTGGCAGGCCGGCTACTGAATACTCACCGTTACTATCAGCGCGTGCACTCCAAGTCACCTGTTCGGCGCCAGGGAGCTTAGTTGGGTCGAAGTTCCCTTGGAGGCCCTCCTTAGGCTTCGTGATGTTTGGGCGCGAGGCTGCCGCTAGAGTCGCGTTGTACAACGAAATAGTCGCGTCGGTGGCGGGGATGTTGCGGATATCTGTAATTTTCCCGTGCAGGCGCGCCCCTCTGCTGAGGGTGATAGTGCCCACATCCGAAGGCGCGCCAGAAGTCACCAGAATCCCGGTGCGGGTGGTGCGGGCATGCTCGTGGGAGCGGATTACAAGATTGTAGTTACCCGGATCCACATCGGCGATCATGAAACGACCGCCGGCATCCTGCTCCGAATCGCCACCGCTGTGGGTGCGGCCTATGGCCAGCTGATTCTCCGGCGAAACATCCAACGGAACCAATTCCGTGCTGAACCCCGTAACGGGCTGCCCGTCGGGGCCGATGACAGTCCCAATGACAGCGCCCATCTCTTGGAGCGTGAAGTTCACTCCATCCGTGTCCGCAGGAATGTTCTCCACACCGCGACTCGTGTAGCCCTCCATGCGGGCCTGAACGCGATAGTTTCCCCGGATGAGCCCAGCGATGCGGTAGCGACCGTCACTTCCAGACTTGCTGGACCCAGCACTCTTGTCGGTGAACGCCATTGCTGCTGAAACTGTTGCGCCCACCGCAGGTTTTCCGTCATTGCCGTAGACGAAACCAGCTACAAAGCGCCCAACCTTGATAGTGAAGTCCTTTGCGAGGAGTTGCTCGACGTCCTTCAGCTCAACCTTTTGCTGCGCCAGTTCGACATGCTCAGGATGTGTGATATGGAACGTGTAAGTTCCGGTCCACAAACTCTCCAGCCCATACCTTCCATCTGGGCCGGTCACGATGGTTTCCGTCCTCTGGCCGCCCATGCCGAGGCCAGTGGGGAACCACACGTCTGCGAGCGGCGGGACTTCGACCGTGACCACTGCGCCGGAAACCGGCGTGTTCAACTCATCCGTGATGATCCCCGAGATGCTGCCACCTCGCGACATGCGGATGTCAAATGCATCGCGCATCTCAGCAGGCCCTACTGTGACTTCAGGGGACACTGTGATGGCGCTGCCGTCCTTCACCACAGCTATCGCGTAGGTCTCGCCAGCGCCCATGTTGCGAACCATGTATCGGCCTTCGGCATTGGTAACGGATTCCACAGGTCCACGGACAACCTTGGTCAAAGGTGTCTTGCGGCCGACAAACACACGGGCGTTGTCCACCGGAATGCCATCCTTAGTCATCACACGACCGGAAACCGATCCGGCAGGATCAATGCGAAAGACATGCGTGTTATTGGCGGCCGCATCGAAACTATCCTTGTCGCTGAAGTCGCGGTTTTCGCGTGTGTCGGTGTATCCATCGGCCCCGAGCACTACTAATTGATGGCCCCGCTCAACGCCGCGCAAGGAAAACTCTCCCTTGTCGTCGGTGCGGGTTTCCAGGCGCGGCACCAGAATCGCCGTCACTGATACCTTCGCGTTGCGCACCGGTGCATCGGTCACTTTGTCCTTTACCACACCTTTGATCAACAATCCGCGAACCATGACAAGGCCAACATTGTTGACCGAACCGGCTGTGAGCCGCTTGTCTTCCATTAGGTCCTCATAATCCTCGTGCTGCAAGATAAACTTCACTGTTTCAACCGGCGCGCCTTCGAAAACAAATTCACCGTTGGCATCAGTCCGCTGCTTCTCTTCCCAACGAAACAGTCGGTTCACATCGCTCACATTGGGCGTTCGAAACCATCCCTTGACCATTGCGTCGTGTACGGGCTTGCCTGTCACCTTGTCGGTGACCACTCCCTTCACCCGCACGCCAGGATTCAAGTTGAAGTCCGCGAGCATGCCAACGCCAACATGATCCTTGTACTGTGACAGATAGCTCGGCGCAGAGGCACGAAGGAAGTGGCGCTCGCCAGGCGTCATGCGATTGAAAACATAGCGGCCGTCAGCTCCGGTCACCGTCTCACGCAGAATCTCTATGGTGAATCGCTCCGTGAGTCGTTTCATCGATGCCTGGTCGTAAACGTAATTGAGAACCTGTACGGTGGCATCCTTGATGGCGTTGCCGGCAGCGTCGCGCACGAACCCGGCGACTTCAGTCGGCACGCCTTTGGCGCCTACCGGCGTCGGAGCCCCTGGATCAGCAGCGTTCGCCGGCTTCGCAGTCAATTTGGGCACGGATTCGTCTGCAGTATCAATCGCAGATGCCGCGCGGGAGCTGTTCTCAACCACGGGAGGAACAGTTGGGGCACCGTCGTCTCTGAAGAGAACAACGAGACCGAAACCAACCGCCGCTGCGAGCAGCAGGGCGACCAATAAAAAAGACGCAGATACAGAGCCCTTTGAGTTCACGGCCAGTCTCCAACCTCAAGCCCCCATGGAGGGCGGGGTTCAACCATCTTTCGACCACTCGGCTGCAAGATTTCTTCCCCACAAGGCGAGGTTGCCAAATTGGGCACCACTCGAGCCTGTGTGTGGTTGCAAGTCCTGCAACCACCGTATCCTACGCCACTGCCCGGTGGATACGAAGCGGCCCGCCCCGCCAGCCCCGAGTTCGAAAACGCCTTCACCCGGCTTTACTGGCCGAAAGGGGATTTATGGAACGTCGCTCCTACTTTCGTGTTAGCTCGGAATGCGTCGTCGATTGGAAACCGGTCGAGAACGACCCTATAGTCGCTGCTCTTGGTCAAACCCAGAGTGGTTTCGTGCAGAACATCTCCGGTGGAGGGATGTGTGTTCGCTTAGATCGTGACCCTGGCCAAGGCGCGCTCTTGGCACTCAATCTCCAACTACCAGGCCTCCCTAGCGGCATCATCGCTTTGGGCAAAGTGTGTTGGGTCGAGCCTGCAGCGGCGACCTGCGATGTCGGCATCGAATTCTGGTGGGTGGGTTGGAACAACCCAGGGGCGCAGGAAGCGATCCGCGGCTTCATCAATAGCAAACTGACGATCTAAAGCAGTGAGCGGTATAGCCCAAGAACACGCGAACAAAGCAGTGCTTCAGCATTTTCTTTGCGCACACGCTCGCGAGCTTCTGCTGCAGATGCATCGCCACTACGGCGGCAGCTGAGAAACTCATGCAGGCTCGCGGCAATGGCCGCTGGCGTCAAGGCCCGAGGAAGCAGCAGGTCCTCACGATGGAGCAACTCCCTCACGGCGCCTACATCGGGAGCAGCAACGGGGACGGTTCTGGCATGACTCTCGAGAATCACCAACGGAGTGCCTTCCGACCGGCTCAGCAGCAAGGTCGCATCGGCACAATCGTAGAGACGCCACAGCTCGGCAACAAATGGAACCACCTTCACTGCGGCGCCTAATCCACGCTGCTGCACGCGAGCAATGAACTTCGACTTCAGCGGCCCGTCGCCAGGCACGAGCAACAAGACCCTGCGCAGCTTCAGAAGTTCCTCCAGAACAGCGAGCGCCAACAACGGCTGTTTCACCTCGACTAAGCGTGCCGGAAACAGCACGGTTGCAACTCCCTCACGAACGCCCAACGACATTGCAAGTGCAGCATCACGCAGTGTCGGCCGTTCAAGAAATTCTGTCTGCACCGCAGGAGGGATGACATGCAAGCGTGCAGCCGCGCGTTTCGAAATGTGAGCGCAGACAGAATCGCGTTGCCCCGGAGACTGCACGATCAGCGCAGCGCTATGCAGCGCGAGCCATGATTCCATCCACGCCAAAACACGCCCGCTCCCAGCGCGGAAATAGCTGTCGAAGGTGTGCCCATGCAACGTGTGCACCGCGCGATAGCGCGAGTCGCCTCGGGCGACCAAGCGGGCGAGCAATCCAGCCTTGGCCATGTGGGAGTGGATGATCTGTGGGTCGTGTTTTTTTGCGAGTGCGCGCATGGCACCGAGCGCGCGCCAATCATTCCAAGGCGAGATCTCGCGGCACAACTGCGGCACGATGAACGCGCTCGGGGGCGTAGCTAACACTCCTTTGCCCTCCGCTGCGGGGCAGGGCCCACTCACTAACTGCTGCGCGCAAAGCGAAGGGTCCATACCGCGCATCAACATGCTGATGTGACGCGTCGGACCACCAACATTGAGTCGTGTCGCTACACGGAGGACGCGAATCGCACTGGCCATGTCGCGATAGTACCGCGGTGGCTTCCCTGTCCCCCGCATCGGCTAAGGTGTGCGCCAATGGCGGCCAACGCGCAGTCCTTGCTGACCGTGCAGGTGCTGGATGTCGGCTACCGCAACCCAGCATCGTGCTTCACGGTTCTACGTTTGGCGTCCGCCGCAGAGCTCGCTTCGTTTTCCGGCTGCGGCGTGATCCCCTTTGAAGTGCGCAAGGGCGACGAACTTCGCGTCGAGGGTGCATGGGGTGTGCACCCGCGGTTCGGTCGTCAATTCGAAATCGCTACTGCGGCAACGCAAGTACCCGCAACGACCGCTGGCATTGCCCGCTATCTCGCCACCCGAGGAGTGCGCGGCGTAGGCCCGCGCATGGCGCAGCGCGTCGTCGATGCACTGGGCGATTCCACTTTGGAATTACTGGCAGACAACCCGAACGCGCTCCTGCGCGTGAAGGGCTTAGGGCGAAATCGCATTGCTGCGCTGGCGCTGGCCGTGCGCGAAGGCAAGGCCGAACAACAAACTCTGGTGGCACTCGCAGGGTTGGGGCTTTCCCCTACGCACTGCGCGGCCGTAGCTGCAGCGTTCGGTGCAGCAGCGCCGACTGTCGTCATGCGCGACCCTTGGTCCCTTGCTGGACGCTTTCGCGGCATCGGTTTCAAGACAGCGGACGAACTCGCGCAGCGCAATGGAAATCTACCGGACGCACCGCAACGCATGCGCGCTGCGCTCCTGCACAGATTGCAACAGGCTCAGCATCAGGGCCACACAGCACTACCTCCGCAAGAATTGCTGCGCTCTGCAGCCGACCTCACAGCACTGGAGGCGGCACGCTTGGTACCAGCGCTGCAGACGCTGGTATCCAACGGAGAATGCGCGATGCTGTCTCATGCCACCAACACACTGGTCTACCAGCAGGCGATGGCGGCGTGCGAATTCTCTGTTGCCAGCGCACTACGCCAACTTGCGTTGGCGCCGAAACCCAACCCTGTTGCCTTGCAGAACCCCGTTGGTATTTCTCTCACCCCCGAACAGCGCGCCGCCGCAACGCTGCTGCTGCAATCGAAATGCGCTGTGCTCACTGGCGGGCCTGGCGTCGGCAAGACCACCGTGTTGCGCGCTGTGGTCGACAGCCTGTACGCCGCGGGCCGCACCGTAGCCTTGGCCTCGCCCACAGGAAGAGCGGCGAAGCGTCTCGCGGATGTGGTGGGGCGCCCAGCCAGCACACTGCATCGACTGTTCGGTCTTGTGCCCGGACTCGACATGGTTGTTGGCGGCGGCACGGGCCAAGATGCTGATGTGTTGTTGATCGATGAGACATCAATGGTCGATCTCATCTTGATGCACCAAGTACTGCAGCAGTTGCCGCCAAACGCGGTGCTGCTGTTGACCGGCGATGCAGATCAGCTGCCACCGGTTGGGCCGGGCAAAGTCTTTAGCGACCTCATCGAGAGTGGTTTGGTACCCGTCGCTCGACTGACGGAAGTGCATCGACAAGCAGAAGGCAGCGCCATCGTCAGCAATGCCCATCGCGTATTGCACGGGCAGATGCCTCGCTTCGATGCACCCAGTGCCAACAACGACTGTTTCTTTATGGAGCGTGACACGGCGGTCCAAGGAGCGGCTCTCATCACAGACTTGTTCTTGCAACGGCTGCCAGCACGCTATGGACTGGACCCGCGCAGCGAGATTCAGATCCTCACGCCCATGCATGCTGGGGCCGCTGGCACGCAACAACTGAATGCGTTGGTGCAGGCGGGGCTCCGGCCAGCGGCGTCTGACGCAACCCCACCACACAGGCTCGTTGCCGGTGACCGCGTGATGATGACACGCAACGACCACCAGCGCAGCATAATGAACGGTGATGTGGGCACCGTGGAATCGGTAGATCGTTCCGCCGGCGTAGCTCACGTTGCCTTTGACGGGCGTAGCGTCAGATTTGAAGGGGAAGCACTGGACGATCTCGTGGCGGCCTACGCCATGACCGTGCACAAGTCGCAAGGCAGCGAATATCCCGGCGTCATCCTCGCGTTGTTCCAAGAACACCACATCTTGCTCCGGCGCAATCTTCTGTACACCGCAATGACGCGCGCACGACGCTTGTTGGTGATCGTTGGCCAAACCAGAGCCCTCGAACAGGCCGTGCGCGACGCGCGTCTCGCAGACCGGCACGGTTTTTTGAAAGCGCGCCTCAGCGGCGAAGCACCATGCGCTGTTCTGGCGGTGCCAGCAGACTGACTATGGCCCGTCAGCGCTAACGTTGGCCGAAAGAAAGTCCATGCGCGCTGCTCTGCGCTGATGCAGCACCAACAAGATGGTTTGCATCACCGCCAGCACAATCAAAGCAGTCACAGGCGACACGGCGTACTCGCCGTCGGCGGATTCAATACTGGCCCTAGTTGTGAACTCCGGTGACAAGATGCATTCGACCATGGCAATAGGCGACAGTATGCGCGCGGGCCCCGGAATGGAACCAAGGCCTGCCTCCACCACAAACAACCACACGACGCCCAACACAGTAGACTTTCGGAAGCGCAGCCCGATGAGCGCAAAGAGCGTGGTGTGCACAATGGCCAGCAAAAGAATCGCGCCTACAAGAAGGAACGCTTCTGGAGCAGGTGTTGCAACATCGGCGTGCACCCCAACAGAGCTCACAGCGAAACTCAGGGCTGCGCCAAATGCCGCCAAGAAGCAGCTGAGAATCATGGCGGAGAGCAGCAAACCAAAAGCCAATCGGCCGCGAGAGATCGGGCGCGTCAACAACATGCCTAAGGTGCGCTCTTCCAGCAGGTCGCGCATGCAGCCGCAGCCGAGGAACAGTGCCAGCAAACCCGTGACAGCAAGGCAGAGGTTCGGCACCCCGGACTGCAAGATCTCAGCCGCGGCCCCGGCAGGCCCAACCCAGCGCACCACCAAAACTAACCCTGCCGGCAACAGTGCCAGCAAAGCTGCGATCACGAGTTTGCGCGCACCGCTCATGTGACGCAGGCCAAATAGTGCCACCAGCCACAATTGCGATTTCACTTCAGTAACCTCTGAAAAACAGCTTCGACAGTTTCTCCAGGCGCACTGATCTCGGTGAGTTCATAGCCGGCCTCAACCACTAATGGGGGCAAGGCGCTGAGCAGTTTTAATGCTGAATCCGAGCCGACTTCGAGACTGTCGCGCCCACGAATCTTCAACGTGGTGACAAATTCCAGCGCCCCCAAACGCAAAGCAAGCGAACGAGCGTCGTCGCATCGGATGCAAATGGTAAACGGGTGATCTGCAAGATCAGCACGGATCTCTGCAAGGGAGCCCTCGGCCAAGACCATGCCGTGGTGCAGTACGACGATGTGTCCGGCCACAGCACCAACTTCGTGCAGGATGTGGCTGGAGAAGACCACACTGGTGCCAGCAGCAGCCAAGCGGCGCACTAACTCCAAGACATCGCGGCGACCCACCGGGTCCAGCCCAGTCATGGGCTCATCCAGCAAGATCAGCGTTGGGCTGTGCACCAATGCCGCCGCGATGCGGGTGCGCTGGCGCATGCCTTTGCTGAAAGCTGTGGTCTGACGGTCGGCGTTGGGCGTCATGCCAGCTGTTTCAAGTGAGGCCGCAGCACGCTCAGCAGCTTCTGCACGGGGAAACCCAGACAAGCGCGCCAAAAATGTGACCACTTCGCGCGCAGTCATGTGCTCAAAAAGCGCGTCGTCTTCGGAACAGAATCCGATATCACGAAACACACTTTCATCCGTCATCGGATTCTTACCAAACACGGTGCAAGTGCCGGAGCTTGGTTCGATCTGCCCAGTGATAATGCGCAGCAGTGTGCTCTTGCCAGCGCCGTTCGGGCCTAAGAGCCCGGTGATCCCCGCTGGAATATTCAGATCCACAGCAGTGAGCGCAGACACGCTGCCGTACCACCGCGCCAACTGACCGCACTGAATGATCGGCCCAGCCATATCAGACCTTCCTCGGTTGCATGCGACGCAAGACGGTCCAACTCGCCAACGCAGCACATCCAATGAGGATCAGCAAACTGGGCAGCATGCTGTGTTCGATAGAAGGCAGATCCAGAAGTTCTTCGTGTAGAGGCTCTAACTGCAGCATCTCGGACAAGACGATGTGTTGATTCGTGCGCCAAGAACAGAACTCGAAGACTGTGTTGTCGGTGGACCCGACCAGAACTTCCGAGACGATCCAACTGACGAAGTAGATCAGGAACCAAATCGCGGTCGCGTAGCGTGCACTGCGAGTCAACGCTGACACACCCAACATCAACAGTGCGTTGGATGTTGCAACTAACGCACTGAACGCGACCACCACCAGATACAACGGCAGCGATGCGACGAATGACGCAGGGATCAGCAGGTTGCCCAAGGCCAACACCAAGATGGTCGGCAGTGCCAGCACCACGAACAACCGCTGGGCGATGACCCACGCTTTGCCCGCAACATAATCCCGCGGCGCCATCGGCCGCGCGAGATAGACCTCGGCGGCCTGAGTGCGCAAGTCTTCCGACACCAACGGAGCGCCCACCATGGCTGTCAGCAAAAGCGCAAACCACACCTGCACGTGCCCCAGCAACAGATAAACAAGATTGGCACCACAGCGGTACCAAATCTCAGAGTCAACATCCTCGAAACTATTGATCTCAGTAAGCGCAAACTGGCGCGCCAAACCCAACACGCGCTCTTCGTTGCGCGTCAAGAAGTAGATGATGAGCGCAAACACTAATCCAGGCACGAAGGCGCCATAGAACAACAGCCGCGTGCGCCAACCACGCATAGCGTGCTGTCCGAGAACCCGCCCGAGGGTGGCCATGGGCCGCGGTGCGGGCTTGTCCGGACGCACGGCAAGGCGCTGATAGATGCGCTCATGAATGGCCATGAGACTCCTCGATGCTCTCGAAGAAAACATCCTCAATGGATTTGGTGCCTGGCGACAGTTCGCGGATGCCAACGCCTGCACTTACGGCGGCGCGGAACAGCGCCTTGGTGCCAGAATTCGGCGGGCATTGCACCACCACATCGCCGCGGGTGCTGTCTGTGTGCGCTGTCAGCCCTTCTGCTTCCAACGCTCGCGCGTAGCACGCGCTGTCCCCCTCAACTTGAATGCGCCACAAATCGCTCAATCCGCTGATGAGCTCGCTCACGCGGCCGCTGCGCACCACGCGTCCCTTGCTGACGATGACCACGCTGTCGCACAAGTCACGCACATCGGGCAGTAAATGTGTCGACACCAAGATGGACACTCCGCGCGCGCTCACTTCACGCAACATGGACAGCATGGTCTCACGTCCTGCGGGATCAAGCCCATTGGCGGGTTCATCCAAGAACAAGAGGTCAGGGTCGTGTACTAATGCGCCGGCAAGTTTTAGGCGCTGGCGCATCCCTGCGGAGAACCCTTCAGCAGAGCGCATGCGAGCTTCTCCAAGCCCGCAATAGTGCAGCACCTCGTGCGCGCGGCGCGTGGATTCCACGGGGCTCAGCCCTGAGAGTTCGCCAAGTAGTGCGACCGACTCGATGGCTGGAAGATCGCCCAAGTGCGCATCGGACTCGGGCATGTAACCCACGCGCAGGCGCAGACGCTCGCCGCTGCCGCCGATGGACTCCCCCATGACAGTGCCGCCTCCGGCATGGGGCCGGAGCAGCCCTAAAAGCACACGCAGCAGCGTGCTCTTCCCAGCGCCGTTGACACCTAACAGTCCGTGGCACCCGGGCTCTAGGGTCAGGCCTAACCCGTCCAGCGCTAAGCGCCCTTCGCCGTAGTCCACTTGGATGCCGCGAACATCGATAATTGGTTGAGCGCAGTTATCGGCTGGCATGGCCGGGCATCATAGCGGCACCGCCAGTACGTGTCTGCGCCATCTCCGCGAAGTCATTCTGCAGCTTTTCGCGCGGCCACTTGCAAATGATGGGCGCGCGCAAGGCCGAATTCAGTGCCGTTCCATTCTTCTTCCAAACGCAGCACCTGTGCCCGCAGAGTGGCGTCTTCCAGCACAGCTGCTTGGTTGCGTTCGGCAAACACCGTTTTCCCGATCAGCGATAGGACCGAAAACCCTGCGCGCTTGAAGCCCTCGCGCAACTCGTCTGGAGTGAAGGCATGCAAAGGAAAACGCTCTTCGCGCCGGTCCGCCAGCCACTCGCTATCGCCGCTCCGCAAGAAGCGCTGCAAACCGTCGTAGTCCTTCCGCGTGACAAAGGGTTGGCAGCCACCAAAGCGCGAATCCACAGACAGCACAGCAACTCCGTTTGGGCGCAGCACACGGTGAACGCTGCGCAGCGCTTTGCGCCAGTCGCTGGCGAACGACAACGGATCGCCTTGTCCGACAACCATCGAAAACTCCGCCGTCGTGAAAGGCGCGAGATCAGTGATGTCGGCTTGAACGAAGCGATGTTGCGCCTTGGGGAACTGTTCTTCTGCCTTGCGCGCAGCCACATCCAACATGCGCGCGGAAAGATCGCTGAAGCACACCTTGAAGCGAGACTTCGCCAAGCGCAAGCCATAGAGCCCAGTGCCGCAGCCGACATCCAAGACAGGATGACTTTGGTCGCTAGGAAGATGTGGCTTCAGCGCGCGCCACGAAATGTCGTGGTACAGATCCCAGTATGGGTCGTCTGCGTAGACGTCGTCGTAGCGGGGTGCGATTCGGTCGTGGTAGCGCTGGTTGGGCCCGCTCATGGGCCTTTCATACCACGCTCAGCGCAGCGTTAGCGAACCCAGCATGACCTCCAAGGGGCGCTTCACTTGTTGCGCATCCACTATGGATTCAGCGACGCAAACCACCGCGCGTCCTGCAATGACTGTTGCAAGCACACTCACTTCACGCGACGGCCCTCGTGGAATTGTCTGGGTCGCTGCGGCTGATGCCCACACGCGCCCTTCGATCTCGCTACGGGCGCAGCCGCGCCGCGTTGTCGCAGCCACGGACTCGGTTGCCTGCAACACGCGCTCCACCAATTGCACGCCGATCTCTGCGGCTGCGGCCTCCGTGAAGACGCTGACTGCGCTGCTGTACACCGTGATGCGTTGCAGGCCGTCGGAGTTTGCGAAGGTTGCGCATGCGCCACCTTGAACTGTGGATTCCATGCGCCCCCAACCACGCGGGGCTAACAGCGAGAAGTCTCCGAACTCCGCTTCTTCAAAGTCCTTAACCAGTTGCGCCAATTGCATGCGCCGCGGCGAGTGAACTGCTGCGAGGTCGCGCAGATCTTGGGCTGCCCCGGTTTCTTCCAGCGCCCAAAGCAAGCCTGCTGCGGTGGTCAAACCGTTGCGCCTGATGTGTGCTGTGAGCGCGGCATCGGACACGCCCAGCGCGCGCAATTGCAGCACTTCGTCGCCGGTCATGGCCGCCTGAGCCCCCACCACGCCGAGCAGCGCAATGCTGATGATGAATAGACGGGGCATAAGCATCTCAGGCACTATCTTCGGAACCCGGCGGCGCTGCTTGATTCCCTCGCGGCTCGGCTCAAAGGCGCAAACGGACGCAGCTTCCTGTAGACTCCGCGCCATGCTGCAAGGAACTCTGCACACCCCTGACGCAACCATGCGCGCCTACGTAGAAGCTGTGGATGCCATCGTCGCGGCTGGGCATGACCCCGTTGCTACCACACGCATGGTGGAGCAGGCGGCACAGAACCTGATCCCGTCTAACTACGAGGTCCCCGCCGGGCTGCGTACGGAATATCCAAGCGCGGTGTACACGCGCAACCTTGTGTACTCAGACCCAGAGCTGCGTTTCGCAGTTGTGGCCATAGTTTGGGGTTCCTTCAGAGAAAGCCGCATCCACGACCACATGAATTGGTGCGTTGTGCGCTGCTTGGCCGGTACATGTTTCGAAACCAGCTACAGCATTGTTGACGACGCCGTGTGCAACGGGCGCGCTGAAGTTTGTGTCAGCGGTGGGCGGCTGTTGCAGCAAGGTGGCGTCTTGGGGATCGTGCCACCGCCACGCGCTAACTTGCACCGCATGGCCAACGCAGGCTGGCCTGTTCTTGTCACCTTGCACACATACGGCGATCCAGGCACCCGCGCTCGCGTGTTCGACCCCGTTGAGCGCTCCATCGAGATTGTGAATCTGCAATTCCACAACCTGCTGCCCTGATCGGCAGGCGCGCGCGCCATTACACCGAGAAAGAAGTGCCGCACCCGCAAGTGCCTGTCGCATTCGGGTTGCGCACTGTGAACCCGGCCCCTGTGAGGCTTTCGATGTAGTCCAAGGTGGACCCACCGAGAAACAGCATCGCTTTCGAGTCAACAAACACGCGCGCTTGCCCACTCTCAAACATCTGGTCGTCGGGACTGGCCTCCGCCATGTCCATCTTGTAGGAAAAACCGGAACAACCGCCGCTCTCAATGTCGACGCGCAGCCCATGACTGCTGGCACTCTTGCCCTGTTGTTCCAAGATGGTGACGATTTTCGTTGCCGCTCGTTCAGTGATGGTGACCATAGTGACCCCGGGACAGTATACCGCCAAGCAAGCCCGCTCACCGATATATCTTTGGCACCGCGCTTCGGGCCAGCGGACATCCCCGTGCGACAATACAAGCATGTTGCTGCTGCCAGATTGCGTCCTTGATGACACCTTGGCGTTCTTTGTTGTTAGCGGCGGTGACCCGCTGCGTTTCCTCAACGGCCTCTGCACGCAGGATTTGCGCGCCCTGGAAGACGGCGAAGGCACCACGGCATTTGTACTGGAATCCAAGGGCAAGACGATTGCGCTGGTGCGGCTCGCGCGGGTGGGCGCCGCCATGCACGCATGGACCGAGCGCTCGTGCGCGCCGACGCTACTGCAACACCTCTCGAAGCATGCTGCCATCTCTGGGGTGCGCGTGAGCATGGAGTTGTCGCCTGCTGTGCGCGCAGTGACCGCCGCCGGTGCCGAATCGCAGGGCTTGCATGCTGCACAACTTTGCGTAGCCAGCGCTGCGCTGAATAACTGCGCATTCGACGGGCCCAACGGCGTGGTGTATCGCGATCGTGCTTGGGGTGTGCCTTCGCTGCTTGTCAAACAACGCACTCCCCTCGACGCGCACGTAGCGACGCTGCCTCGTGTAGAAACTCTGGATCCCTGGCGCGTGGACGCGGGCGTCCCTCGTTACGGCATCGACATCCATGCCGGTGTGCTCCCCGCCGAGAGCAGCCTGGAAGCGGAAGCCGTCTCTTACACCAAGGGTTGCTACTGCGGCCAAGAAGTGGTGGCGCGCCAACACTTCCTGGGCAAGCCGCGCGTGCGTTTGTGCAAGTTGGTCGCGGCGCAGCCCTTTGCACCGAACGCAACGCCCGTGCACACAAGCATCGCGCCAGCCATTGATGGCAACGGCTGGTGCGCGTTAGCGCTGCTGCCAAGCGCCCGAGCCAGCGCGCAGTAGAGCGCAGCGACCCTCCGCGTGCTTAAATCCGCAGCTTCCATTTAGCGGAACTTCAGCAGTTCCACATGAAAGATCAGCGTCGCGTTCGGCGGAATGCGACCCGGCATGCCGTCCGCCCCGTAGGCCAATTTGCCAGGAATGACAAAGCGATAAATGCTGCCTTCCTTCATTAACTGCAATCCTTCGGTCCAGCCGGGAATCACTCCGGTGACTGCGAAGGACGCAGGCTCTCCACGGGCGTAGCTGCTGTCGAACACGCGCCCATCGGTGAACCAGCCAGTGTAGTGCACGGTGACTTCGGCTGTCTTGGTGGGTGAATTCCCAGTGCCTTCTTTGATCACTTCGTACTGCAACCCTGTTGCAGTAGTCTTCAGAACATCGGCGCGCGGCATGTAGTACTCAGGCAGTGGCAGCGGGCGCATCACCTTCAGCACTTTGATGTCCCAAATGGTGGGGTCGTTGGCCTTCAAGCCTGGCATCGGGCGCTCGCCGAATCCCAACGCTGGCGGCACTTCGAAAATGCAGCGGCTGCCTTCGCTCAAGAGCCCAAGCCCTTCATTCATGAATGGAATGCGAAAACTTGCGCGAGTGCCCTTCAGCGGCTGGCCGCGCATAGCACTGCAATCCACCAGCTTGCCTGTGGGAGAGAAGATGGCGTAGTCGGCGACGAATTGTTCGTCCGCGGCGAGTTTCGTTCCCGTGCCCTCTTCGATGATTTCGTAGAGCAGGCCCTTCTCGGTTTTCTTCTGCTTGTCCTTGGTGGGTGCAAAGAATTTGGGCAGTTCGGGCCCTGCCGTCACGGCGATCAAGTCCACATCAAAGACGAGCGTCGCATCGGGCGGAATCTTTGGAGGGCTGCCGGCCTTCCCGTAGGCAAGATTCCCTGGGATGGTCAGCTTCACTTTGCCGCCGGCACCGATGTGGGACAGGCCTTCGTTCCAGCCTTCAATCACTTGGCCGATCTTGAACTCGATGGGCTTGCCCTTCGAGCTGTCGAACTCCGTTCCGTCAGCAAGCCAACCGGTGTAATTCACTTTCACGGTGTCGCCGAGCTTGGGACGCGGTGTCTCCGCACCAGCTTGCAACACACTCACAATCAGTCCGCTTGGGGTCGTGATCACTTTGTCTCCATCCTTGCTCCATGGAGGAGCCTTGACGACCTCTGGGGCTTTCGGCGCATCTTGCGCAACCACAGCCGCCAACAACACGAACAACAGCATGAAGACTCGCATCAGCAGCATCCTCCAGGACGGTCACATTTATCGGTAGAACAACGCAGCAGCAAACGCTCCACGGGCTTGCCGCTCACCAAGTGCGAATCGATGATCTCATCAACATCAGCGGGCGCCACCCCGCCGTACCACACACCAGCTGGATAGATCACCACGGTAGGGCCGCACGAGCACGCATCCAAGCAGCCGGAGCGATTCGCACGAATGCGGGCGGTCAAGCCGCGCTCGCGCAAGCTGTTCCGGAAACGCTCCAGCACGGCCAGCCCCCCTGCGGCGCTGCAGCAACTGCGGCCCTCGTCGCGTTCATGGGTGCACACAAAAATATGATGTTCAAAGCGAGGCGTGGTCATGGTGATCCCAAAAAACGCGACAGCCGAGGCCCGCGTTGCCCATTGTAGTGGCTGCCAACTCCGGAAGCACCGTAGGGTTGCAGCGGCGCACGCGCCATGCGCTCGTAGGCCATCTTGCAGATGGGTTGCCCGTGGCGCAGGATGATGTCGTCGTCGTAGGGGCGCACTTCCAACACGGCTGGAGTGCCCCTGCCGCTGCCCGCAGGGGACCACCCAAAGCCTGGATCGAAGAACCCGGCATAATGTGCGCGGAACTCACCCGCACTGGTCTCATGCGGCAGCATTTCCACGGCGTATTCCGGCGGAATGCGTACAAATTCGCGCGTGGAGAACACGTAAAAATGGCCCTTACGCAAGAGCAGCCGCCCGTCCTTGGGACGTGGAATGGGGTCGAAGAACAGGGCGCCGTCTTTCGTGCAACCCGCCACGATGCTCACTGCTTCAGTGGTGTTACGCGCCACATAGCCAACGATGGGCTGGTCGAAATCCACGCTCAGCAACAAGCCTGCATCAATAGACAACTCTTCCGGTGGCAACACGCGCCCGCTGCGATCATAGGCCAGCGCCTCGCGTGAGCACAAGTCTTCCAACGCCTCGGTGTCCAACACTTGGCGTCGACCGTAGAAAATTGCTTGGTTCAAACTGCAACCAACCTGCAAGTGCAGATCGAACGAACGCGGCGTGATTTCCAAGTACAGCGGGCCTGCGTGTCCGCGCGGGATCTTGTCGTAACGCGGGTTGCCGTCGCAGAGGGTGCGCGTCTGCACATCCAGACGCCCGATGCTGCTCTTATTGTTGGTGTACGCGCCCAACCATGCGGGCAAGCTGCAGC
>CAMDTN010000003.1 GCA_945907755.1 Singulisphaera sp. GP187 | reverse complement strand
CAGTTCGACATCGACGAAGCGCAGCCCGTGGTGCTGCTCGAAATCGATTGCGACGCCCAGCGCCTCAAGCGCTGACGCGGCAGCGCGCCTTCAGTGCGCAGAGGCATTGATGTCGAAGATCTCTTCGAGCGGCGCCCACCACTCTCCCTATTTTGCGAAGGGCGCCGGTTGTTGAAATCGACGCATCAGCGCGTCCCATGCTTCGGCTCGCGGTTCCTGCGCATACGCCTGATAGCGCGCAGGATCAAAATCGTCGTCTGCCTCAATCACCATATAGAGGCGGTTCCCGCCCCGGTAGATGCGCAGGGATTGGATGCTGATCTTGCGGAGTGCAAGTCAGCCGCCGCAACCGGCGGCGAGTTCTTCGGGCGTCGGGTCTTTCACATGAGTGGCGAAAGTCCAGCACTGCCCTTCGCAATCCACAGCGCGATACGAACGATCGCCATAGAACTGCGTGGTCAACTCTTGCAAGATGGTCGCGCCTTGCGCGCACGCGCGCGCATAGTGCGCGTCAACATCGGTGACATACACCGCCATCAGAGCGTGAAGTCCGGGCAGGCCGCGCGCGCTGACCATGTTCATCTCGGGGCCTGCGCTGGCCAGCATCAAACAGTCGCCTTCCAAATCCAGTTCCGCGTGGCCCACGCGCCCATCAGGCATGGGCATGCGCATGCGTTCGGTGAATCCGAAAACGCGGCAGAGGTAGTCGATGGCCGTGGCGGCGTCCGCATAGGCCAAGTAAGGGATGATGCGCTGACAGCCTTCCGGGGGGTTCTTCACCATGATGCGAGCTCCTTTGCGCGCGCGATCCTACTCGGGACGCTGCGTTGGGCCGCGTTGGCGGCGCGCACTTTCCACTGCAGTTTGCAGGCGCTGAGGGTTCACCGATCCAAAGGCATGGCGCGCCCCATCCACAAGAACCACAGGCACTTCCAGCCCGTAGCGGTCTTCCAGCACTTGGTCATGATCGATCTTCTGCTCCACAATCTCGAAGCCTAGTTGGTTGCTGAGCAGCAGCAGCGTTTCCCGCGCCTCGTCACACAGCGGGCACATATTGCGCGATATCAATGTCACCTGCACGAGTGGGGCCCGCGCAGCATTCCCAGAAAAAATGCGTGACAGAAAATGCCGTTCGTTGCCGCTGGAACCTTGGGGCGTAGTATCTGATGTCATGTCCACTACTCTCGATGCTCGAACCGGTGCACGCCTCGCAGGCGAACAAAAAGAACGCTATGTGCGCTCTATGTTCGACCGCATCGCGGCGCCGTACGACCGGCTGAACAGCCGGATTAGTTTCGGCCGCGATGCACGCTGGCGCAAGCTCCTCGTGGAGCGGTCCGGTGCGGCATCGGGGAAACAAGTGGTGGACCTCGGTACCGGCACGGGTGAACTGGCCCTCCTGTTCGCCCACATCGTCGGCACCGAGGGTCGCGTCACGGGAGTTGATCTGTCCGCCAACATGCTGGAGCAAGCCGAGCAGAAACGCGCGGCTGAAGGGCTCGTCCAGTTGGAGTTCCGCCTTGGCAATGCGTGCGCCACGGAACTTCCCTCGGCTTCGGCGGATGTGGTCGCCATGGGCTGGTGCCTCAGGAACTGCAGCGACCTGCAAGCCGCGCTGCATGAAGTGTTGCGAATCCTGAAGCCCGGGGGCACATTCGTGTGCCTCGACATGTCCAGGCCATCCTTTGCTCCCGTGCGCGGCCTCTTTTTCCTGCATCGCCATTTGGTGATGCCACTGCAAGCGCGCCTCAGTGGCGCCGACCGCGAGGCATATCGCTACCTCGCTTGCTCCACGGACCACTTCCCCGATCGCAAGGCTCTGGAACACGTGGTGCGCACGGTTGGTTTCGCGCATGTCGAAAGCTGGCCGCTGATGATGGGCGCCGTCGCCCTGCACCGCGCCACCAAACGCACCCACTAAGCCTCGCGACTAAGATGCCCAGCATGCGCACCAGCCTGCTGCTTCTATTCATTGCGTCCTCCCTCTGCGCGCAAGTGGCGCCGCAGCTTCCGGAAATCGACCGCCGCCTCGCGGCCATCGCTCCTGCAACCATGGAAGCGGATGTGCGCGCGTTGGTGGCCTGCGGCACGCGCCACACGCTGTCGTCGCGCACCGATGAAAAGCGCGGCATCGGCGCGGCACGCGATTGGTTGGTGCAGCGGATGCGCCAAATCGCTGAGCGCAGCGACGGGCGCATGACTGTGGGCGTCGAAGCTTTCACGCTGCCGCCCGGGCCGCGAGTGCCGCAAGGGGCAACAGTGGAAAATGTGGTGGCGACACTGCGCGGCACAGAAACGGAGCGCGTGGTGATTGTGTCGGGCCATTACGACAGCCGCGCTTCAGAACCCATGGATGCGAATGCGGATGCCCCCGGCGCCAACGACGACGCCTCGGGTGTAGCCGTCATGCTGCAGTGCGCCGAAGCGTTGGTGTTCCTGCAACCGCGCGCCACGATTCTTTTCGTCGCCTACTCCGGCGAGGAACAAGGGCTGCTGGGTTCGGGGGCGCATGCGAAGCAATTGAAAGAACAAGGCGTGCGTGTCAGCGCCATGTTGACCAACGACATTGTCGGTGGCGTCATCGGTTCGTCGGGCCAGCGCGAAAACAATTTCGTGCGCTTGTTTAGCGAGGGCGTGCCCTCGGGCCCGCTCAGCGAGCGCGGCCGCCCAGCCCAAACCATTATTGGCAGCGACAACGACGCACCCAGCCGCCAACTGGCGCGCTATGTGCGCGAGCATGCTCAGGGCCGCATAGCGGATTTCGATGTGCGCATGATCTTCCGCCAAGACCGCTACTTGCGCGGCGGCGACCACAAGAGCTTCAACGATGTTGGTTGCGCCGCAGTGCGCTTCACAGAGTGCCACGAGAACTACGAGCGCCAGCACCAAGATGTGCGCAGCATTGAAGGGCGCCCCTTCGGCGACTTGCCCGAAGCACTCGACTACAAATTCATGGCCAAGGTGGCTATGGTGAACGCCATCGCTATTCACGAACTGGCCTTGGCGCCCGCAGCGCTGCGGCAAGTGCGCATGCTCACCGCTGGGCTGTCGCCGCACACCGAATTGCGATGGGAGGCTTCACCGGAAGCCGACATCGCAAGCTATGCCGTGAACATGCGCCGCACCCACGAGCCCGACTGGGACAAGAACGAACGCCGCATGGTGCCCGCAGGCACGACTGCCATCGTTATTGAACGCTCTAAGGACGATTGGCTGTTCGCTGTAGAAGCCGTGGACAAAGCCGGCCATCGTTCTCTGCCGGTTTACCCCGCTCCAGCGCAAAGATAGTCGGCGGCGCAGCTCATGTCCGCTGCGTGAAGTCCGAGCATGATGCAGTGACGCATTTGCATGCGCCACAACAGCAGCATGGACGACACCACGCTTCAGCACTCGCGCGATCACGCCACAGCGTTGGCCGATCTGTTGCCACACTTGGCGCAGGCGCTACGAGATTCTCTCCACTGCGAGCTCACGCTGAGCGCCGACGCCACTGCAACGCTGGATGCCAATGCCGCGCGGGCCCAGTTGCCCGCACGCGCCGTGGTGGCGAGTCTTGGCCGCAGCGAACACGCACCAGCTCTGTTGCTGTTGGACGAAGCCGTTGCACGGCACGCATTGGCCGCGCAGCGTCCCGCCGCAACGCACACCGCTGCTGCACCGCCACGAGCCTTCAACGACAAAGAACGCGACATCCTCGCTGGCTTGGCCGCTACCCTCGCAGCGCCATTAGCCGCGTTGGCGCAAACGGCTGACGCCATCGAACCCTACAAAGACTTGCAGCCTGGCGGGACGCTATTCGTCGATAACGCCGCCTTTGAAGGGCGCAGCGATCCGCTGGGCGCAGGCACTTGGCTACGCACAGAACTCCGCCTCAACGAGGGCGAGCAACAACACCATGCGGTGCTGTTGGTGCCGCAGAGTTGGTTTCCCGAAGCGGCAGCCGCCGCACCGCAATCCAACGATGCGCAACGCGTGCTGGTCTATTGCATTGGCGATGAAAACAGCGCCGCAATGCTGCACCGCGTATTGCCCGATGCCACGGTGGTGCGCCTCGCCGATACTGGCGAATTGGTGCGCCAGTTAGAAACTGGTGCTTGCCCAGCCCTAGTTATGGCGGCCTTGACCAACGGCGGCGACCCCGCGCTGCAAACTTTGGCCGCGCTGAAATCGCATCCGCAAATGCCACGCCATGGCCTGTATGTGCGCCTCGCTGCACCGTTACGCACCCATGTGGTGCACTGCGGGCGCCTTGGCCTTGTGAATGTGTTGGCTCCCGATGCCGACGAAACCACATTGCGCGCTCGCCTTGGCGCCGCGCTGGCCCAGTGGCAGCGCGACTTCAAACCTGCCGACTGATTCCTGCGGCTGTAGAATCCCGCCTCCATGCCAGCGAACGAGGAACGAGCCCCATACTGAGCCGCAGAGCCAAGCGGCTACGCGGAGTGCTCATCTACTACTGCATTTTGGGGTGCGGCCAGATTGCCGTCGGCATCAGCTCTTCTGATTGGCTCTTAGTCTTCATGGGTGCAGGGATGTTATTAGGCGTGGTTCCAGGCAAACTCGACGCATATCGCCAAGAACGCACGGCGTCCGAAGGGGTGGAACAAGCAAGAGCTATGGACGCATCTCGTTTGGGATGCAAGTGGGGTTGTCTCGCGGTTGCGGGCGCATTCAGCGTCGCTTTCGCCCTATGCGCATTCTTCCTCGACAAGCTAGGCTTGTGGGTCTGGGCCGCCGTAGTGCTCTTGCTCGCCGCCCATGAAGAGTGGATCACCGTACCGCGGATCCGCCGCGAGATTCAGGAAAGAGCAGAGAGTGCGCCCGCGCAACCCAACAGCCCGGTGGAAGAATAGCGTGGCTGCGCGAAGGGCTCAGACCATGAAGGCGGTAATCACATTGCCGGCGCGGACGAGCAAGAAGTATTTGGCCCAGCGCGCGTGGGACGGCAGCATTGATGCATTGCCGCGCAGCACCTGAGAGCCGCGCACCAGTTGCACCACCCACAGCACCAATACCAGCACCGAGAACGCGATGTGAATGGCCAGCACCATATTATTGCGCTCGACATGCGTCATTGTGCCGATGGCTTTCGCCACCGCACTGGGCTTGTCGCGCAAGAATTCGACCGCAATGAGTAGAGCGAGGTCCAGCACGAAGCACAACTTCATCAGCTTCACATGCCGGAGGCGTTGGTGATGCAACGCCGCTGCCACCAAGATCAGGAGAAAAATGGCCGCATTGATGATGTCGTAGGGCACGGTGGGCGCATCTTGTCACGCCCCTGACCAAGGTCAAGCGCTTTGCGGCCGCGCGCAGCGCGCGGCAAGGCCGCCTTAGCGGCGCAAGCGCTCTGTGGGCGCAACGATTTGCGACACGCGCAGGCCGTAGCGTTCGTCGACCACCACCACTTCGCCACGCGCCACCAACTTGCCATTCACCAGCAAGTCCACGGGCTCTCCGGCCACGCGATCCAATTCGATCACTTGGCCTTCGCATAGTGACAGTACTTCGGCCAGCGACTTACGCACGCTGCCGAGCACTACGGTGACAGGCACTTCGACATCCAAGATCAGCCCGAGGTTGTTACCCGCCGCACCCGCATTTGGGCCGCAAGCCGCCCCCGCAGCCAATTCTGGAAACAAGGCAGAGCTGACATTGGTTTTCTCCGATTCGATGGATTCATTCAGCGGCATGGTTCATTTTCCTTCGGACGGAGTCGTGTTGGCCGGGCTATCCAGCTCGCTGCCAACACGGAATACAAGGCGACCACCACTGCTGTGCAGGTGCCCGTGAAAGCGGGGCAAACCTTCCACCAACAATTGCAGCGGACGCGACGGGCCGCTGTCCAGCACGAGCACATCGCCCGGCTCCAGTTGCAGCACATCGTTCACACTCAGCGACGCGCCGCCAAGGCGCACCGACAGATTCAGCGCAACATCATTCAACGCACGCAGCATGGTGTCACGCGCTACCGGCGCTGCAGTGCGCGCCGCATCTTGTTCTTGCTTGGGCGCACACTGCAAGTGCGGTTCCAGCCCGGGCAACGGCAAGGCGAAGCAAAAGTTGGCCCCGTCTGCAAAGCCTTCCAGAGCGTAGGTCGCGACCAACACCGGGTCGTCGGCGCGCGCCTCGCGGAAGTAGCGCGGCACACTGGTGCTGCGCAGCACGCGCGGCGTCAGCTTCAACCAACGCGACCACACCGTGACCTGCTCGTTAATGATGATGCCCAACAATTCTGTGAGCACAGATGTTTCTGTGCTGGTGAGTTCGCGTGCTTCGCCTTCGGTGCTCCCTTGCCCACCCAGAACGCGATCGAGCGCGGCAAATACGAATGGGTAGTCCAGCAGTAAATAACCCGGCTGACGCAGTGGCAGCATTTCCACCACAAACCCGCAAGACGGCTCGGGCAGCGCTTCTTTGAAGCTGGCGAAGCGATCCAGTTTCAGTTGCACCAAACGCACGCCAAGGTTGCGGCGCAATATCTCGCGCAAGCCTGCTCGGGTGGCGCGCGCCGCCTGCTCGTGGCGCACTTGCAGCGTTTCGAAGATGCCCTTGGGGATGGGCACCGGGCGATTCAAGTCCAGCGAGGTCACATCGGCAGGCAGATCGCTCTTGCGTCGCCGCCCTTTGAAGACGGTGAGTAACTGGTCGATCTCAAGTGAGGAGAGTGGTGCTTCCGGCATGGATGTATGGCGTCTGCCAGAGCATCTATCGGTCCGGAACTGCTTTCCTCTTCATGTCGCATAACGCGACAGTGCGGGGGCCCAGCGCCTACGCCAAAGTGCCACAGTCGTGATTCAGCACTTGGCCGGTGAGCCCCGCAGCCGCTGGGCTGAACAGCCAGCGCACATGCCCCGCCACCTCTTTGGGCGTCAAAAAGCGCTTCAAAGGAAGTTGCGCTTCGAAGAAGGCGCGGGCTTCGACAGCACTCATGCCCATGCTGCCGCACTGTGCGTCGATGGCCGCGCGCGCCATGTCGGTGTCCACCCAACCGGGTTGCAGGCAATTCACCGTGATGCCGCGCGGGGCTAAATCCAGCGCCAGCCCCCGAGCGAGGCCGGCGAGCCCTGCCTTGGCGGCGCAATAGCCATGCTGCCCCGGCACCCCGAAGCGCCCGAGCACGGAACCGATCAAGACGATGCGCGATCCAGGTTGCAGTGCGGGAATCAGTTGGCGCAACAAACGCAGCGGCCCAGTGAGGTCGGTTTCGATCATGCGCTCGAAATCGGCGAGCGAGCCAGCGAGCGGCGTCGCGATGTTCAAGGCGTGAGCCAGCACGATGCCGTCCAGCGCGCTCCAATCTGCCAGCAACGACGCCATGGCCGCATCGCTCGCACCGCGGTTGGACAAATCGCAGGGCACACAGCGGGCCTTGCCCCGCGACAGCCCCGCCGCCAAGGCCACTTTCTGCAACCCTGACACGCTGCGCGCGCACAGCGCCACTTCCCAGTGCTCTTCCAAGAAATGGTGAGCCACCGCAGCGCCGATGCCCCGCGAAGCGCCGGTCACCAACACGCGTTTCATGGGGGTTTCGATAGCGCTGGCCATGTGCTGATTCTCGCCGCTGCGCCGCAACGAGCAAGCCCAAGCGTTGCACCTATAATCCCTGCGCTCGGCGGGCTGTCGAGCACGAACTTGGGGTTTGCGCAAGGGGGAATCGCGTGGCTAGGAAGAAGAAGGCAGCGGATCAGCAAGACGGGCTGTTCCGTGAAGGCGGCGTGCAAACCGTTGCGCTGCACACGGCGACGGAAGAGCGCTACCTGAACTACGCGCTCAGCGTCATCACCGCGCGCGCGTTGCCGGATGTGCGTGACGGCTTGAAGCCCGTGCAGCGGCGCATTCTGCACACCATGCACGAACAAGGCTTGGACTCAAAGGCCAAGCCGCGCAAGTGTTCGAAAATCGTTGGCGATGTCATGGGCAACTACCACCCGCACGGTGGCGATGCCATTTATGAAGCGCTGGTGCGTCTCGCGCAGGATTTTTCGTTACGCCTGCCGCTGGTGGATGGCCACGGCAATTTCGGCAGCCTCGATGGCGACTCTGCCGCTGCCATGCGCTACACGGAATGCCGCTTGGCCGCGCCTGCCGGCGGGCTGCTCGATGAACTGTCGCAAGACACTGTGCCGAAGCGCGCCAACTACGACGCCACGCGCGAAGAACCAGTGGTGCTGCCTGCGAGCTTTCCCAATCTGTTGGTGAATGGTTGCACTGGCATCGCGGTGGGCATGGCCACCAGCATTCCTCCGCACAACCCGCTGGAAGTGCTGCGCGGCACCCTGAAAATGTTGGATGATCGCGACATCACGCCGGCCCAACTGGCGAAAATCATTCGCGGCCCAGACTTCCCCACTGGAGGCTGGGTGCTGAACAGCGCCGAGGAATGGCGCGAAATCGTGCGCACCGGCAGCGGCTCGCTGAAAGTGCGCGCCATCCACGAAGAGGGTGAAGAAACTCGCGGCTCGAAAACCGTCATCATCACTTCCATCCCCTACTGCGTGAACAAGAGCACTCTGGTGGAGACCATCGCAGAAGTGGTGGCCACCAAGAAGCTGCCGCAATTGTTGGATGTGCGCGACTTGTCCGCCGACGATGTGCGCATCGAACTGGAACTGCGCCGCGAGGCGGACACTTCCATGGTCATGGCGTGGCTGTTCAAGCACACCCCGCTACAAACCAATTTCAGCGTGAACCTGACTTGTTTGATCCCAACTTCGAAGGCAGATGTTTGCCGTCCCGAACGCATCGGGCTGCGCGAAGTGCTGGGGCACTTCTTGGATTTCCGCTTGGAAGTGCAAACGCGCAAGTTGCAAGACGAACTGCGCGCGCTGGAAACGCGCCTGCATGTGTTGCAGGGCTTAGAGAAAGTGTTCGACGCCTTGGACGAGATCTTGAAGATCATCCGCAAGTCCGAAGGCAAGGCAGACTCCGCGCAGCAGATCATGAAGCGTTTCGGCCTCGACGAATTGCAAACCGACGCCATTTTGGAACTGCGCCTGTACCGCCTTGCGCGTTTGGAAATCTTGGTCATCCGCGAAGAGTTGGATGCCAAGTGGTCGCGCGCCAAGGCCGTGAAGAAACTCTTAGGCGACACCGCAGCGCGCTGGAAACTGGTGCGCGGCGAGCTGGAAGCGCTGGCCGAGAAATGGAAGCAAGACCCGTTGTGCGTGCGCCGCACGCTCATCGAAACCGCCGAAGAAGAGCCCGAGCTGAAGGCCGAAGACTTCATCGTGGATGAAGAAGCGGTGGTGTTGCTGACGCGCGACGGCTGGGT
The DNA here is from genome assembly GCA_945907755.1 of Singulisphaera sp. GP187. Taxonomy (GTDB): domain Bacteria; phylum Planctomycetota; genus SXUL01. Next base: position 112,154 of record CAMDTN010000003.1, on the reverse strand, counting down.
GAAACGCCAACGCGAAGTGAAAGACCTTGGGAAGACGCGCCTGCGCCAAGGCGACGAGATTCTTGCAGTGGTGCTTGGCAGCACTCGGGCCACCGTGGCGTTTTTCAGCGACCGCGGCACTTGCTACACCGCGCGCATCGCAGACATGCCTGCCAGCAGCGGCCACGGCGAACCGGTGCAGAAGTTTTTCAAGCTGGACGATGGCGAACGCATCGTGGCGGCGCTGTCGCTGGACGCAACGCAGTGCGGCGACATCGGCGCGCCGGGTGCCGACACGGAACCGCCGCGTCATGGGCTCGCGCTCACCAGCGATGGTTACTCCGTGCGCTTTCCGCTGGGCGGATTTACCGAACCCAGCACGCGCAGTGGCCGTCGCTTCATGAAGCCCGCTGCTGCGGCGAAAGTCTTGGGCGTGGAATTGATTGACGGTTCGGAAATCGTCATCGCCGCCACCAAGGGCGGGCGCGCGCTGCTGGCACCTGCATCCGAAGTGGCCTTCTTGGCCGGGCCTGGCAAAGGCGTCATCTACATCAAACTCGGTGATGACGATGTGGTGCTGGGCTTCATGGCCAGCCGCGGCGAGCGCGATCTGATGCGCGTGCAAACCACGCGCGGTGCAGAGCAAACCATCAGCTCTGCGAAGTACACGCCCACCGGACGCGGTGGCGCGGGCAGAGAGTTGATGAAGACCGGCGGGTTCACCAGCGTCGTGCGCGAAGCACCACGCACTGGGGAGGGCAACTGAAATGGCCAGTGATTACAGCGCCAAAGACATTGCCGTGTTGGAAGGCCTTGAGCCAGTGCGCAAGCGGCCCAGCATGTACATCGGCGGGATTGATCGCACGGGGCTGCATCACTTGGCCTGGGAAATTCTTGACAACTCCATCGACGAGGCCATGAATGGCCACGCGCAGTCCATCACGCTGACGCTGTCGAAGGACCAACGCACTGTCACTGTCAGCGACGACGGCCGCGGTATCCCTGTGGATGCACACCCGAAGACGGGGAAAAGCGCGGTGGAGACCATCCTGTGCACGCTGCACAGCGGCGGCAAGTTCGAGCGCAATTCGTACCGCACTTCGGGCGGCTTGCATGGCGTGGGCGCGAGTGTGGTGAATGCCTTGTCGGAATGGCTGCATGTGCGTGTGAAGCGCGAGAGCATGGCGTGGGAGATGGAGTTTTGTCGCGGCAAGCCCAAGGGCAAGCTGCAACAAGCCGGCCCCGCACGCGGCACCGGAACCACCATTGCCTTCCGCGCCGACCCAGAGATTTTCAAAGACACGCGCTTCGATGCGGCGCTTCTGCGCGAGCGCATGGAAGTCGCCAGCTATTTGCACCGCGGCGTTACCTTCCGGTGCATCAACGAAGGCAGCGGCAGCGACGAGAAGTTCGAGCACGCAGAAGGCTTGGCCGACTATCTGAAGAAGCTGTTGGCAGAAAGCAAAGCGGTGGCGGTGCATGCCGAGCCGTTCTTGCTGCGTTCTGAATCCGACCCGCGCATGGAAGTCGCACTGGTGTGGACCGAATCCACCGCTGAATCTGTGCGCAGTTATGTGAACGGCATTCCCACTGGCAGCGGCGGCACCCACGAAAACGGTTTGCGCTCGGCCTTGTTGAAGGCACTGCGCAATGTCATTGAAACGCACAACATGCTGCCACGCGGCGTGGAACTGACGGCCGAAGACATCCGCGAGGGCATCACCGTCATTCTCTCTTTGTTCGTGGAAGAGCCGCAATTCCAAGGCCAAACCAAAGACCGTCTGAACAACACGGAAGTGCAGGCTGTGGTGGAAGGCCGTGTGCGCCAAGACTTGGAACATTGGCTGAACCACAACCGCAGCACGGCGGAAACCATCGTCGCGCGCATCATCTTGGCAGCGCGGGCGCGTGCGGCCAGTCGCGCGGCTTCGGCGGAGGTGAAGCGCAAGACTTCGGCGCGCCATCGGCTGAACTTGCCAGGCAAGCTCAGCGATTGCATCAGCACCGATGGCGTCGACACCGAATTGTTCTTGGTGGAAGGCGACAGCGCTGGTGGATCGGCCAAGCAAGGCCGCGACCGCACCAATCAAGCCATCTTGCCCTTGCGCGGCAAGGTGCTGAATGTCGAAGGCTTGACGCCCAAGAAAGCGATGGAGAACAAAGAGCTCTGCGATCTTGTGACTGCACTCGGCTGCGGCATCGGCGAACACTTCGACCTCGAGAAGCTGCGCTATGGGCGCGTCATCTTGTTGGCCGACGCCGACAGCGATGGGCATCACATCACCACACTGCTGCTCACCTTTTTTTATCGCATGCTTCCGGCACTGATCCGCAACGGGCGCTTGTTCATTGCGCAACCGCCGCTGTACCGCGTGAACATTGGGCGCGAAACTCACTGGGCCGCCGACGACGCCGACCGCGACCGCATCCTTGCGAAGCATCGCGGCAAGGCCGAGATCACGCGCTTCAAAGGCCTCGGTGAAATGCCGGCAGAGACGCTGTGGGAGACCACGCTGGACCCAGCGCAGCGCCGCTTGCTGCGAGTGGAAATCACCGAGCCGTTGGCCGCGGAGAAAACCATTTCCGAACTGATGGGCCGCGATGCCTCGGCGCGCTTCGATTTTGTGATGAACCGTGCGGAAAGTGTCGTCGCGCTGGATTTGTAGCCTTTGTCCGCCGCAGCCACTGGTTCGGGCCTACTTGACATGCCCGCGCAACAACGGGGACGATGACGCCACGGCAAAACCATGATTGGCAGGACCCTACAAGGTAGATATCGCGTGGTCTCGGAGCTTGGCCGAGGCGGCATGGGCGTGGTGTACGCCGCGCGCGACCTACTGTTGGAACGCGATGTCGCTGTGAAGATCGTGCCGCGCTCAACGCTCACTCCTGAAGCCGAAGAGCGCGTGTTGCGCGAAGCGCGCACGGTGGCCCGCATGGACCATCCCGGCATCGTGCCCGTGCACGACTTAGGGCGCGACGACGAAGGCGTGTGGTTTGTGATGCCGCTGCTGCCAGGAACCACCCTGCGCGACCATGTGAAGAACGGCGACCTCGCCCTCGGCGATGTTTTGGAAACCGGCGTGCAAGTAGCAGAGGCCGTTGCCTATTGCCATGCCCACGGCGTGCTGCACCGCGATTTGAAACCCGGCAATGTCATGGTGTCGCGCGAAGAGGGCGGCCGCCTGCGCGCGCGCGTTATGGACTTCGGCCTTGCTCGCAGCCGCGGCGACGCGCACATCACGCGCAGCGGCTTCATGATCGGCACATTGGCTTACCTGTCCCCCGAACAGGTGCGCGGCGAAGAAGTGGATGCGTCCGCAGACTTGTACGCGCTGGGTGTGCTGCTGTATGAGTCCATCTTGGGGCGCCCACCCTTCCGCGGCGAACAAGATGCTGTGCTGCATCGCATCTTGCACGAAGTGCCGCGCTCGTTTGCACGCTCGGGCCTAAGCCTCGACCACGAATTGGAACAACTGATCCTCGCGTGCCTCGCCAAGCGCAAGGAAGACCGCCCAGCCCACGCTGCACTGATTGCTTCTGGCTTGCGCGCCGCGCAGCAGCGGCTCAGCGGCGACGCGCTGTCGTCTCAGTTGCTCAAACGCCCGCAAAAACAAGCCAACGACACGCAAGCACTGGGTGTGTTCGTTGGGCGCGAAAAGGAATACACCGCGCTCGCCGCCGCTTTCGACAGTGCTTGTACAAGCAACGCGCAACTGTGTTTACTCAGCGGCGATCCTGGCACGGGGCGCTCGCGCTTGGTTTCAGAGTTCGCCGAGCAAGTGCGCACTCGCCGCGCACTGTTCGTAGAAACGCGCTTCAGCGGTGATGCTGAAGCCGCATGGGCACAATTGGTGCGCAACTTCACCATTGAATTGCACAGCTTGCGCCCGCAAGCCGAAGCACAACTGCGCGCGCTGAGGCCGACGCTGCGCGCGGCACTGCCATCGCTGGATTGGTCGGACACTGGCGAATCCGAAAGCGGCACGGGGCCCACATGGGCGGGCGGCAGCACACCTGTACCACTGGCCGAAGCGCTCGGACGCCTCTTCGCGCTGGCAGGCATGCCGATGGTGCTGCACTTGGACGACTGCCACACCGCAGCGGTGCCCACCGAACTCTTTAGCAACTTGATGTTGCGGCTGGCCCACCTGCCGGTCCTCTTCGTCGTGTCTGTCATCGAGAGCGGCCGCGATCCGCGCGCTCTTGCGGCGCGCCTGCAAGCAGCATTCGCGGGCAAAGAACATTTCAGCGCGTTGCGTCTAGGGCCGCTGGACCGCGGCAGTTTTCGCCTGCTGGTCGAAGGGTTTCTCGGCGGCAGCATGGAAGACGATGGCTTTGTCGAGAAGCTGTATGCGGTCACCGATGGCAATCCGTTCTTCACGCTCGAAATCCTTCGCACGCAACTCGAATCCAGCGCATTGGTGCGCAACGCTGCCGGCCATTTCGTGGCCAGCACCGGCGTCGCGCCACAAGACTGGCCGTTGAGCGTTCGGCATGTGGTGGAGCAACGCATCAGCGACTTGCCCGATGACGCACGCGAATTGCTGCAAGCAGCGGCCGTTCTGGGGCACGACTTTCCACTGGAAACGCTAAGTGCTGTGTTGGGGGCGGAGCCTACCGACCGCACGCTGGCACCTTTGATTGACCGCGGCCACTTGCAAGAGATCACCCGCGATGGCGAAGAGTGGTTAGTGATGCCTTCGTCGGTGATGCGCTCGGTGCTGGCCGCAGGGCTGCCGCTGCGCCGCCGCCGCCTGATTCATCTGCGTGCCGCAGAGCAGTTGGATGCCCGCGCCGGTGAACCCAGCACCGCGACACTCGCGTTGGTGGTGGAACACGCCATCGCAGGCCAAGCCACCGGCGTGCTGTTGCGGCGCGCAGAACATTTTGCCGAATCGGAACTGCGCCTTGGCCACGCAGCAAGTGCACGCAGGGCGGCCCAAGCGCTGGTGAGCACTGCCGCACTGCATGGCGACGACACGCGCAAGACGCGCGCACTGTTGCTGCTGGCGCGTTCCGCCCATGCGGATGGCGACGACACCGCTGCCTACGAAGCGGCGCAGGATTGCGTGCGCTTGGTGGCCTCAGGACCTCCGGAAACACGAGCGGAAGCAGAACTCTTGCGCGCCGAAAGTGCGTTCGTGTTGCGGCGCATGGAAGATGTCGAAGCCGCTGTGGCACGGGGGCGCGCTGCGTTGGCACAAGCTGCGCACGAGAAGGTCATTGGCCTTGCGGCGAGGCTGGAACGCTTGGCATCGAACCTCGCCATCTTGCGCGGCACTGCCGCAACGGCCGCCAGTGCAGAGAACGCCGAAGAATCGCGGACTGGTGGAACGCTCACGGTGGCATTGTCGTCGCCGGACCTCGCGCAAGACCCAGCCCATGCACGCACGCGTGACAACACTGAAGTGCTTTCGCACATTCACGAGACGTTGTTCTTGCCGGGCGATCACGGGCGCGTGGCCCCCAACCTCGCACTCGGCTTTGCGGTGTCGGCCGACGGCCTGCGCTACGAAATCATGGTGCGCTCTGGAGTGCGTTTTCATGACGGCCGTGTGCTGGATGCCGCCGCAGTCAAAACCTCGTTAGAGCACGCCATCGCGAATTCTGATGGCTGGATTCGCGCGGAACTGGGCGCGCTTGAGCACAATTGCATTCACGCACCTTCGGCAGATGTCGTGCAGATCACGCTGAAGGAACCGCTGCCCATCTTGCCTGCGCTGTTGGCCGGACCAGATCTTGGCATCGCGCTGCCCAGTGCAAACGGGCAGGGATTCACTGGAACCGGGCGCTTTCAAATTGCATCGTGGGAACCAGCGTTGGTGCGTTTGATGCGCTTCGATGGACACTGGGGCGAACAGAAACCGCTCTTGGATGCGCTGGAGTTTCGCCCGGGCATGGCGTCGGCCAGCATGGCGCAAGGCTTGAAGTCCAACCGCTTGGATGTGGTGCGCGAGTTGTCCGCGGCAGACCTCGCGGGTGTGCTCACCCATCCGCGTTTGGGCGTGCGCACGCTGGAGAGCAGCGATCGTTCAACTTGGTTTGTGGTGCTGCGCGCCAACAGTGGCGCCTTCGCCGATGCAGAATTGCGCCGCAATTTCCTCGCGGCCACGGATGTCAGTGCGCTGCAAAGTGGTGTGCCCAGCGGCAAGATGTTGCCCGCCGGAGGCATCTTGCCGCCGGGGTTTCTGGGCTTCGACCAAAACCGCCGAACTTTTACTCTCGACCCAGCCACTGTGCGCCGCCAGTTGATCGACAACGGTGTCGCCGTGCCGCTGCAACTTCGCGCAGCAGTTCACCCTTTGTGGTTAGACCAACACCGGCCGCTACTGGAAGGGTTGCTGGCGCAATGGAAGGCCGCCGGCTTTGAAGTGCATGTGGGCACGCGCGACATGGCGGGCTACTTGAGCGCGATGGAATCGCCCAAGCGATTCGATCTGGTGCTGCGCCGTTGGGTGGCCGACCACGACGACCCGGACACATTCGCAGGCAGCCTTTTCGATTCGCAGCGCGGACTGTTGCGCGCCTGGTGCGGCAGCAAAGAACTGGATGCGCACATCAAGCAAGGGCGCAGTTTGCACGACGCCGGCGAGCGCAGTCGTTCCTATGCCGCTTTCGAAGACGCATTGCGACGCGACGCGTTCGTGGCCCCACTGTTCCATGGCAGCACCCTGATCGTGTCCGGCGCCACGGTGCGCGGCTTGCGCTTGCGCGGCAGCACGCTGGACTACAGCCTCGCTTGGAAAGCTGCGGAAGAATCGTCTTCAACACTGGTGCGGCGCCGCAGCGGGCGCATCGCTGTGCCGCTGCCGCAAAAACTCGCTTCCCTGGACCCCGCCGTGGCCCACGGCCTCGCCGCCTTGGAGGTGTTGCCTTGCATCTACGACACGCTCACGCGAGTGCATTGGGGCTCTTCAGTGGGCGCACACTTGGCACGCAGCGTCGAACCCGAAGCGGGCGCGTTGCGCTGGCGCATCAAGTTGCGCGAAGATGTGCGCTTTCATGACGGGCGCGAATTGACTACCCGCGATGTGCGCGCCAGTTTCGAGCGCCTGCTCAGCGCGTCAAAGGACAGCGGCTGCATTCTGGATGTTGTGCGCGGCGCACACGAGTGCATGCAAGGGCGCCAACGCGCACTGGCCGGATTGCAATTGCTTTCGGATCACGAACTCGTTGTGGAATTGTCGCAACCGGTGCCGCATTTCCCGGTGCTGCTGACCCACATCTCCACGGCAATCCTGCCGGAACTCACAGTGGCGCCTAGTCGCAATTACATGCCCATCGGCACGGGCCCCTTCCGCGTGCGTGCGTGGGAAGCCGGACGCATGTTGGAACTTGCTGCTCACACAGGTTGGCGCCGCGATGTCCCCGGCGTGCAGGCCTTGGAGTTCCGCTTCGGCGTGCGCGCGCAAGATGCACTCGAAGGTTTTCGCAGTGGCGCGTGGGCGATGGTGTCGAACTTAGGCGCCACCGATGCTGAAGCGCTGCGCACCAATGCAGCGACATCTGCCGGTTTCCACGAAGTTCCCGGATTGAATACGGTGTTCTTGACAGCAAATTCTCGCAGTGGCCCGCTGGCAAGCAGTGCAGCGCGCCGCAGTTTGATGCGCATGGTGTCATTGCCCGGAGTGCTCACGCAAATCATTCCGCGCCGCGCAGTGCGTGCGTTCGGCATCATCCCGCCAGGCATGGCTGGTGCGGTGCCGCAACAAGTGCCTCCCCCGGTAGAGGTCGACGAAGTGCCCGAAATCTTGCTGCAACAAGAACTGTCGGCGTTAGTGGCCCCGCTGCCCGACGGACAATTACGTGGAGTGGCGGCTGCATTGTTCGGCGCTTTGCGTGCCCAAGGAGTGCGCGTGCGTTTGGTCGAACCCAGCGCCAGAGACTTCTTCCGTTTGTTGCATGAGGGCAGTGCTGATTTGGTGTTGGGGCGTTGGCTGGCCGAGTTCCCAGACCCCGACAGTTTTGCGCACGGACTGTTCTTGCCAGGCAGCGGCTTGCTGTCACCGTTTGTGAACAACCCTGAAATAGAACGCCTGCTGACCGCAGCACGCTCTGAAGCCGACGCGTTGGCCCGCCGCGAGCTGTACGAGGAATTCGAAGCGCTGCTGTCTCGCGAAGCAATTGTGTTGCCCTTGTATCACCGCCCCGTGTGGCGTTGCTTGCGCGCAGGGCTCAGCCCAGTGGACTTGGCGCTGATTCCGCCCTACATCCCATGGGAACGGCTCAGCTAGCGCGGAAGATGCGGGCGTCGGAGCCGCCGGGCGCAACCACTAAGCGAACCGAACGCGTGCACCGCGGACAAGCACCGCGATACTCCTGCTGCGCGTCGGTGCGCCAGAGGCGCGAGTAAACACCGCAGCATTCGAAGAGCACGCCGATCCAGTGGCGCTGTGCTGCTTTGGAGCCCGACATTGCGGCTTCATCGACCAGAGAGCGAAGCACACTTGAATCGGCAGCAGTGACGCAAAGCGCGACGCAGCACAGCCCAGCGTCGCAAGACGCAACACTGCCCAACTTCGCGACAGAGGGGGCTCACACTTCGTCGACCGCTGCGCCTCCCCAAGTGCGCGGCCCGCTGCGAGTGTTGCGAAATGCGGCAGGGGCAGGAAAAACTTGCCGTGGCACAGGGCTTGCTCACACGGGAGGGCATGGACATGCCAGCTTTTACAAATCGCATCGCCAGCCGCATTGCTCTGCGCGGTGCTGTGCCCAAACTGTTGCTGGGTTTCGGCGCGATGGCGCTGTTGCTGTTCGGCGTCACGCTCGTCATGCGCAACATGAACGAGCCCGCCGCACCGCGCGCAATTGTGGCGCCCCAAACCAATGCCGCCGTGGCAACGCAGACCACGGCAACACCGACAACGGCAGCGCCAACACCGCGTGCATTCCCCAAGCCCACCGCAAAAGCGGCGGCTTCGGAATCGGGCACTTCGCCGGTGCAGGCGCTGGTCATTGGTATCGCGCTATTAGGCGGATTGGTGGGCGCGCTGTTCCTGGCCGCCAAGTTCATGCGCAAAGCGCGCATGCTGCCAGCCAGCCGCAAGCAACAACTGAAGCTGCAAGATGTGCTCTCGCTGGGCCCGAAGAAGGCGCTGTATGTGGTGGCCTTCGAAGGCCGCACGCTGCTGATTGCATCAGGTGGCGAAGGCGTGAACTTGATCGCGGACTACACCGTTGACGAACTGGGCAGCGCTCCCGAGGCAGTGCAGACCGTTCAAACCGCGCCGGTTGCAGCCGCCGTAGCCGAGCGCATTGCTTCAGCGCCGGTGCCCGATGCCGAAGCCGTCGTGACCGCGCAGGCAGCAGTGCGCGTCACCCGCGCGGCAGGCCGTCCCGAGCGCGTGCCCGCCGCATTCCGTCATTTACTCGAACGCGAACAAAGCGTGGAACTGGAGGCCTGAACATGATGCCACGCATCCTCGCAACATTGCTGCTGTGCTGTGCCTTTGCAACTGCGCAAGAAGCCGGCATTCCAGCCAGCACCGCCACACCCACACCAAGCGCTGCCGTTAGCGCCGATCCGAGCGCGCCCGCGCCACTGAGCGCCATGATGGAAGCCGCCGATGCTCTCGGCACGGGCGGCGATGTGCTGGACGACCTGTCGCCTCCGGTGCAAATCGCACTGGTGCTGACATTGCTGGCCTTGGCGCCCGCGCTGTTGATGACCGTGACTTGCTTCACGCGCATCATCATCGTGCTGTCCTTCGTGCGCCGCGCCTTGAGCGTGCCCGAACTACCGCCCAATCAAGTACTGCTGGGAATCTCATTCTTCTTGACCCTCGTGATCATGAACCCCGTGATTCAAGCGGTGAACGACAAAGCGCTGCAGCCCTACTTGGCCAAGGAAATGAAACTCTCGGTGGCCACAGACTTAGCGGGCAACGAGCTGGCGCAGTTTCTGTCCGCGCAAACGCGCGACGAAGACTTGCTGATGATGGTCGAGCTGACGCAAACGCCAGTGCCAGAAACGGCCAACGATTTGCCGCTGCGCATCCTCATCCCCGCCTACGCGCTGTCCGAATTGCGCACCGCATTCCAAATGGGCTTCCTCGTCTATCTGCCCTTCCTGATTGTGGATCTGGTGGTGGCCAGCGTGCTGCTCAGCATGGGCATGTTCATGTTGCCACCCGTGATTATCTCCACGCCCTTCAAGATCTTGTTGTTCGTCCTGGTGGACGGCTGGGATTTGGTGGTGCGCTCGTTGTTCGTGAGCTTCCAAAGCTGAAAGGCACAACCATGACCCCTGAATCTGTAGTGGGCATTGCCCGCGAAACTTTGTGGACGACGATGCTGCTAGCGGCGCCGGTGCTGATCGTCGGGCTGGTGGTGGGGTTGGTGGTCGCCATCGTGCAAGCCGCAACATCGGTGCAAGAGCAAACGCTGTCGCAGATTCCCAAGATGCTCGCAGTGGCACTGACTCTGGTGCTGCTGATGCCTTGGATGATCGAAACCATCTTGGGCTTCACACGCGCGACCTTCGCGCAAATGAGCACGCTGTAAGGCCGCTGTGGATTTACCTGTCACCAACACTGAACTCGAACGCCTACTGGCTGGCCCGCTGCTGCATGTGCTGCGGGCGTTGGCCATTTTCTGGGTGCTGCCGGTGTTTGGTCAGGGCGCTGGCGCGCGCTTCGTGAAACTGGGCTTGGCATCGGTGCTGGGTTTCTCTGCCGCCGCTGCGCGGGCGGACATGGAGGCCCCTCCTCTGCCGCAAGATGTGTTTAATGCCACGCTGTTGGTGATGCGCGAAGTTCTGTTCGGATTGCTGCTCGGCTTCACCATGTCCTTGGTGTTTGAAGCCGTGCGCACAGCGGGCGGGCTCGTGGCCAGCGAAATGGGATTGAACATGGCCTCGCAGTTGGACCCGATGACCAAGGCGTCGCAAACGCCCGTGGCCAATCTGTGGCAGTCGCTGTCCTTCGTGCTGTTCTTCTGCGCCGGCGGGCACAAGTTGGTGTTGGCCGCGCTGCTGCATTCGTACGAACATGTGCCTCCGGGCTCGTTCGTTTTCACCGAGAGCCTCATCGACGGCTTGATGGCCTTCAGTAGCGACATGGTGACCGCAGCATTCCGCATGGCGGGGCCTGCGTTGCTGATTCTGATGATCGTTACCGCGTGCATCGCGCTGCTTGCCAAAGTGGCCCCCGCGCTGCACGTGTTGGAAGCGAGCTATCCCATCCGCTTGTTGGCCGGCTTTGGCCTGATGTTCCTGTTCCTGCCAGATTTCTCGACCAGCTTCGGAGTGTTCCTCGATCGCGCAGGCGAACAATTGATGACCTTCGCCGGAGGCGCTTCCTAATGAGCGACAGCGCACAAGAACGGACAGAGGACGCCACCTTCAAGCGCTTGGAAGACGCCGCACAGAAGGGGCAGATTGCGTATTCGCGGGAACTCGGCGGCGCGCTGTTGCTGCTGTTGGTGCTCTGGGCCATGAAAATGGGCGGCGGCAATGCGGCCGCAGAATTGAGCGCACTGTTCGAACGAGCCTTCTCGTTGCAAGCATTCCGTTCCGTGAACCCAACCAACATTGGCAGCGTGCTGGCCGACAGTTTCGGCACAGGCATCATGATTCTGATGCCGCTGCTGCTGACTGTGGTGGCCGCTTCGCTGGTCGCAGCCCACATGCAAGTGGGTTTCTCTTTCAACATGGAGCGCGTGCAGCCGGACATGAACAAGCTGAATCCGATCACTGGATTCAAGCGCTTGTTTTCAACGCGCAGCATCATGTCGGTGGCCATTTCGATGGTGAAGTGCGCCGCGTTGGTGGGTGTGTGCTGGTCAGCACTGGACACTTTGTTGATGGATGCGCGCTACGCCTCGGAGTGCGGCCTGGGCGCACAAGCAGCATTTGTCGCTGAAACCACGCTGGATCTTGGGCTGCGCACCGCGGCCTTCATGTTGGCGCTGGCGCTCATCGATGTGTTTTGGCAGCGCTTCCGCCACGCCAAAGACATGATGATGACCAAGGAAGAGGTCAAAGAAGAGCACCGGCAATCTGATGGCGACCCGAAGATCAAAGCCCGCATCCGTCAGATCCAGCGCCAGATGGCGCGCAGTCGCATGTTCGAAGATGTGAAGAAGGCCACTGTGGTCGTGCGCAATCCGACGCACTATGCCGTTGCGTTGCGCTACGAGAACGGCAAAGACAACGCGCCGCGCGTCGTAGCCAAGGGCATGGATTTCATGGCCCTCAAAATCGTTGACATCGCCACACGCGCAGGCGTGCCGGTGAAAAGTGAACCGCCACTGGCCCGTCAGCTTTACCGCAGCGTGAAAGTCGGTCGCACCATCCCTGAAGAACTCTTCCGCGCCGTGGCCAAAGTCCTCGCGTGGGTCTATCGCAATCGCAAGCACGGAGCGCGCCGCTCTGCTGCCGGAGCCGCCTCATGAGCACCGCCCCACTTCCTACCGGTCCACTGCCGATCACCCGCCATGCAGACAAGCTGCTGGCACTGGGGATGATCGTGCTGTTGTTCGTGTTACTGGTGCCGCTACCGCAGTTCCTGTTGGACTTGGCCATCACCTTCAACCTCGCGGCATCGCTGATGGTGCTGCTGATGACGCTGACGCTGAAGCAGCCGCTGGAGTTCAGCACCTTCCCTTCATTGTTGCTGTTCCTGACGCTGTTCCGCTTGGCTTTGAATGTGGCCAGCACGCGTTTGATCCTGATGAAGGGCAACGCCGGCGAAGTGATTCAAGCCTTCGGCGATTTCGTGGTGGGCGGCAACCTGCTCATCGGTGCCGTGATCTTCATGATTCTGATGGTCGTGCAATTCGTCGTGATCACCAAAGGTAGTAACCGCATCAGCGAAGTGGCCGCGCGTTTCACGTTGGACGCCATGCCCGGCAAGCAGATGGCCATTGATGCCGATTTGAACGCCGGTTTGATCGACGAAGCCACTGCGCGCAGCCGGCGCGAAGCGGTGAGCGCCGAAGCAGAGTTCTACGGCGCCATGGACGGTGCCGGAAAATTCGTGCGCGGCGACGCGGTTGCCGGGTTGATCATCATCGCTGTCAACATCTTGGGCGGCGTGGGCCTCGGTATCTCCAAAGACATGGGCATCATGGATGCGCTGCACAAGTACGCCATTCTCACCATCGGTGACGGCTTGGTGACGCAGATCCCCGCGCTGCTGATTTCCATCGCTTCGGGTTTGCTGGTGACCAAGGCGCGCACCAAAGAAAAGCTCTCCGTGGAAATGGTGGACCAATTCTTGCTGCACCCCGCAGCCATGCGCCTCGCCGCCACCTTGACACTGTTGGTGGGATTAGTGCCCGGCATGCCGCTGCTGCCTTTCGTGCTGCTTTCCGGTTGCTTGTTCTTTGTTGCGAGCTACGCAGACAAGGCCATGAAGGCTGCCGCTGCGCCCAAGCCTGTTGAAGAAAAACCGGAACCTGAAAACGCCGCCGAGCTCACGCCGGAAGCACTGCAAGACTTGTTGAAAGTCGATCGCATGGGCATCGAGATCGGCTACCGCTTGATCCCGCTGGTGAACGAACAGCGCCGCGGCAACTTGCTGGACCACATCGCGATGGTGCGCAAGCAATTCGCACAGCAGCATGGCTTTGTGGTGCCGCCCATCCGCATGCGCGACAACTTGGTGCTGGAGCCCAACCGTTACCGAGTGCTCGTTGGCGGCCAAGAAGTGGGCCGTGGCGAGTTGTATCCCGAACATGTACTGGCCATGAATCCAGGCCATGTGCGCGAGAAACTGCAAGGCATCAATACGAAGGACCCAACCTTCGGGCTGCCAGCAACATGGATTCCTGTGTCGCGCAAGAGCGACGCCGAACTGATGGGCTACACGGTGGTCGACCCGGAATCCGTCCTCGTCACACACCTCACCGAAATCATCAAGGATCACGCGCACGAAATCTTGTCGCGCGAAGATGCGCAGAGCATGGTGGACCGCGTGAAGGAATCCAACCCCACCGTGGTGGCGGAGCTCATTCCCGACATCATGAATGTGGGCCAGGTGCAGCGCGTGCTCGCTGGGCTGTTGAAAGAGCGCGTGCCAATCCGGCAGTTGGCGCAGGTGTTGGAAGTGCTCGCCGACCACGGCAAGACCGTGAAGGACGCAGACCAGTTGACCGAACTGGTGCGCGCGCGCATCGCCCGCACACTTTGCGAGATCCACGGACGCACGGGTGGACGCATCGAAGCCATCACGGTGGCGCCGCAGACCGAGCAGATGCTGCTGGAGGCATTCCATGGCGATGGCTCCGGCCTTGGTGCCGTTGGCTTGCAACAACTGCAAGACGCCGTGCTCGCGCGCTACGCCGAAGCGCAAGCTTCAGGCCGCGACCCTGTGTTGGTGGTGCGCGCACCGCTGCGCCGCCATCTGGCCGGTTTGTTCGCGCACCTGAAACCGCCCATCCCGGTGCTGTCCTATGGCGAAGTGGTTTCCGCCCCTGGAGTGGACGCCGTTGGCGTAGTGCAAATCCAAGCTGCGGAGCAAGTTGCACCTGTCGCCCCAGCCCGCTCTGCTGCGCCGCCGCGCCGCGTCATCCCGAGCCCTGCCTGAAATGACCTCATGCCGCACACCTTTTCCAGCCGATGGGGTGAAAGAACGCCCGAGCCCTCCAGCACGAGCGTGACCGTCCAATGCTTGAGACCGACCAACCCCACACTCCCTTGGCACCCGTGAGTGCCGCCATTGCAAAAATCTGCGCCTGTTGGTGCGGCACGGTTGCACTGACTTTTGTGTTCGTCTTGGGCATCTCCATGGGTGTCGAGGCACCCACTGCGTTACTGCGCGGCGGCATTGCCTTCGTCATCGGGTTGGTCTTAGGCCGCTGGATTGGCTCGTTCGTAGGGCGCCACCTCGCGCCAGTATTAGTCCGCGAAGCGCGACCAGGCGGTGACCGATGAACGCTCACGCGCTGGAAGCCTATGGTGCCGCCACCGTGTTGACGCACGAGCAGCGCAACAAATTGGTCACTGATTATTTGCCATTGGTGCACCATGTGTTGGGCCGCCTACCACTGCGCTTGCCCACGACCCTCGACCGCGACGACTTGTTTGATGTCGGCGTGTTGGGTTTGATGAACGCCGCAACCAGCTACAGCCCCGCGCGCGGAGCATCCTTCAAGACGCACGCCTTCGTGAATATCCGTGGTGCCATCTTGGACGAATTGCGCAAACACGATGTGGTGCCGCGCAGCCGGCGCGACCGCGTGAAATTGCTGGACCGCGCCGAACGCAGCGTCGAAGAACGCATCGGACGCCGCGCCACGCCCGAAGAACTTGCTACCGAAACGGGGCTCACCCTAGAGCAGGTGGAAGAGTCGCTGGTGCACGCGCATGGCATGGCCATGTTGTCGTTGGAAGACAACGCCGGTTCTGGTGGTGGTGACGATGGGCCCGCGCGCCTCATGGATTGCGTGAGCTTGCCCACTTCCCCAAACCCCGCAGATGAAGCCGCACAGCGTGAAATGAAGGTGCGCTTGGCCGCAGCCATTCAACAACTGCCCGAACGCGAACGCCGCGTCATCGTGCTGTATTACGCCGAAGAACTGCGCCTGAAAGAAATCGGCGCGGTGTTAGGCATCACCGAATCGCGTGTCAGCCAACTGCACTCGCGCGCCTTGGCGCTGTTGAACAGCAAGTTGTCGGACAAGCCTGACCCTGCCGAACGCACGATTGCTGCCCAACCAATCGCTGCCCAACCGGTCGCCGCGCGCAGCACTCCCACGCGCAAGGCCGTCGCAGAAAACAACGCGGAAGCTTGACCATGGCGCGCAATGTGCTGAAAGCATCTGCGGTGCGCTTGATGACCAGCCCGATTCTGGCCGCAGCGCATTCTGTTGCAGGCCAGCAGCAAGACACTTGCGCTGTCGGCGGGGGCTCTGCGTCCATCCGCTTTGTGCGCCAAGGCGACTTGGTGGAAGGCGTTGAAGTCACTTGTGCTTGCGGGCGTGTCACCCGTTTCGATTGCCTCTATGGCGGCGACGACGCCGCGGAAGAACCCACGCCATGAAACTCCTAAGCCTCTGTGCTCTCACTGTGTTCTTCTGCGCCTGCGCTAGCACACCTGACACCAACGCCTTGCCCTTGGGTGCAAACTTGGGCGATGTCCATGGCACGGACTATCTGAAGGAAGGCCCCACGGTGGGCATCAGCGACGCAGCCCGCGCGACGCAGCCAACCACGCTGCAACTTCTGGATGAGAAGTCGCGCGAGAACAGCACACTGAAGGCCCGCGTGGCGGAACTTGAGAAGGCTGTGATTGATGCAGAAACCCGCGCCACAGCAGCGCAAGAACTTTCGAAGTGCAACGATGCCGAATTGCTGCAACTGCGCACGCTGTTAGAGCGCTCTGTCACCGAACAGAAGGCTCTCACTGAAGAAGTCGTGAAGGCACGCATTGCTCGACTGAAGCTGGAACAGGAGATGCTGCGCTTGAAGTTGGCAGACCTCGCCCGCGGCGGAGACAACAAGTGATGCGCTTTGCCGCGCTGCTTGTGGTTGGCTGCCTCTTGGGCGCTTGCGCAATGTTTGGCGCTGCCGAGGAATCAACGCCGGATGCCGAGCGCATTCCGGCAGCATGGCGCAGCCCCACCATCGACGGGCACAAGATCCGCCGCGTGGTTGTAGTGCCCTTTCAAGATCTCACCGGCCATCCTGTGGAATCTCGTGCCGTGATGCAGAGCGTGGTCGACGAGATTCAGCGGCGCCAACCCTTCGAAGTGTTCCATGCCGATGCAAAGATCCTCACCAACGAGGAAGAAGAACGCTTCCTGCATTCGGGCACCATCGACAAAGAAGCGCTGGTCAGAGTTTCGCGCGAGCATCATGCTGATGCAGTGCTCTACGGTGTGGTCACGCGCTATCGCGCCTACGAGCCAATGCTCTTAGGCCTGCAATTGAACCTGGTGTCTTCAGGAGCCGGCGACGTTGTGTGGTCCACCAGTGCGCTGTTCGATGCCGGCGACGCGCGCTGCGCTCGCGATGTGCACAACTGGCACGACACCGCCCTCGACCACGCCGCCGACACTGTGAATGGATGGCGCACGATCTTGCTGTCGCCAGCACGCTTCAGTGCGTACGCCAGCGCGCGCCTGGTCGCCACCTGGTAGACCGCGCTCCGCGCCTCGAGCGCTGCAACGCGTAAGGCCATTCGAGGCGGTAGGATCTGCGCATCATGCGGATCATTGCATTAGTGCTCTTTCTGTGCGCCCTGTTGACGGCTCAGCCACCGAGTTCGTGGGACGGTTGGTTGGCGGTGAGCAGTTTCAAAGTGAATGGCCTGCCCACCGCGGCGGCGCCTTTCGCCGGGAATGGCGGCATTTGGATGTTGCATCCACGCTTGGCCGATCAGACGCCGCTGCAGGTCACGAATCTCCCCGCCACCCTGACTGGCGCGGGTTCCAGCGCCGCACGCATCGGCACTAACAGCATTGCGTGGATGCCGCGTAGTCCTTCGCTCCCGAGTGGTGGTCTTGCCGTGGGCGAGATCAGCCCCACGGGCTCGCAAGTGCAACTGCACTTGGTGTCCCTCGCGGGCGTTGCAGCAACGACTTTGCCCATCGTGGTTGGCACGGCCGTTGGCTCTGGCACCACCACGCCCTTCGGCAGCATTGATCAGATTGTGGTGCTGCCAGACCCCGCCGCGGCAAACTTGAAGCACCGCTTGTTGTTCGCCATCCGCGGTGTGAACGGCAATGGGTTCACCGCCGCGAGCGGTACGCCGCTGGGTTTTTACACCGAATACGGCGTGAACTTGTTCCCGTTGCAACTGACCGCAGTGCCCGCAGGCGCCATCAACGCGCTGTGCGTGAGCCCCGATCAGACCACCGCGTATTTCGCGATGATCAATTCTCCGGCTGCGGGGCAATCGCGCATCTATAGCGTGCCGCTGCCGACAACGCTGCCTCCTGCAGTGGCTGCGGGGCCTGTGCTGCTGGCCACTGTGCCGCACTATGTGCTGTCGCTAGCCACGCGCACGAATGGCACGCTGATTGCCGGATTGCTGGGGCCCACTGGCCCATCCACACAGAACTTCGCATTGGTCACAGTGCCAGCGGGCGCGGTGTCGTACATCAGCGGCGGCAGCTATGCGCGCAACAGCGTGGCGGTGGAGCGCTTCACTGGCAGCATCTACGCGTCGCGCGAGTTCTATGGGCCCAACGCGATGGATGTGATGCACCGCCCACCCACAGGTGCGGAAGTGAAACTGTCCGGAGGGCCCAGTGGCGGCTGGGGCGTGGTCAGCGGTTGCGCTGTCGCGGAAAACCCGTCCGAATTCGGACCCGCCACCAGCCTAGGCGGCGCAGCGGCGGCATTTGATGTTGCTTGGGACATCGCCAACAGCACGCCTAATACCTATCTGTTGCCGCGAGCAGGCGCGGCCACCTTTGCTGTAGGTGTCCGCGGCACAGGCACCTTCCCTACCGATGGCGTCGGTTTGGTGTGGTTGGATTTCGCGATCCCTCCAGCGCCCATCGTGCTTGGTCCCCCTTACACGGGTCTGACTTTCAATGTGGACCCACTGACCGCTTTTCTCCAATGGCCGTTGACACTCAGCGCTGCAACACCAGCGCAGCTCATTCCGTTGCCCATCCCGCCTGCGACGCCGCTCCCGAGCCCCGTGGGAGCGCAGGTGTATTTACAAGCCGCGCTCTATTCTCCAAGCCTCAACACCTACTGGCTCACCGAAGGCCTGCGCATCACGGTCATCGACTAGTTCGCGCGCCGCCAAATAAAGTGAGCCGGGACCCACAAGGTCCCGGCTACACGGCGATTATCTCGAGGAGAGAGTGCACGCTTCACGATCGAAGCGTGCGGGCGATCATGGGAGACTCACATCAACCAATCAGGCGGAGGGCCGCCTGAGGTTGTGCGTTGGCCTGAGCGAGCACGCTGATCGCGGCCTGCTGCAGGATGCTGTTCTTGGTCATCTCGGCGGTTTCGCGGGCAACGTCCACATCAATGATGCGGCTGTTGGCGGCGCTGAGATTCTCACTGCGCACGGTGAGCGAGCTCGCCACGGCCGAGAGGCGGTTCTGAACCGCGCCGAACTGACTGCGCGAGCTGCTGACCGACTGCATGGCAGTGTCGAGGGCCGCGATGGCCGCCGACGCGTCGCCTGTGGAGCCGATGTTCAGCGCGCTGATGCTCAAGCTGGAGGCGGTTACCGACACGGTGGACACACTCATGGTGTCCACACCTGCGGTCGTGCCAGAGCCAACTTGCAAGGTCACCGCCGCCGCCACATTCAACAGGCTGGTGCCGTTGAACGAGGTGCTGTTCGCGACTTGGTCAACCAAGCTGCTGAGCTGTGTGAACTCAGCCTGCAGGTTGTCCCTGTCAGCGCCAGACAGCGTGCCGTTGTTGGCTTGAACGCTCAGTTCGCGCATGCGGCTGAGGGCGTTGTCGATTTCCGCCAACCCACCTTCCGCGGTTTGCACCATCGAAACACCGTCGTTCGTATTCCGCACAGCCTGGTCGAGGCCGCGGATTTGCGCTGACAGACGCGAAGAGATGGACAATCCCGCGGCATCGTCAGATGCACTGGCGACGCGCTTGCCGGTGGACAAGTGCGTGTAGTTGCGGCCGAGGGCTTCAGATGCGCGAGCGAGGTTGCGCTGCGCGGTCAATGAGGACACATTTGTTCCGATGCGAAGACCCATGTGAGGCACTCCTTCCAGTCACCAATTCCAAGGGGCGTTCGTCCAGTCCATCAAGACCAGCTACGCGCCCCAGCCATGCGTGACTATCGGGCACATGAAGAATCGTCTTAAAAATAAGTGTCGAAGAATCACACACTCAGAAGCTGCGCGGTTGCGCTGCATAACGGGCTGAGACGCGGTGATCGACATTCCCAGAGAAAAGCCGGCAAGGCGGCGGGCATGGATCAAATGGCGCGAGCCGGCTCTTGCGAGTCGGCTCGTTTAGCGCACATCAGTTGCGATGTGCGAGTGTTAGGCGGTTGGAATTGAAACTCAGCCGCGCAGCATTGCGCTGGCGGCACGTTCGGCGGCATCAGGTGTGTCGAGTGCACCCGAGCCCATCAGCGCACTGAAGGCAACCACGATGTCTTCGCGCACTTCGCCGTCCGCATCCGCCTTCAGTTGCGCGACCTTTTGGGCCACACTCTTCGCGGCAACGGAACCCGTGTAGCTGTCATCGCCGCCGGCCGCTTTCGCGGCCGAGTTCGCACGCGCTGCACTTGCAGCATCAGACGGGACGCCGTTGCTCCCCATCATCGCTGCTGCATTCGCTGAGATCTTTGAGATATCCATGTTCATTCACTTTCCCGGAACCCGGTCTGCCGCCCCTCGGAGGCAGGTGTGATTCCAGTCCAACAGTTTCATATTCGGAGCCCGCCCTGCCTTCTTGAACCGGTGAACGTTTTTTGTCCATGAAGGAACAGAAGGGAGGAAAGCTCTTCCTCCAGTATCGGCCCAAAGGAAAGGTTTTCCTGAGCTAATCAGCGCCCTTGAGTCCCTTTGGCCCCATTCCCCACCCAGCAAACCCATCTCCTCCCATCCATAACCCATTGCCCTTTCCTGCTTTGCGCCAACTCCATTAGTGCGCATTCGGTTGCAAGCGCTGCGTTTTCTGCGACCCGGCACGGCATGTGCAATGCATGGGGTGATGAGACTCTCCATTCCAACCCTGAACCAAGCCCCCGCCGCTGCTGCGCAGGCCGAACGCGCTGATGCCCAACAGCGCGCCGCCTCCATTCGCAGCAGCCAAGCGGCGACCGCCCGCGCTACGGGTCGCTCCGAGGTTCGCGAAGAGGGGGCAGACTTCGCCGCCGAGTTAGCGGCGGAATCCAGCACGCGCCGCGAAGCGAGCGACACCCGCAGGGCCGAAGGGCCTGCGGAAAACAACAACGCATTTGAACTTGGCACCAATGGACAAGAGGCGGTGGGGCGCGACGCTGCTGCAGCGGCGGCAAGCAGCGGCGGCTCTGTGACCCAGGAGCCCTTCGCGGGGACGGATGCGGCGATGCAGTTGGCTGACGAGAATGCCGCTGGAAACACAGCCACGGCCAATGCGGTGATCAGTACGCCGAACAGCAGCATCGAATATGGACGCAACCCCGAAGCAGCGCTCCGTGGCGCCGCAGGAGTAGCTGCTTTCCTCAACAGCGCCACGAGCACCGCAACCTTCGCGCCCAGCGCCAGTGTTGCTGGCGCTGCAAACGCTGCGCTCGGTGGTGTCGCCGGGGTGGCATCGCTCGCAACTGCAAGCGCGGCATCGACCACAGCGGCAGCCAACACTGCGGCAGACGCCACGACCACGCATGCCCACAACACCAGCGCAAATCAAATGGGCACTAGTGCAGGTGCGGCGCAGGGAGCCAGCGCCGCAGCACAGGAAATTGGCATGGGCAGCAACGCGAACTCTGCGGACGGTGGCCAGCCGAACGCGCTGAATGGCGCTGAGGCCTCTGCAAACGCCGCCGCTGTTGGAACGGCGAGCGGGACCTCTGCAAACGCAGCATCCGCTGGGGCAGCACATGGAATCACGAGCGCGGCCGCAGACAACGCGACGCGCGCAATCGTTGACGGCACGGCCTCCCCCGTTGCAACGGCCCTGAACGCCGCGTCCACACAGACAAACGCACTGGCGGGCAGCACAACCGCGCGCAATGTCGCCGCGCAATCGACTTCGCAGCGCGTCGTGGCAGGCGGCACATCGCAGCGCCCTTCGACAAACACCGCGTCTGCCAATAGCAACGCAGCGCCATCCACAGAGGTCGGCGATGAAACGGCACTAGTGCTCGGCGAGCCCGGCACGCTGAACACCTCGGCTGAACACACTTCCTTCGCGGCGGCTATAGGCACCAACAGCGGAACAATGGATGCGGAAGAGCAAGCTCTCGCGCTCCGCGGACTGCGTGCAACCACCACGGGCACTCCTGCAAATGCAGCCGCAAGCGTGGCCACTCATCCGGAAGGCCGCAGCACCATCAACGCCGCCCCGCTTGGTTCGGCACATATTCCTGGGGCACCAATGCCGAGCGCAAAGGTGGATGCACTTGTGTTGGCCAGTGCCGTGGTTGAAGTCCCCGCACTGAGCACGCAAGAACGCGCACAAGCCGTTGAACAAGTGCGCCTGCACATGTCCGAGGCGCGGCCCGAGGTGACCATCATCTTGGACCCACCCGCACTGGGCGAAGTGCATGTGCGCATGCTCTTGCACCAAGGTGCGCTGCACGCTCGCATCACCGCGCGCAACGCGGATGTGGCGGACGCGCTGCAACAGGACCTGCACGGGCTGAAATCCACTTTGCAAGAAGCCGGGCTGAGCGTCGCCAGTGTGGACATTCGCTCGCAAGACGACGCGCAGCCGCGCAACGCGCATGAGCGCACGACGCAGCAACGCGACAGTGCAAGTCACGAACAGAGAGCGCACACCCGCAGCGCTAATGGCAACGAAACGAAGGCCTCGCAGCAAACGCCGCGCGGCACCAAACACAGCCCAGTTGCGGCCCAACACGGCCTCGACTTGGTGATCTGAGGACCACACCCATGCCTATCGAAGCCGTCAGCAATAACTCCAGCCCCATCTCGCAGGCCCTCGGCGCCTCGGATGTGAACAAGTCCCAGTTTCTGCAATTGCTGGTGCACCAGTTGAAATCGCAAGACCCTTTTGAGCCCGTGAAGAACGAGCAGTTCCTCGCGCAGTTGGCGACTTTCAGCCAATTGGAAGAGCAGCAATCCACCAGCGGCTTGCTGCGCAACATCTTGGCCGCGCAAGAAGCGCAGTTGGTGTTGGGCGGCCTGTCGCAGGGCGCAGCGCTTGTAGGCAAGACGGTGGAGTACATCGATCCGATCACCGGCGTCCAAGCGCGCGGCACGGTTCAGAGCGTGTACTTCGCTGAAGAAGGCGTGATGGTTGAGGTGGACGGTCATGTGATCCCCGCCGGCAACATCGTGATCATCAGCACGCCCCTCTCGGGCGGCGGCACTGGTACTGGTGGCGGTACTGGTACTGGCGGCGGCTCCTCCAATGGCGCAGCGAACACCCCTGCGTCAACCCCCAACTCCGCGCTGTCTGTGAACGACGCAGTGGCGCTCTGAACAAACAACCCCTCTAAGAAAGCAAGGAACCTTCCATGCAAAACGCACTTGTCTCAGCTCTGTCCGGTCTTCGCGTGAACCAGAAGTACCTCGATGTCATCGGTAACAACTTGGCGAACGCCAACACCAACGGCTTCAAGGCCTCGCGCGTGTCGTTCGTCGAGATGTTCGGCCAGGCGTATCGCCCGGCCTCGGGCCCCACGGGGCTCTCTGGCGGCAGAAACCCATCCGAAATCGGTAGCGGCGCCGGCATCGGCAGCGTTGATGTGCGCATGGTGCAA
Source organism: Singulisphaera sp. GP187 (assembly GCA_945907755.1). Lineage (GTDB taxonomy): Bacteria > Planctomycetota > SXUL01. Next base: position 88,851 of record CAMDTN010000003.1, on the reverse strand, counting down.
GGCAGCTTGTTGAACACCGGCCGCAGCTTGGACCTCGGCCTGCAGGGCGAAGGCTACTTCGTGGTCAGCGACGGCAACCAAAACTTCTACACCCGCGTGGGTGCATTCGGTGTGGATGCCAATGACAACTTCGTCGACCTGCGCACGGGGTTCCGCGTGCAGAACACCAGCGGCCAAGACATCAGGATTCAACTGAACACGGTGATCCCTGCGCAGGCGAGCACCAATGTGGAACTGCAGGGCAACTTGCCCGCAGTGGTCTCAGGCCCGCTGTCGGAATTGCTCACCACCGACCAGCCTTTCAGGGATTTCCAACCCGCACGCCTCACCGGCAACGCCGGGCCCTATGCGCTCGTCGGCGGCGAAACACTGCTGCTGCGCGCCAACTTCGGTGCCACGCAGATCATCACTTTGCCTGTGCCTGCTGTGCCTGGTGCCATGACTGCAGCAGAAATCGCCACTGCGGTGAATGCGCAGGCCACTGGCATCACGGCTGTTGACAGCGGCGGCTCGCTGGTGCTGCAAACCAACGGCTCGGGCGCGGCTCAAAATGTATTCATCGATCCGCTGTCCACTGGCGCCACCGCGATGTTCGCTCCGGCGTCCATCGGCGTCGCGGCTGTGGGCACGGAATCCGTTGCCAACAGCACAACGCTGCTGAGCGATTTGTCCACCAACACCATCAACTATGTGCCGGGCGATCAGATCCGCATCACTGGTTCACGCCCTGACGGCACTCCGGTCAGCGGCATCTTTGTGTTCGGCTCCGGCGTGGGCCAAGACGGCACCACGCTCGGTGCGCTCCTCGGCAAGATGAACACTATGTTCAACTCGGGCACAGGCGGCGCCACTGCAACGCTGAACACCGACGGCACCATCAGTATGCTGGCGAACGCCACTGGTGAGGCAGCGCTCACCATCACGATTCAAGATCTGCCCGCCTCCGTTGGGCGCAGCAATTGGTCCAGCAATTTCTTCCGCACCATCACACAAGGCGCAGACCCGGACGCCGAAACGGTGACCACCACGGTTTACGACAGCGCGGGCCAGGCCCATGCGGTCAGCTTTGCTTTCGCGCGCCGCGACGACGGCACATGGGATGTGACCGCTTCGGTGGACCCGCTCGAAGGCACGGTGATCACGCCAACCATCAGCGGCCTCGGCTTCGACCAGAACGGCACACTGAACATGGTGCCGCCGAATCTGCTGCAAGTGCAGTGGAACACGGTGCCTGGCGTGCAGAACCTGAGCCTCGACTTCGGCACTGCTGGCCAAACCAGCGGCATGACTCAGTTCGGTCTGCCTGGCTCGGTGTTCGGCGTGGCTGACGGCTACACCGCCGGTTCGTTGTCGTCCGTAGCCGTTCGCGGCGACGGCATCATCGAAGGCTTCTACAGCAACGGCCAGATCTTGGATCTGGACGACATCGGCGTCGCGCTGTTCGAGAACAGCGCCGGCTTGTCTTCCGTGGGCGACAGCCTGTGGCAGATCAGCGGCAACAGCGGCGACCCAGTCATCACCTCCGCCCAAACAGCGTCTGCCGGCAGCATCGTGGCTGGCACGCTCGAAGGCTCGAATGTGGACATCGCAGAAGAATTCGTGCGCCTCATCGAGGCACAGCGCGGATTCCAAGCGAACGCCCGCATCATCACTACCGCCGACGAAGTCTTGCAGGAGCTCGTCAACCTCGTCTGATCCTTGAGGGCTTCACGCTGGCGTCGCATCGCCCGCCTCGGTCGGCGCCAGCGCAGTCCCTCGCAAACACACACGGAAAAACCATGGACCCACGCACAACAGCACAAGCATGCGCCGCGCAAGGCGAGGCGGCATTTCGAGCAAACAATCTTGAAGAAGCGATGCGCCATTTTTTGGCGGCGGTCGAAGCCGACTCGTCATGGAGCCGCGCTTGGAACGACCTCGGTGCGGTTGCCTGGACCATGGGGCGCAACGACGACGCAGTCACTGCGTTCCGCACTGCGCTGCGCTTGGATTCCGCGGACAACGACGCACTCAGCAATCTTGCGGAGGTGTTGGCACAGTGCGACGCCCAACAGCGCAGCGTCAGCCGCAGCGACGCAGACCCGTTCCTTTCCGTGATCGTGCCCACCTACCAACGCAACGGTGCACTGAACAACCTGCTCGACTCCCTCGCCCAGCAGGACTTGGCGCCATCGGCCTTCGAAGTGGTTGTGGTTGACGACGGCTCGCCCACCCCGGCGGCTATCACTGCGAAAACGCTGCCCTTCAAGGTGGAATTGCTGCGCCAAGCCAACGCGGGCCCCGCCACTGCGCGCAATCTTGCGTTAGCAAAGGCCAAAGCCCCTTGGGTGCTGATTCTGAACGACGACGCTGTGCTGGCACCCGATGTACTGCGGCGCCACTTGCTGCGCCAATTGGAAAGCACCACCGACATGGCCGTGCTGGGCCGCTTCGATTTCTTGCCAGAAAAGCTGGCGCACCCTTTCACTCAATTGATGCAGCGCACCAATCTGCTCTTCGAATACACCCAGATGAAGCCGAATGCGCTGAATGACTGGCGCTTCTTCTACACCTGCAATCTGTCCATTCCGCGGCGCTGCTTGGATGCAGTGGGTGGCTTCGACGCAAACTTCCCACACCCCATTTGCGAAGATTCAGAACTCGGCTGGCGCTTGCAGCAGCAGTGCGACCTGCGCGTGTTCTTCGACCCGCAAATTGTGGCGCACCACGACCACGACTTGGACATCGACCGCTACATGCGCCGCCAATTCTTGTTGGGCGTGAACACGCACCGCATGTGGCGCAAACACCGCGAACCCAAGTTGATCTTTCAGCCCACTGCTCCCGACGCAGTCTTCTGGGCCGCCGTGCGCCGCAAGCTGGAAACCGACGAACCCCTGGTGCAAGAACTAGCCAGCCAAGTGCGCTTGGCGCAGAGTTCGCCACTGCCCTCAGTGCGCGAAGCCGCCGACACTTTCCTGCGCGACATGGGCGCCAAGACGCAACGCATCAGCACGCATGAATGCTTGCGCGGTCAATTGGCTGCAGAACTTGGCTTCACGCCGGCGGAAGCGCGCGGCGGGGCAGACTTGTCCAAGGGCCTCACGAGCGTGGTCATTCCCAACCTCAACGGCTTCCCCCATGTGAAGGAAGCGCTGTCGTCGTTGCGCAAGCACACCGACGGCCCGATGGAACTGATCATTGTCGACAACGGCAGCACCGACGGCAGCTTGCAATGGCTGCGCCAACAGAGTGATGTGCGCCTCATGGAAATGGGCCGCAACATTGGCGCCCCTGCCGCACGCAATCGCGCCCTCGAGAATGTGCGCGGCGACAACATCCTGTTCTGCGACAACGATGTCATCTTCACGCCCAATTGGCGCAGCATTCTGCTGGGCCACCTCGGCGCGTGGAAAGATGTGGGCATCGTCGGACCTATGAGCGACTACGTCAGCGGCGGGCAGAAATCGAACTTGCTTCCTGGTCCGCAGACCACACTCGACGCCTTCGCCAACACTTTCCACAACGCGCGCAAGGGCGAGCATGGCTACACCTCGCGTTTGATTCTGTTCTTCATGCTGTGCCGCCGCGAAGTCATCGATCAGATCGGCGGCATCGACGAACGCTATGGCCGCTGGGGCTTCGAGGACGACGACTATTGCATCCGTGCGCGCCGCGCAGGTTGGCAATTGCGCATCGCCAAAGATTGCTTCATCCGCCACCTCGGCAGCCGCACCTCCAAGACCGCGAACATCGACTACAACCGTTTGCTGCTGGACAACTGGGAAGTGTTCAAGCAAAAATGGAACTTGGACCCAGCGCTGCCCTACGGCGCGCAAGTGGATGTGGCCAAGCTGCTGCAAACGCCCTTCGATCCTGCACTGGACAAGGTCGCACTCGCCCCCGCTTGAGGCCGCCGCATGCTGGACAGCGCCTGCTCATGGGTTGACACTCGCCGGGAATTGCAGCGGATGCGCAGCTCGTCCGCAAGCCTTGGAGCGCGCAACTGTAGTGAATTGCGTCACATTGGCGCTGCTGCAAAGCAGCGGAAAACCAGTGAGCTGGGCTGCAACAACGACTTGCATCATTCGTGCGTTGCGACGCCACGCCACGGCACTGCACTTGCTGTGCACATGTGCGGGGCCTGTCCACTCTGGGCCCGGAGACTCGCATGAACGATGGATTCCACGCCGCTGCATCCAGCATGGCCGCATGCATGACGCAGTTGGAAATCGCAACCGCCAACGCGGTGAACGCAAACACGCCTGGATATGTGCCCCGCGGGATGGCGGTGCGCGCGTTCTCCACGGATCTCGACAGAGAACTGGGCCGCGAGGCCTCGCTGGTTGAGGTGAAAGAAACAACCTCATTCCAAGGCGGGATCATGACCGTTTCGCAATCGCCCTTGGCTGCAGCCATTTCCGGCAATGGCTTCTTCGTAGTGGACACACCCCAAGGCGCAGCTCTGACACGCAATGGCGATTTCATGCTGAATGCTAGCGGCACGCTGGTGACCCGCGCTGGCTACGCCGTGCAAGGAGCCTCCGGTTCGCTGCAAGGGCAGCCTGATGGCGGCCCGGTGGAAATCCGCGACGGCGGCACTCTGATGCAAGACGGCCAAGTGCTGGGCGCTTTGCGTGTCGCCGATGTGGCCGACCGCAGCGCGCTGGAACGCGCAGGCGACACCTTGTTCTTGAATCCCTCCGGCGCTGCGCTCACCAATGTGGACGAAGCCATGGTGAAAGGGCGCATGTTGGAAATGCCCGCCGAGCGCGGCGTGGCTGGCTTGGTGGGCATGATCGCCGCCAACCGCGAATTCGAATCCGCACAACGGGTCATCAGCGTTCTTAACCGCAGCTACGAGAAATTAATCGGCCGCGGCTGAGCCCGGCGAGGAAACACACCATGATTAAAGCTATGTACACCGCGGCCTCTGGAATGCAGGCCCAACAATCCGAGCTGGATGTCATTGCCAACAACTTGGCCAATGTGCAGACCTCGGGCTTCAAGCGCAGCATGACGCACTTCGAAGACTTGCTGTACACCACCTTGCAGCAGCCCGGCGCCATGAACGCCAACGGCTCTGGCATGGCGGGCGCGCAAGTGGGCAGCGGCAGTCGCTTGGTGAGCACCACCAAAGTGTTCACGCCTGGCACCATGTCGCAAACCGGCGGCAACTTCGATGTGGCTATCTCTGGTGACGGCTTCTTCGAATTGCAGGGCTTGGGCGGCGAGCGCTTGTTCTCGCGCGACGGGCGCTTCTTCAAAGACGCCAACGGCGACTTGGTGACAGCGCAAGGCCTCAAGCTGGTACCGGGGCTGAACATCCCCCAAGAAGCGGTGCGCATCGACATCACGGCGGACGGCACCGTCAGTTATCAACAGGGCGAAGCAACAAACCAGATCGGCCAATTGAAACTGATCCGTTTCGTAAACCCTGCGGGGCTGTCGTCATCGGGCGGCAACCTTTATCAGGTCACGGCCAACTCGGGCGACCCGCAAACCGTGCAGCCTGGCACCAATGGCGCCGGCACGCTGATGCACGGCTACACCGAGCGTTCCAATGTTGATGTTGCCAATGAACTCATCTCGTTGATCCTCGCCCAGCGCGCTTTCGAGACCAACTCGAAGGCCATCAAAGTTGCTGACGAGATGCTGAACACTGCCAACAACCTGAGCCGCTAAACCATGACCCTCATCGCACTCATCCTCGGAATCTTGAGCGGCGGCGTGAGCCCCGACACTACGGATTTGGTGGTGCACCTGCGTGCCGATGCCAACGCGCGCGGTTTGCAACTGCGCTTGGTCGACATTGCCGACCTATATGCCGACGACCCCGAGCGCTTGCTCGCGGCGCACAACTTGGTCCTAGGCACCGCGCCCGCGCCTGGCGAAGGCCGCATCCTCACTCGCGAAACAGTGAGCGCCCTGCTGCTTCGCGCGGCACCGAACTTGCGCGTGCGCATCACTGGCGCCGACGCTTGTCGCGTGCAAACTGATGAAGTGCGTTTGTCTAGCGAGGAAGTGGGTTTGCTCGCACGCCGTGCCGTGGCAGAACGCTTGGGCACAGCCGATGCGCGCCTTTCGCTGGCTGCCGCCCCTGCGGCACTGCGCGCCCCCGCTGGCAGGTTTTGCACCAGTTTCCGCGCCGTGGTGAGCACCAGCGATCCTCTGCCTGCGCGCGTGCGCGTGCAAGTGCGTGCTGTCGTCGATGGCGCACCGGGGCCTGCAGTGGAAGTGGAACTGCTGCTGGCCACCGAAGTGCGCGTGCTGGTGGCGGCACGCATGCTGCTGCCTGGTCGCGCCCTCAGCAGCGACGATGTGAAGTTAGTGCAAATGCCATCCGCAGCCTTGCCGCCAGCACCTATCGATGCGCCTCAAATTGTGATCGGCCTGCTGCCCAAGGGCCGCATCGAAGTTGGCCGCGCGCTGCAACTGTCCGATTTCCGCCGCCCACCCGCCGTTGTGCGTGGCGACCCTGTGGTCATCGAGATCGTCAGCGGACGACTCACCGTGCGCGGTGAAGGTCTGGTGCAAGGCGACGGCGCCACGGGCGAACGCGTGTCGGTAAAAACGCGCCCCGGCAACAGAGTGCTTTCAGCAGAAGTCATCGACAGCCGCACCGTGCGCGTGCAACTGACGCCCACAAAGGAGCAATCACCATGAAACTCGCCTCGCTCATCTTGCTGCTGGCCGCCACGCTGCCGGCGCAATCACTTTGGAACGCCACGCGTCCGATGCCGTCGCTAACCAGCGACGCCATCGCGCGCCAAGTCGGCGACTTGCTGATGGTGATGATCTCTGAAAAGCAGACCATCAAGAACAAAGAGCAATCGGACTTCGGCAAGAGCGGCTCGCTGAACGCGGCGCTGAGCAGCTTTGCTGTGCTGCCCAACGCCTTCGGCACACTGCCAGGCATGAGCGCCACGAACACGCGCGAGTTCAGCGGCGACGGCCAGTACGACAAGGAAGGCAGCTTTCAGACGCGCCTTTCCGTGGTGGTCATCGATGTCCAGCCCAATGGCAACTTGATCATCGAAGGCCGCCGCCAAGTCATCATGGACAAAGAGAAGAAGACGGTGCGCATCACAGGAGTGGTGCGCCCCTATGACATCACCGGATTCAACAGCGTCATGAGCGAGAACATCGCCAACGCTTCGATTGTTTACGAGGGCGATGGCCCCTTGAGCCGCGCCACCAATAAGGGTTGGTTGTCGGAACTCGTTGACCATGTCTGGCCGTTCTGAGAAACACCTCATGCGCATTACGACTATTGCTGCACTTTTGCTCGCCCTCTGCGCCACTGTTGGCGCGCAAGCCAGAATCCGCGACCTCGTGGAGATCTCCGGCGTGCGCGACAACCAGATCCGCGGCATCGGGCTGGTGGTGGGTTTGAACGGCACTGGCGATCGCGGCGTTGCCGCGCGCCAAATGGCGGCGAACCTGCTGAAACGCTTGGGCAACAATTTCTTGCCCGCGCAGATCAACCCCGACAACTTGGGCGTGGTGATGGTCACGGCGACGCTCCCGCCCTTCACGCGCACCGGCGCACGCATCGACATCACTGTTGCCAGCATGGGCGACGCCAGCTCTTTGCGCGGCGGCCAATTGGTGGCCACGCAATTGGTGGGTTTCGACAACCGCACGGTGTATGCCATCGCTGAAGGCCCCGTGCTGACCGGCGCGGTATCAGCTTCCGGCGCCACTGGCAGCAAGGAAACCATCAATCACCCCACCGCAGGGCGCATCCCTGGCGGCGCCATCGTGGAATTGGAAGTGCAACAGAAAATACTGGCACCAGACGGCAAAGTGGTGATGCACTTGCGCAAAGCCAGCTATGAAACGGCGAAGAACCTTGCTGAAGAAATCAACAAAATCTTGCCCGGCAGCGCGCGTGCGGTGGATGGCCTTGCCATCGAAATCAAACTGAGCGAAGCCGATCGCCGCGATGTTGTCGGATGCGTGGCCAAGCTGGGTGAATTGAAAGTGCGCGTCACCCCGCGCGCCAGCGTAGTCATCAACGAACGCAGCGGCACCATTGTGGCTGGCGGCGATGTGGTGGTGCTCCCGGTGGCCATCACGCACTCAAACCTGTCTATTTCGGTGAAGGAGGCCTTCGATGTCTCGCAACCGAACCCCTTCAACAATTCCGGCAGCACGGAAGTGATTCCGAAGAGCGATGTGTCCATCACCGAAAACAGCACGCCCATCCGCATGCTTCCTGGCGCCGTGGGCGCAGGCGAACTGGCGGCAGCGTTGAAAGCCTTAGGTGTGTCGCCATTGGATTTGATCACCATCTTCCAGATGTTGAAAGAACAAGGCGCACTGCAAGCGGAGTTGATCGTGCAATGAGCATTCAACCACTGAACATCGACCCGTCGCGCGCACCAGTGCAGGGCCGCGAGGAAGCGGCAGAGCAGTTGGAATGCGTGTTCATGTCGCTGCTGGTGAAAGAGATGCGCCAGAGCTTGCCTGAAGGCCTCTTTGGCGGCGGGCCGGGCAGTTCTGTTTACGAAGGCCTGTTCGACGAACACCTTGCGCAGCAATTGTGCGATGGCGGCGGCACCGGTTTGCGGGAATCCATCTTGCAAACCATGGACGCAGATGCCGTAAAGGAGCCACGCAAATGAACATTACTGCCCCTGTGATCGGAACCGTTGCCACCTCTCTTGCCAGCGCGGATGTGGATCTGTTGATGGCGTGGATGGAGGATGAAACCACCTTGCAGCAAGAACTGCTATTGGTGTTGCAAGCACAGCGCGAAGCGTTGCGCGTGCAAGACATGCCGGGCTTGGAGGCCTGCTTGAAAGGCGCCTCCCCGCTACTCGCGCGCCTCGAAGAACTCACGCGCCGCCGCCTGCGCGTGTTCACGGCCGTGGGCCGCCGCTTGAACATGGGCGCAGATCGCATCCGCTTGACCCAACTGGAAAGCATCACCTTGCCGCAAGACCGCGAGCGCTTCAGCACAGCACGCAGCGCACTGGTTGTTGCACTGGAAGCGATTCGCGCGGTGAACCGCGCGAACGCCGCAGTGGTGCGCTGCGGCCTGGACTTGCACCGCGCCATCGTGCACACCGTCTTCGGCGGCGGCGACGAACCCGTTACCTACAACCGCAGTGCCCAGAGCAGCATGCTGCCTCCGGTGCGCCGCGTCATCAGCACGGAGCTCTGACATGAGCATCGGATTCCAAACCGCTCTTTCCGCCATCACCACTGCGCAACGCGCGCTGCAAGTGATCGGCCACAATCTGACCAACGCCACCACGCCGGGCTACACCCGCCAGCGCGTGCAACTGAGCTCGCTCAGCCCCACTTCCAGCAGCGGCAACCTCTGGATTGGACGCGGCGTGGACTTGAGCGCGGTGGAGCGCGTCAGCGACGACTTGCTGTTCGGGCGCTTGCGGGCGCAAGGCAGCGAAGTCAGCCGCCAAGGCACAGTGCGCGCGTATCTGTTGGAATTGGAAGGCGTGTTCCAAGAGCCGGGGCCTAACGGTCTCGCCAGCGTGATGGCGCACTTCCAAGGTTCCTTATCTGCCCTTTCAAGCGATCCGGACGATTCAGGACTGCGCACTTCCGTGTTGCAATCGGGACGCGGGCTCGCGGATTCGTTCCAATTGTTGCAACAGCAACTCGGCGGCATCGGCGCTTCGTTCGAAGCGGCTGCGGCTGCCGAAGTCGACACCGTCAACAACCTCGCGCACCAAATTGCCGGGGTGAACGACCAGATCGCCGCGAACCGCATCAACGGTCAAGTCGCACCCGGTCTGCTGGACCGCCAAGAACAACTGTTGCGCGAACTCGCCGACCATGTGGATGTGCAAGCGCGTCGCGATGCATCAGGCCGCTTGAATGTGGTCAGCGGCGGAACGCTCTTGGTCAGCCCTCAAGGCGTGGTGGATTTGGACATCAAAGACACCGGTCTCGCCAGCGACGGCTTCGAAGTGAAAGCGCTGCGCGGGAGTGCGGCGTTCCGCCCTAAGAGCGGCAAACTCCGCGCCCTCATGGACCTCGCCGGGCAGAGCACTGCAGAGCGCATGCAGTCGCTGAACAAACTGGCCGGCAACATGATCTTCGAGTTCAACAAGCGCCACTCCACCGGCGTGCCGCCTGCGGGTGGCTTCTCGCAACTCGCCAGTACCACGCCCTTCGTGGATGTGAATGGCTCCGGCACTGTCAGTGACGACCGCTTGGCAACAGCGGGCTTGCCCTTCGACATCAGTCAAGGCGAGTTGGTGGTGAACATGACCGACACCGCAACCGGTGTGGTCACGCGCACGCGCATTGTCATCGACCCGAACAGCATGACCGTGGGCGATCTGAAGACTGCACTGGACAACATTCCAGGGCTGGATGCGGTGGTCGATCCCACTGGCACGCTGCGATTGCAATCTGCCAGCAACAAGCGCTTCGATTTCAGCAACCGTGTGTTGCCGCAAGAAAACCTCGGGCGCACATTCGGCGCGGCCGAAGCGAGCCTCGTGGGCGCGACTGGCCCAATCAATCTGTCCAGCGCTGCGGCCATGACCGTCGCTGTGGATGGCGGCACGCCGCAAACCATCAGCTTCAACCCAGCATCATTCGCCGTGCCCGCTGCTGCCACTCTGCAAGAAGTAGCCGCCACGATGAATGCGCAGTTATCGGGCGCCACGGCATCTGTGGTGGATGGCCGCATCGTGTTGCGCTCGAACAGCAACGGCACCACCTCAACTTTGAAAATCACCGACGGCGTAGGTGCGCCTGCCGCGTTGCTGGGTTTGTCCACCGCCTTAGAGACCGGTTCCGATCACAGCGTGACAGTGAAGACCAGCGGCACCTATGCGGGGACATCGCGCACGCTGGTGTTCACGCCACTTGGCGCTGGCACCATCGGTGTGACGCCGGGCTTGCAAGTGGAAGCGCGCGACGCGGCCACGGGCCAAATCGTTGGAGTACTGGATGTGGGCCAGGGATACACGCCTGATAGCGAACTCGGGCTGATCGACGGCACCAAGATCCGCTTCGGCCCCGGCAATCTGGACAGTGCTTCGGGTGAACGCTTCAGCATTGATCTCGTGGCCGACGGCGACAGCGCCGATGTGCTGGCCGCTATCGGCCTTAATGCTTTCTTCACCGGCTCCGACGCCACCAACATTGGTGTCAACGCCGCGCTGGAAGCAGACCCCACGATGTTCAGCGCTGGACTGGACGCCGGCAGCAGCAACAACGGCAACTTGCTGCGCATGATGGCGTTGCAGGACACTCAAATCGAAGGCCTCGGCAATTCCACCGCCGATTCCTTCTATCGCAGCTTGGTCACCGAATTGGGCGGCGAATCGGCGCGCTCGGCCACCGCATTGGACACCCAGTCTTTGGTGTTGGAATCGCTCGAAGCCAAACGCGAAAGCGAATCTGGCGTGAACTTGGATGAAGAATTGCTTCTGATGGAGCAGTTCCAGCAGCTTTACCAGGTAGCAGGCCGCTATCTGCAAACCATGCAGGAAGTCAACGACGTCCTGCTCGACATGGCACGCTGATTATGGAACGCATCTCACTCAATGAAGTCTTGGGCCAGTTGCGCAACTCTGTGTTTCGCAACTATGGGCAGATGTTCAAGAGCCAGACGCAGCTGACCACCGGCCAGCGTTTGCAACGGCCATCGGACGACCCCGCCGCCACGCGCCGCGTGATGGACTTGACCGCGCAGCGCGAAGCTATTTCACGACATATCTCTGCGGGCGAACGCGGGCAGGCTTACCTCGATAGCTCCACTGCTGCGCTCAGCGACATCACTGATTCGCTGTCGCGTGCCCGCGAACTAGCGGTGCAAGGCGCCAACGGCACGATGGCCCCCGGCGACCGCGCCGCTATCGCCGCCGAATTAGAAGCCATCTTGGGCAATGTTCTCACTGCGGCCAACACACAAATCGATGGACGGCACTTATTCGCAGGCACGCGCAGCAGCACCGTGCCCTACCGCATGGTCACGGGCAGCGACGGCTTGCAGCGCGTCAGCTATGCCGGAGACAACAGCAGTTACGCGGTGGAAGTGGCGCCTTCGGTTTTTCACGAACTCACGCTGCCTGGCAGCGAAGTGTTCGCGTCGGGCCCGCGCAGCGCCACAACTTTCAACGGCACCACAGGTGCGCTCGTAGGAGCGGGCTCAGATTCGGGCACCGGCTTCGACCGCTTGCTGTTGCGGCATACGCAAACACTATTTGGCGCCACACCAACGGCGAACGGCACCGATCCGATAACCGGCCTTAAGCCCGGCGTTTCGTCCGTTGCAGCCGACACGGTTCTCGGCAGCGGTGCATCCATTGTCTTGAGCACCGATGCCACCGGCGCCGGCAGCATCAGCCTGAACGGCGGCCCTGCGCAAACTTTCACTGGCAGCGAAACCAATTTAGAAGTCACCGGGGCCAACGGCGAGAAGCTGTTTGTGGATGTGTCCGCACTGACACCCAGCCTCAGCAATGCCAGCGTCGGCGTGAATGGCCGCGGCACGATGTCAACCGACGGTGGCGTCACCAGTGTGGCCATTGATTTCAGCAACAACGCCCAGCAAGTTGTGGACAGCGAAACCGGCGCGGTGCTGCATGTGGACGCTCGCGGCATCAACCGCAGCGGCACCACCGAAGTGCGCTATGGCACCAGCTCGAATGTGTTCGACGCACTGCTCGCCATTCGCGACATCCTCAGCAATAGCACGCTGCCGCCGGCGGAAGTGAGCGCGCAACTGAACAGCGCCATGGCCGATTTGGATCGCGGCACTGGCACGCTCAGCTCGGCTATCGCTCGTTTGGGCGGGCGGTCGTCGCAGATCGAGCGCACGGGCGAGCGCCTCGCCGACTTGGATGTCACTCTTGAGAGCCTGCGCAGTAGCGAGGCCGATGTGGACATGGCCGAAGTCATGATCAACTTGAAGCAGCAAGAAGGCCTGTACAACGCGTCGCTGATGATGGCCACCCGTGTGCAGCAACTGTCGCTGCTGAATTGGTTGTGATGCCGTCCACCGTAGCCAAGTGCGTTGTGCGCGAGCTCGCGCCAACGGAACAAGGCTGCTTCGCTCCAATTCTGGATTCATGGTTGCGCCCCGACGCCAGCATCAGTGCCACGGACGATTGCCCGCTGCTCTTGGGACGCCGCGCGCGTGCGCTACGCATGGTGGCCGAATGCGACGGCATGATCAGTGCTCATGCGGCCCTGTTCGTGCAGCGCTTGCGCACACCTATGGGGCTGCTGCGCGTCGGCGTCATTGGTGCTGTGGCCACAGACCCAGCGCAACGCGGCCGCGGGCTGGCCTCGCAAGTCCTGCGCCGCCTGCAAGATGAAGCGCGCGCACGCAGCATCGATGTGCTGGTCCTCTGGGCCACGCAACCTGGGCTTTATGAACGCGCCGGTTTCGTGCGTGCTGGTTGCGAATGGCTGGCATTGCTTCCGGCTGCCATTGCGCCCGACGCAGGCCCGCGCATTCGACGCGCCACCGAACGCGACATTGCAGCGCTCATGCGCCTGCACGACGCCGAACCGGTGGGAACGCTGCGCAGCATTGCCCACTGGGAAGAGCTGCTGCGCATTCCCGCCATGACGCTTTTGGTGCATGCCCGAACTGCCGGCGTGCCCGATGCCTACGCGGTTTGCGGCAAGGGGCACGATTTGCAAGGCTGCATTCATGAATGGGCAGGTGTGCCTGAAGCGGTGCTGGCATTGGCTCGCGCGTGCTTCGCGCTGGATGGCCGCGACAACATCGTGCTGATGGGTGGCCCGCACCAACACAAGACCATGCAGTTGATTGCAGCTCGTGGCGTTCCCATCGTGCATGGGGCCCTCGGCATGCTGCAAGCGCTCAACCCGGCGGATCTCTTCGCTCGGTGCGGCGGCGCAACGCCCAGTACCACGGCGCCAGCAGAAGTCACACTCTTCGGCCTCAACACAACGCCCGGACTCATGCCGCTCTATTTCAAAGGCTTCGATTCGATGTGAGCGTTGTCTTGGTGCGCCCTAGTTGGTCGCGATGCTGACTTTGCGAGAGAACTTCGCGGGCTTTGTTGCGGGTTGCAAGCGCAATTCACGCAGCAGTGTGACCAATCCGTTGCCGGCATTAATCTCTGGGCCGCGCGCGGCCATGCGCGCCAAGTCGTCCTCGCTGAGGCTGCGCAATAACTGCGCAAGCTTGCGCGGATAGAGCGCTTCGAAGTGCCCACAGTGCAGCGCACTGCCGCGGGCCGCGAAGGCTGCGTCGGCGCTGAGGTCTTTGTCTGCGCAACTGAGCAGCAATGCGGGCGTGCCTAAGACCGCCGCTTCACGCACCACAGCGGCACCAGCAACAATGGCAATATCCGCGCGTGCGAGCAGCGCCGCAGGACGCAGCGCGCCAGGGATGATGCGCGCCGTTGGCAACAATCGTTCGAGTTGGCGCCTGTGCGCTGTCGTGGAGTGGAAGCCCGTCACAAAGTCGATGCGCTCGAAAGTCTTCGCCAAGGGCGCGAGTTCTTCGGCAATGCGCAGCTCGGCTACGGGATGCGCCCCAGCGCCAAGAAGAATCAGCAATTCGCGAGGCGGGCGCCCACTGGGTTTGCGCTGCGCGCGCAATTGCGGCAAGGCAGGGTCCAGCAGCATGGACGCTTCGCCGCTGATCACTCGGACGCTGCCGTCGCGGCGGTGAATGCGGCACGCCATGGGCTGGCCGTCGTCGTCGCACATGGCGCCATCCAAACGCTCCACCAGAATTGTGCCCGCTTGAATCAATGAGTGCGCTGGCGTGCCTGGCGGCATCGGATCGACAATCACCACATCGGGCACGCTGGAGCCATGGCCGTCGAGGTCCGACACGAACTCTTCCGGCAGCGCCACCAAGTTGCGCACGCGCATATAGAGCAGGTCGTGCACTTCCGGAGGCGCACTGGCAACAAGCGTGGTGCGCACAGGCAGATCCGCATGTTGCATGCCATCGGCCAATGCGGCGGTGCGCAACGCGGGACCAAGGCTGCCGCCTCGACGGGCAGCAGTGCGGAAATGAACTTCGAAGGAATGCGATGACATGACTGATGGGACTCCAGCGCCGTTATCGAAAACTGGCGCGAAGGAGCTTCAAATTAACTTTCAAGATTTCACTTTGCGGCTGCCACGGCCGTGCTGAGCCATGGCGCAAAGCAAGACCTTCAGGAATTGCGGTTTATTGGCGCGGGCACCAATTGCAGCGCGCGCTGAAAGCAGGGTTTGGCATCAGGCTCCGGCGGCTGAGGCAGCCTGCCCCACGTGCGCGTCGGTATGCAACGCAATGCGTTTTAGGAAATTGATTTCGAAGGCAGCGGGTTGGCGCGCGGCTTTCTGAAGGTTGGTGACTTCTGTCCGCATCAAATCCCAACTCGGTTCCTCGTCGCCCAACGCAATGCCCAGCAACATGCATGCTGTGGCCAACGGTGCGAAGTCCATGAGGAAGGGCGTTGGGTCTGCGCTGGCCGCGCTCGTGGCACTGTCATTGTTGTTCGCGAAACCGCGCGCCACGCCAATGCGGAAGAGCGCATCCGAGAGAGCCGTGGCTACGAAACGGCGCATGTCTTCCGGCACCGCACTGTCCCACATGCCGAAATTGCGTTCGAGGGTTTCCAAGCGGCGCCAGTGCGCGGCAACGAGATTTTCCGCTGCGGCCAGAGCCTTGGGATTGCTGCAGCGGCAGCCCATCCAATCGCGCACGGCCGATTCTGTTGGTGCGGCTTGGGCCAACAACAGCAAGTTGGGCACCGAACGAGCGAAGCACGAGCGCAAGCCGTCAAAAGTGGCGGGCTTCAGGTGGCGCCCGCGAGCTGCGCTCATAAGCGTGTTGGTAGCGCCGCTCAGCGCCAATCTGCGCCCAAGTTCAAGGTCTTCAAAACCCCAAGCGCGATAACTGCTGTCGAAGCGCATTTCTTCCGCGCTGAATCCCGCGCGCTTGAACGACCAATTGTCGGTGTACCACTGAGTCCAGGGCAACGAACGCCCCACGGGACCGAATGCGCCATGCGCATCTGCGCCTTCCAGATCACCGCCTTCCAATCGCGGATTGGAGCGCGCTCCTAAGAGTCGCCCGAGCAAGCCGGCATCCACGCCCCATACCAAGGCCCCGCAGCATGTGGCCTTCGCGTCGCGATGGTGCGCATGAAAGCGCACATGATCGTCGATGAAGTTCGGTTCTGGAACGATGTCGCTGTCGCACACAATGACGATGTCACCGTGCGCTTGCGCAAAGCCCGTGTTCAAGGCTGCGCCGCGGCCGCTGTTTTTTTCGTGGCGCACCACGCGCACGCATGCGGGCTGGCCCATTGCTGCCAGCAGCGTGGCCACCGGCGGTTCCGAACCGTCGTCCACAACGATGATCTCGACGGATTTTCCAGTAGCTTCGCGAACAAAGCCCTCCAGCACTGGGGCCAGCAGATCCAGCCTGTTCCACGCTGGAATGACGACGCTGACATCACAATGGGGCGTTGCCGCGACCGATGTGCATGTGTAGATCAGTGTGTGCGCAAGGTCGTCGATGTTGGTTGCGCTCCAGTCTTGCGCCGCTTCAGCGGCCAACACTGCGGCTTCGTCGCGCACATCTGGCGCACTCGCGTTGCCGCGCGTGCTGAAGGTGGTTGTGGCCACACTGAACCCCGCTTGTTCCAACTGCTCGCGGAACTGCGCCGCACTCCAGTTGTTTTTCCAGTGCTCGTGACGGAAGGCATTGGTGCCGCGCCGCGACACATGCTGCATGTTGAAGTACGAAACCACCAAGGACCCGCCGAGTTTCAAGCGCGCCTGCGCCGTGCGCAACAACTTGGGCACATCGGCGATGTATTCGAGGATGCCCGACGCCGTAATCACGTCGTAGGGCTGGCCGTCGAAGGGCGGCAAACCGGTTTCCAAATCCCACGCCACACAAGTGCCCCGCGGCGCACTGGCCACCGCCGAGGCGGAAATGTCGCAGCCGTGATAAGTCCAACGCGGTTGCAGCGCTGCACCGAGAGTGCCTGCACTGCAGCCGATGTCCAGCACGCGTGTGCCGGGCAATGAATCGACGAATTCCGCCACTTTGCGCAAGCGCGTGTGCAGCGTGTCGTAGTGATGGCTCTCGCTCTCCCACGATTGGCGCGCGTCCGCGGCAGCGGGCGGGGCCTCCGCTGACGGCGCGACGCTTGCGCCAGCTGGTTCAGGCAGCGCTGCACACAACAGTTCCAATGCATCGAAATTCATGCGTGCGCGCAGTTCCACTTCAGGCCGCACCATTTCCAAGTGGGCGCGCAGCGCAGCCGCTTGCTCCAACAGTGCATTGGTGCCGCATTCAAGTTCGGCTGCATTCATGGCGCTCAACGGCAGCACCATCTGAGGTAGCCCCAACTGATCGAACCAGCCGATCACTTTGGGTTCGTACGCAATACCCAGCGTGGGCGTTCCCGCTGTGGTGGCCAGAATCGCCGCGTGCATGCGCGTGGCTAAGAATGCGTGGCAACGCCCCAGCACACCTTTCAGCACGCGCGGCGGCAGCGCTTCGTTCACCAGCACGGCGCGGTCTTTGTGACGCATGGCTGCAAGCACTTCGGCCAACGCGAGCGAATCGTCGTTGCCCAGTGCGCGTTCCGTGCGCACGATTTCGGCGTGCTGCGCCGGCGGCACCGTGGTGCCGATCAGCAGAATCGGTAGTCCAGTTTTTTCCACAATGCGGTCGGCGATTTGCGCCACAGCGGCGAAGGCCCCCACCGGTGTGCCTGGATACTGGCGCACGCTGATAGCGAAGGCGCCCGGCGGGATGTTCCAACGCCGCACTGCGGCGTCGACTTCAGCTTCTGGCGCCACTGGCAACAGAGCTGCCATGTCGGCGGTCAGCATGCACTGCGGCGCGATGCCACTGAAGTGCAAAGCGGCGAAGCCATCGACATCGCGTGCGGTGATCAGCGGCACGCGCACCAATGTGCTGCGCGCGGCATGTTGCAATTGCGGCGTGGTGAATGGCCCAAAGGATTGCGCCAGCAGCGCCACTGGGATGCCGCGATCGAGCGCAAGTTGATAGCGCAGTAATCGTGAGAGAAAGACAAACTCGAACGCGTTGTTGGGCGATGCGTTCAGGAAGTATCCACCGGTGCTGACCACAAGATCTGCGGACTCAATGGCAGTGCACAAGGCATCTAACGCTGCATCGGAACCGTAACGATGTGCGATCTGTGCTTGCAATGCGGCGGCATCAAAGGCCAGCGGGTCGCGCAGCACTGTCACCGGCCCAAGGCCCGTGCAAGTTTCGGGGAAACGCGCGGCCACTGTGATGTTGGCTTGCGGCCAGCGGCGGCGCAGTTCCAGCAGCAGTGCTTCCAAGATGGCGCGGTCCCCCGCGTTGTGAATGGACCACACATCGCTGATGAGGATGCGGCACGGGATCATGAACGCACCTCCGCTGCGGCAGCAGCAACAGTGTTTGCGTACTGCGCGTGCAGCCGCGCGGCCACTGCATCCGGGTCGAAACGCTTCACAGCGGCGGCAGCGCCGCGCCCGAGGGTTTCGGCCACGCACGGTTGCAGGAGCACGCGCAACAGCGCCTTTGCAGTGGCGTCGGCATCTGCGGGGTCGCTCAGCAAGCCGCTCCATCCATTCTGAACCATCTCCGCCATGCCTCCGTGCTTTGACGCGACCACCGGCGCGCCGGTAGCCATGGCTTCGAGGCAGGTGTATGGAAAATTCTCGTGACGCGAGGGCAGAAAAACCACCCCAGCGTGGCTGAGCAACGCAGGCAGTTGTTCGCGTGGCAGCGAGCCCGTCACGACGACGCGCCCGCGCAAGTCTTCGGGCAGCAACGCGCGCAAGAACCGCGCCATGCTGCCACCGTCCGGTGCGGTGCGTGTATCGGCCCCTGCCAACACCCAGCGCGCTTCGGGCAGCAGCGCCAACACTTTGGCGATGGCATGTGCCCCTTCAACCACACCCTTGCGCGCTTCCACGCGACCGATGGTGACAATGTCGCTGCCGCGCACGGCGTTTGGCGATATGTGCCCAATCGCAGCAGCAGCACCTGTCGTTGCTGCAAATGCCGCAGCATCGAACGGATTCGGAATGGCTTGCACGCTGCCCGGCACTAACCCAAAGAGTTCTTCGCAGGGGCGCGCCATCCATTGCGAGGGGCAAGTCCAAGCCGAAGCGTTGGACACCGCCATAGTTTCCAGGGCGTGCAGCGCATCCCAGAAACCGCGGTCTGCACCTTGGCCCACACCATTCCAGCGAGCCACCAAGCGCGCAGGTGTGTGGAAGCGGACCACGATGGGCGTGTCTGCCAATGCCGCTCGCAGCAACGCGCCTTCCCCGCCCCAGTCCGCAACTTCGATCAATTCGTTGCCCGCCAATTCGGGCATGGTCATGAAAGCGACGGCAACGGTGTAGGCCCGCTGGTAGTAATCCTGCGCCGCGCGCACATGTGCCTGTTCAAACGGGGCAGCCCAAAACCCTTCCGGAGGGGCCAAGTCCACCAAACGCAAGAGTCGCACGCCGTCGCGCTGTTCCAAACTGTCGCTGCCGTTCAGGCTGCGCGAGACCACAGTGACTTCGCAGCCCGCCCGGGCCAACGCTGGGGCCACGGTTGCCGCGTAGGTGCCGATGCCCCCCGCCGCGGTCTCTGGTGGGTATTCCGCCGAGATGATGGCGATCTTGCGGGGCTGGCGGGGCTGTGAATCCGAGGAGGCCTCGGGGGGTCGCGGGTCCATGAAAGCTGCCTTTCAACCGGCGTAGGAATGGGTCGTAGCGGTGACCCAATCAGACGGACGGTCTGTATCACCATCGGAAGGTGCGCGGCGACGCTTGAATCTGAATGGCGCAATTGGGCGGGCCCCAAGGAAACCTGCACGGGAGCACTAAACCGTGAGATGATGGGCCCGGACACGCGGGTGGCACGACTTCGTCTCGGTTCCTCAATGAACGGAGTCGGGGTTCCCCCGCATGCGTCCAAGTGCCCGCAAGGAGCCCGTTCATCAAACTGCCCAGCAATGCCGTCCTATTCGCTCTGGTGCTTGCGCCTCTCGCTTTCCTAGGCCCAGCAGAACTCGGCGATGTGCAGAAGATCAAAGAGTGGGGCTACAGCATCCGCCCCATCAAAGGTTGGAAGTCCACCACGGTGGAAACCGGCACGAAGTATGTCGTGGGTTGCTGGAAACCGGACATGGCCGAGCTTGAACGCCGCGGGGCTTACGAGCAATACAACGAAGCGCAGGTGGCCGAGCTGCGCATTCTGCGAGTGCCGCTGCCGGGCACCACAACCGCGCCCAACAAACCCGCGGAAGAAGTGAAGCCCGTGAGTGAGGGAAGTGTTGAGGAGGCAGTCAAGGGTGCCGTGATCAGGTTTGGCAAGAAGGCAGAACCGAAGTCCATGGAAGAGTGGATTGAGAACGAGTACGAAGGCGCCGCGAAGCGCTACACCAAGAAGGACATCAAGGCGGGTGCATTGAAGGGCTGGAGCGCGGAATGGGGCGCGCGCGCACAGACCATCTGTGTCGCTGTGTTCACTGGCGACAATGTGGAATGGGGCGTGGTCTACACCGCCTTCGAAGAAACCTACAAGAAGAACTGGGCAGAGATCTACTTGAAGAGCATTCAGAGCTTCAAGCTGTTTCCGCCGGAAGGCCAGCCAGGCGCCGCCACGGTCAATCGCGACATCACCAAACTGGAAGGGCCCGCAAAGCGCGAAGCCATTCGCGCCAGCATCACTGGCAATCCCGGCTGGTACGCAACGGACAGCAAAAACTATGTTTTCTTGAGCGATGAGCCCGAGAAGGGCTTCCTCACAGAGCTCAGCAAGGAAATCGAGATCATTCGCGCCAAGGTGTACGAGAAACTGTTCCCGCCGCTGAAACCGATTACCGAGATCAGCACCGTGCGCGTGTTTTCAAACCAAGCGGATTACCACGGCTACGGCGGCCCGCAGGGCTCTGCCGGCTATTGGAACAGCGAGAAAGAAGAATTGGTTCTGTTCACGCGCTTCACCGGCGAGTCGAAGAAGAACTCGCGCGAGTACTGCAAATCGGTGATGTATCACGAGGCGTTCCACCAATACATCTTCTATGCGGCAGGTGATCTGGCGCCGCATTCGTGGTTCAACGAAGGGCACGGCGACTACTTTGCTGGCTCCACCATTGGCGGGCAGTCGGTCAAGATCGACACCTTCGATTGGCGCGTCGGCCACTTGAAGGACCACATGGGCAAAGGCAACGACCTGATCCCAGTGAAATCATTGGTGCGCTATCCCCAATCGGAGTACTACACCAACGGCGGATTCAAATACGCCCAAGGCTGGGCGCTGGTTTATTTCTTGCGCAAGGTGACCAAGAACAAACGCTGGCAAGACATTCCAGACATGTACTACAAAGAGTTGGTTGCCAAGACCCAAGTCTTCAACAAGGAACAAGACGAGAAAGACGCTAAGGACGACAAGACCAGCGACGAAGACAAGAAGATGATGCGCAGGATGCGCCTGATGGGCGACGAGATTGGGAAGATCTTGGATGGCGCCGTGGATCTGGCCTTCAAGGATGTGGATTTCGACGCCTTGGACAAAGATTTTCGCAATTGGGTGAAGACGCTGTGATCGAAGTCAGCGCCGCACTGTGCTCCCGCGTGCTCAAGCCCGTAGGTCGCATTGGCTGATACAGTCCAGCGCGTGCGCACCTTCCTGACACTGGTTTTTCTTTGCTCGCTTGCACTATCGCAACAGCCCGTCGCGGCAACCATCGCCGAAGGGCAGCAGCATTTCCAGCGCGGCAACTACGAAGCCGCTGCTGTCGCCTACACGGCCGCTTACTCCGCGGCGCCCACTCCTGAACTCGCCTATTGGGTAGGCGTCTGCGCCATCCAGCTCTACAAGATCAAAGATGCCGAGAACTGGCTGCAAATTGCCATCGCAGCGCCGCAAGCGAAGGGCGCTTGGTTTCAGGCCTACGCCAAATGCCTCTTGGATAACGGCAAGCCGCTGGCTGCTCGTGAGGCGCTCACTCGCGCACTCACCATCGGCCCACGCACCGACCCCAACTACGGCGTGTGGTTCTACAACCGCGGCCTGTGCTCTTTGGAAGCCGCGGAGTATTCGCCCGCCATTGCCGACTTTGAAGCGTGTGTTGCACACAGCCCCAAGCACGCTCAGGCGTGGTACAGCCTTGGCTTGGCGCGCACGGATGTGAGCGACAGCAAGGGCGCACTGACCGCGCTGCAAATGGCAACCGCGCTGGAGCCGAGCAACATTGAAGCGTTGTTCTTGCTGGGGCGCACACAATTGGGCGAAGGCGCTGTCGA
The DNA here is from genome assembly GCA_945907755.1 of Singulisphaera sp. GP187. GTDB lineage: Bacteria > Planctomycetota > SXUL01. The sequence continues at coordinate 66,618 of CAMDTN010000003.1, read as the reverse complement.
GGCCGCCATTGTGACTATGCGCCAAGTGCTTGGAAAAGTGTCGGGGCATGTGGGCGCGCTTTGGAACCTATCGCGCGCGTTGCAAAGACTGGGGCGCAAGGAAGAAGCCAAGGCCGAATTCACGCGCTTCAAAGCGTTGGCCGCGCTGAACGAACGCATCGAGTACACCGAGACGGCGGTCAAGATAAACCAAAACAACGCCGCGCTGCGCATTGAGTTGGTCAAGCTCTTGCTGGAGGCCGGTCGCGCGCGCGATGCAATGACGCATCTGGACACTCTGCGCCGCACAGCTCCAGGTTCCACGGTGTTTTTCCAGATGTCCAAAGCGCTGCGCCTGTTGGGTGCGCGCGAAGAAGCCGACCGCGCGGAAGAAGCCGCGCGCCAGTTACTGCAACAAGGAAGGTAGGCCGCATGTTGCTTCCTCGCTACGCCACGCTTGCGGCGCTGCTCGTTATTTTTTGCGCGTGTTCCGACCAAAGCGCCACTCCGAATTCCAGTGAATTGGCGAAGCCAGCCGCAGCGGCACCAAGCGCTGGTGGCCTGTTCGCGGATGTCACCAGCGCCTCGCGCATTGACTTTGTGCACCACGCAGGTGGCAGCGGCAAGAAGTACATCGTTGAGACCATGGGAGCCGGTGCCGCGGTGTTGGATTTCGACAGCGACGGATACATGGACCTGTACGTGTTGGAATCTGGGCGCATTCCCGGCACTGACACCGTCGTCGAACCCGGCACCAACAAGCTCTATCGCAATCGCGGCGACGGCAGCTTTGATGATGTCACAGAGAAGGCGCACGCAGTCGGCAGCGGTTATGGCCAAGGTGTCATCGCCGGCGACTACGACAACGATGGCGACGCCGATCTGTACTTGCTGAACTTCGGCGCCAATGTGCTGCTGCGCAACAATGGCGATGGCACATTTGCGGATGTCACTGCAGCCGCCGGCGTTGGCGACTCGAGCTGGAGCGTTAGCGGCGCCTTCTTCGATGCCGAGCCCGACGGCGACTTGGACATCTTCGTCGTGAACTATCTCGATTTCACTGTGGCCAAGCACCGGCCTTGCGGCAAGCTCACTGAAGGCAAGGTGTCCACCTGCCATCCCGATGTGTACCGGCACTCCGCAGATCGCTTCTATCGCAACCGCGGTGACGGCACCTTTGAAGATGCCAGCGCTGATAGCGGTTTGGTTGATGTCGATGGCAAAGGCTTGGGCCTCGGCATCGCCGACTTCGTGGGCAACGACGGATTGCCCGACATCTATGTGGCGAACGATTCGACGCCGAATCAGCTCTATCGCAACCTCGGCGGCGGCAAGTTTGAAGAACAAGGCGTTTGGCTGGGTTGCAGTCACAACGACGACGGCAAGACCGAAGCGGGCATGGGCGTGGCCACCGGCGATGTCAACAACGACGGCAACATCGATGTCTATGTCACGAACCTGAGCATGGAAACGAACGCGCTCTATTTGGGCAGCGGCGAAGAGTTCACCTACGCCACACGCATTGCAGGGCTGCACGCACCCACACTGGTCAACCTCGGCTTCGGCAACAACCTGACAGACTTCGACAACGACGGCGACCTCGATATTTTTACAGCCAACGGCCATGTGATGGACGACACGCAGGACTTGAACGAGATCACGCGCTATCGCCAGCCACACCAAGTCCTATTTAATAACGGCAAGGCTGTATTCACCGAACTCAGCGCGGCGCAAAAAGGCGATGTGGCGGAACCCCGCGTCGGGCGCGGCTCGGTGGTCATCGATTACGACAACGATGGCCGGCAAGACATGTTTGTGATGCACAACATCGACCGCGCGCGGCTGTTCAAGAACCAATCGGCTGCATCGGGCCACTGGATCGGCTTCAGCCTCAAAGGTATCCAATGCAACCGCGCCGCTGTGGGCGCGCGCATCACGCTGCAAACAACTCAGGGCACGCAAGTGCGCGAAGTCATGGCAGGCGGCAGCTATGCCTCCAGCAACGATCCGCGTCTGCATTTCGGACTCGGTTCCGAAAGCAGCATCCAGAAGCTCACCATTCGCTGGCCCGGCGGCAGTGTGCAGGAATTGGGCCCATTAGCCATCGATCGTTATTGGACAGTCGTTGAAGGCTCTGCGCCAGCGGCGCGCTGATCTGGGCGCGGGGGCTGCGCCCCTTGAAGCCCGTAGGCGTGGCATGGAAGCTGCCCCTATGAGAATCACCAGACTGTTCGCTTGTCTTGCGTTGTTTGCGCTGTCCGCCGTTGCTCAAGATTGGGGCACTGCGGCCGCCAACGGCGCACGCGACGCCGCGCCGCAAGCCATGCAGAGCATTCTCGCAGCAGACTTGGCTGCGCACTTGAATGAGCTCGCGTCCGATGCGTACGAAGGCCGTCTCACCGGCACTGCTGGCCAGCGCAAAGCCGCCGACTACATCATCAAGCGTTTTGAATCGTTGGGATTGAAGCCGCTCGGCGACAAGACTAGCGACGCGCCAGACGCGCCGCGCCAGTGGCTGCAACACTATCCAGTGCACATTCGCAGCGTGCTTGCGGGCTCGGGCGTGTTCGGTGCCGACGACAAGCCTGTCACGCAGCATGGCGCGTGGGTGCTCCCTAAGGACATCGCAGAAGCCGCACTGGATGTCAGTGCAGAGCCGCTGTTCCTCGGGCGCATCAAGAAGGGCGACCTCGAAGGCAAGGATTTATCCAAGTGCATTCCCGTGGTGTCAGTGCCGATGGACACCAGCGCCGATGAAGGCATGACTGTGAACGACGCCATGATGAAGGGCATGATGGTGGAATTTGGCGCCGTGCGCCAAGCCGCCAGTTTGCTCAGCGCCGCCGGAGCCAAGTGCGCCATCATCGTCACGCGCAAATTGAACAAGCCGTTTCTGTCCGCCGCAAACATGATGGCGGTCTTTCCGGGCAAGCCTGAAGTGAGCATGAAGCAATCGGCCATGGGCGCAATGAGCATGACGGCGCGCGCGAAGATCCCGGTGCTGGTCGTCGGCGGCCCCGACGCAGATGCACTGCTCGCCGCAATGGGCGTGGATGCAGACGCGTTGGATCGTGGCGTGCAAGCCCACGCTGGGCCCACCAAGTTGCACATCGTGCTGAAGGCCGAAGAAGGCAAGTCCACCGCCACCAATGTTGCAGCGTATTTGCCAGGCCGCGACACCGCAGTGGCCGACGAAGCACTTGTTTACAGCGCGCACATGGACCATGTGGGCATGGCGCCAGATGGTCAGGCGTTCAATGGTGCCGACGACAACGGCAGCGGCACAGCATCCATACTGGAAATCGCTGAGGCGTACAGCCAACTCAAAGGCGACGAGCGCCCGCGCCGCAGCATTATTTTCTTGTCGGTGTCTGGTGAAGAACTCGGGCTGTGGGGTTCGGAGTGGTTTGCCAACAATCCGACATGGCCTTTAGAGAAGCTCATCGCCAATGTGAACATCGACATGATCGGACGCAGCACTGCGAGCGTGCCCACGACGGCCATCTCCGTCACGCCCACATGGCGCCACAAGCAATACTCCACTCTCACACGCGACGCGGCGTTTCTAGGCCAAGCATTCGATCTGAATCTCGCCAACGGCGACCGCTTCTACACGCGCAGCGATCATTACAACTTCGCGAAGAAGGGCGTGCCGGTTGTTTTCTTCTGCGACGACGAGCACGCTGACTATCACATGACCAGCGACGATCCTGACAAGATCGAAGTGGCCAAGGTCGAACGCATTGTGCGCATGGCTTTCCTGCTCGGCCTGCGCGCCGCCAACGCGGACAAGCGCCCCGAAACCATCGGCGCCCACACGGATTGGTTCGGTGAAAAGAAACCGCCCAAAGCCGCGAAGTCGGACAAGTAGTCCGGCGCCTGCGGTCCACGCTCACTCTTCGCTGAAGAAATCGGAGTCGATGCGCTTCACTTCGTAGGAGCGCACAGGCGATACGCCGATGTTGTGATCCAGCATGTGCTTCGCTAACTCAGGGCCGTCCATCAGCACAATCCTGCTGTCGATGGTCTTGACGTAATCGCGCGCGTCACTGGAAAACGACGAAGTCGTAATGAACACGCCCTTGCGTGCGCGCTGGCCTTGCAGTGCGCCGGCAAATTTCTGGATCTCGGGCCTCCCGACAGTCCCTTCCCAGCGCTTGGCTTGGATGTAGATGACATCCAGACCCAGCCGATCCTCCTTGATGATCCCGTCGATGCCGCCATCGCCACTCTTGCCCACAGATGCGCCTGCGTCTTGCAGCGTGCCTCCATAGCCCATGCCAACGAGGAGTACCACCACAAGGCGCTCGAAGAACGCTGGCGACGCACTCTTCACTTGGTCGAGGAGTTCGCTCTGAAGATCAAGGCTCAGTCTTTGATGCGCGGCATCCAGTGTCTCCTCGGGCGTCCCCTGAGTCGGTGGGTCAGCAGTTGCAGCAACCGAAGCATCCTCATCATGCCGCAAGTCTCTAAAGACAATGAACTCTGGGAACTTCTCCAAGTATTTGCAATCAATGCGCGTCGGCTGCTGCGCCAGAACATCCAAGCCGCGTGGAGTGATGCAGTAGATCCCACGCTTGCGCGACTCCACCAGCCCCGCCTTCTTCAAATAGACAAAAGCCCAATGGGCGCGGTTACCCAACAAGTTCGCCTTGCCGCTCGGCAAGAGTTCCTGCAGGTCGCCAGCAGATGTTGATGGTGGCGAAGTGGTCAACGACGCGGAAGCTGGGTGCGTTCCCCTTGGACCCTCGGCAGAGACGCCTGTGAATCCAGCGCCGCATCGAAGGCGAAGTGCAGCGCGTACTGGCCCGCTGCGTCATATTGGAACACGCGCCACTCCTGCAATCCGTTCCAACAAATGATCAGCGAGCACAACTTGCTGCGGTGCGGGCCCAACAAGCGTTGCAATTGTCCCGTGGAACGCGCATCGGTTGCTGAAGGCCGCGTGTGACCGTGGTGGTGTGGGTGATTGTGGTACTGGCGGATTTCGTCGCAGCCGAGACGCTCGACATGCCCGCCCCACTTTGCGGGGTCGTCCGCCGCTGAACAGCGGAAGGGCGACCCGATGGAAGCTGTGACACGCTGCGCCACGCCGCCGCGCATGAACGCTGTCACGAATACCTCGCGCCCTTCACGAAACATGCCCACCGCCAAGGCCTCTTCGAGGTCGCGCACAGAACGCCCCGACAAATCGTAGGCCTGCTTGAAGCGCTCGCCCTTCGCTCGCTCGCGATACTTTCCAAACACTGCGGCCATGTGCGCACGCAGCCCCGCGAGTTCGAGCTTGATGGCGCCCGCGCGCTGCGCCCAAGTGCGATACGGCGGCAGAAACAACGGCAGCACGCGGTGCAGCACCAACGGAACGCCAACCAGTGTGGCCAGCAGTGCGCCCATGGTGGCCGCCCAACTATCCGCCTGAGGAACCACCGCAGCGGCAGCCAGTACCGCACAGGGGCCCAAGACCAACGCCTGCCGCCGCTGTAAACCGCTGTATTCGTGATGGATTTGATCGAAGCGTGACGCCAAAATGGACCCCCGTCGCGGGGCAAACTGTAGTGCGAAACCCCTTTGGCCGTGCAGGTTGGAGGCGAGACCAGATTGGGTTTGTCCCGGACCTTGGTGGCACAGTATGATCTGACCGTCATCCCGCATGAGTTCCGGTCCATTACTCAGCCGAGAGTTGCCCATGAAAATCGTCGCTGTCCTGTTGCTCACTTTGGCCACCTTGCCGCTGCAAGCGCAGTCCTTTGGCACACAGTTATTCGCATCGGGCTTGGTGCGCCCTGTGTTTGTGTGCTCGCCCCCGGGCGACCTCGAACGCGTGTTCGTCATCGAACAGCTCAGCCAACGCATCCGGCTGGTGAAGAACGGAGTGCTGCTAACCACTGCATTCTTGACCATTCCCACAGCGGGCGTCAGCGGCAACGAACGCGGCGTGCTCGGCATGGCCTTCCACCCGAACTACGCCGCCAACGGCTACTTCTTCGTGAATTTCACGGACAACACTGCCGCAGGCAACACGCAGATCGTGCGCTACCAGCGTTCTCCAGCGAACCCCGATCTAGCCACCGCCGCGGGCACGACTCTGTTCGCGGTCGCACAGCCCTTCTCGAATCACAACGGAGGCATGCTGGCCTTCGGACCAGATGGCTACCTTTGGATCGGCATGGGTGATGGCGGCAGCGGTGGCGACCCCAACGGCTACGCCCAGAATCTGACTTCGCAGTTGGGCAAGATGCTGCGCATTGATGTGGACAACCCAGTGGCTCCGTTCTGGTCCAACCCGCCATCCAACCCCTACTACGGCGCCACCGCAGGCCACGATTCCGTAATGCACTACGGCATGCGCAATCCGTGGCGCTTTTCATTCGATCGCTGGAACGGCGATCTGTGGATCGGCGATGTGGGTCAAAACGCCGTTGAGGAAATCGACTATCTGGCTGCGGGCACTCCTGGCGGCAAGAACTTCGGTTGGCGCTGCTACGAAGGCAACAACGCTTACAACACTTCGGGCTGCGCTGCGATTGGGACCATGACGGCGCCGCTGTACGCCTACGCCCAAGGCACCAACGGTTTCTGCGTCATCGGTGGTTATGTCTATCGCGGCAACGCCATTCCTGGACTTGAGGGAACTTACTTCTTCGCTGACAACAGCAGCAACAAGATCTGGTCGCTGCGCAAGACTGTCGCTGGCTACGGATCGTTCACAGACCGCACTGTGCAGTTGGATCCCGCGGGCGCGGCCAGCATCACTTCAGTCTCGTCTTTCGGCCAGGACGCGGCTGGCGAGATGTACATCTGCGACTTGAACGGCGGCGAAGTATTCAAGATCGTTCCCGTGGCACCCACCTACGCAGCAACGCTGACGCGCACGACACCGCCCATCATGGGCACTTCCATCAACTTCACGCTCAGCAGCGCGTCAGACCCCAACAAGGCATTCGCCTTCGCGTGGTCCGGCGGCAGCATCCCCGGGATTCCGCTGCCCGATGGGCGGAACATCCCCTTGAACATGGACGCCATCTTCAACTTTGCAATGAGCACGCCGAATCCATTGTTCCCAAACAACTACGGCATCTTGAGTGCCGGCGGCACTGCAACGGGCAGCGTGCTGCTCCCGGTCTACCTGCCGTTGGTCGGATTGAGCCTGCATGGTGCGTTCGTGGTACTGGACCCAGCAGCATCACTCACCATCGATCAGATCTCGAACCCAGTGCAGATGGTCTTGCAGTAATCCCGCCCCTACCGCGCTGCGCTGATTGTCAGCGCAGCGTGGCACCCGCGAACTATGATCCGCCTGCGAACAGCAGCGATTCAAAATGCACACGGGTGACGCGAGCTTCAGCATGCGCGAAGGCGGCGCGCTCGATCAGCGGCAGCACGCGGCGTTTCAGTGCGAAGCGATCGCGCGAGCTCTCGCCCACTTGCTCGGGCGTCATGGTGCCCAGTTCCATCATCAGCGCATCACGCACGCGTTGGACTGCAATCTTGTCCAGCGTCGGCTGCGCGCGCGTATCCAAACCACCACGGCAATCGAAGGCCACGCCCAACAACAAGCGAGGCGCGCCCTTGCCCTGCAGTTGCACTTCAACCACAGGCACGCTGATGCGCGCATCCGCGCCTTCGTACCACTCCGGAGCGCCACGCAAGCGCTCGAGTCCCGGTGCCAAGCCTGCTTCGGCCTTACCGCCGAGCAGCGGGATGGCCACCGCGCATAGGAGCAGCACGACCACGCTAGGCAGCAGCAGTTTCTTCACTGGATGTAGAACTCGCGGTAGAGGATGTCCTCCACACGGCCGCGCTTGTCTGGGAAGAGCGCTGCTTGGAGCTGAGTCTTGATTTCTTCCTTGATGGCACCGCGATGCTCTGCGCCTTCGACATCTTCAAAGCCCTTGGCACCGAAGATGAAGTTCAGGCGATCGGCAATGATGGCTTTGCGTTCTGTGAACAGCGACTTGGCGTCGGCCAATTCGGGCCCAAGGCGGTAAACCACAGTAATGGACACCTTCACGAAGAGCTTCGAGCGCGAGCCCTTGAGGTTGCCAATGAAAGGTGCGAGGTCTTCGTAACGCGGCTCGCCACTGTAGTAGCTCTCAGTGCCCCGCTGCGCTGTGTAATCAGGGGGAAGATGCGGAACGCCCGCGCTGCCCACCACGGCAAACGCAACGGCGGCGATGGCCACAAGTCCACCGACACCTGAAATCATGGCTTTCTTCTTCATGCAACTACACGCACCCCGCGCTTGCCGACCATGCCCCTAGAGTGGCAGCAGCCCATGAGCGGGGCCACAGTCGTGCAGCGATGGCGCTGACTCCTGCGTTGTTCATCGGCGCACGGGAAGATGTTCTGAAGATCGCGTGCAACATCGCCACGCGGTGGCTAGAACATCGCCACGCGGTGGCCAAAATACCTGCGCAGCGGCGCGACATTTACTGGAACGCTCAGCGTTTCACGGCGGGTTTGGTGGCGTCTTCAGGCGGTGCGATGGCCTGCATGCGCCGCGCGATTTCAGTGGCGCGTGGCGTCGGCAGCACTTCCAACAACTTGCCGGATTTGCGCGGCGACATCTGTGCCAAGATCTTCGCTGCGATATCTGGGCCCAGCGAACCCAATATCGCCCCAGCGGCAGCAGGTTCCATCTGTTCGTACAGCACCGCCGCCGCCTTCAGATTCTTCATCTCTTGCGAAGCAATGCGATTAGTGCTGAATTCAAGCTCTTCGCGGCCCGCCTGGAGGTCTTTGGCTTTCTCCTCCAATTGCGAACCCAGCGCCACCAACGAATCTTTCTCGGTTTCGAGTTCGGTCTTCATCCGCGCCAAGTCCGTGCGCTGCTTTTCCACATCCAGCAGCCCGTGTTCGTAGCGCGTGCGCGAGTCTTTGACATCACGCAGCATTTGTTCGAGCTCAGCAGGCTCCATGCCCGCCGGCAGCGGAAAGCACTCGCGGCTTTCCAGCAGTTTCTCACGCGCGCGGCGCTCGCGCTGTTCCTCTGGCGACAGTGGCACGGGCTTCACCTCCTGCTCGGGAAAGAAGCCGCCTAACACTGGCACGCGATGAAGCGCACCGTAGGACTCGTCCGTGTCCTTGCCCTGAACTTTGAGGAAGACATGCACCAGTCCCACGAACAGGAGCTGCGCGATCATGATCACACCAAGGACTTTCAGGGCTTTGTTCAGCATGATGTCTTCTCTTGTTGGCGGCGGCGCTGGTGACGCAACGAGGCCAGCTCATCCATGGCGGCCATATCCAGCCGCCTTGAATCCTCTTTCCAAGACTCTTCGGCATGGCGGCGCAGCACCTCCAGTGATTCCACCTCGGTGCGCCGCTTTAGGACTTCTTCCCGGGCGCTGTCCACTTGGCGTGCGGCCCCAGAGCTTGCTACTTGAGCTGTTTTCAGGGCTTTGTCGCAGCGAGCGAAGTCGCCGTGCAGCGCCAACATGCAGCGCGCGTCCCATTGGCCTTCGGACAGGCGGCTGGCAATGGACTGCTCTGCCAGCAAGAGGTGGCCGCGGCATACATCCAGCACCGCTTCGGTTCTCACCAGTTGTGCAAGCGAAGCTGCGAGCGAACGCTCGGAATCTTGCAGCACCAGCTCGCGCACATCCAGCACCTTCTGCAAGCGAAACTGAAAGCGCTTCATGCTGCGTCTCCGCAGACATCCGCCAATGCGCCCAGCGTTTCTTCCATGCTGCGCGGCGAGCCGTGCTCTTGGCGTAACAGCGCTTCCAAGCGCGGCCATGCTTGTATGGCGCGGTCCAGCTTTTCGTCTGTGCCGGCTTTGTAAGCCCCGATAGCCACGAGATCGCGTGAGTTTTCCCACGAGGCCAACATGCCCCGCGCCGTGCGCGCCGCTACGAGATGCTCTGGCGTCACCACTTTGTCCATGATGCGCGAGACACTCTTCAGCACATCGACTGCAGGGAACATGCCGCGCTGCGCGATGTCACGCGACAGCACGATGTGGCCGTCCAGCAGGCCGCGCAGTGTGTCGGCCACTGGGTCGTTCATGTCGTCGCCGTCCACCAAAACAGTGAAAAGCCCAGTGATGCTTCCTTTGCGCGTGCGCCCAAGGCGTTCAACCAATCGCGGCATCAGCGCGAAGAAAGACGGCGGATAGCCCTTGACTGTGGGCGGCTCGCCCAAGGCGAGACCCGCTTCGCGCGCTGCGGCGGCAAGACGCGTCACGGAATCGACCATCATCATCACGTCGTGGCCACGGTCGCGGAAGTACTCTGCGATGGCAGTGGCAGTGAACGCCGCTTTGATGCGCAACAGCGCGGGCATGTCGCTGGTTGCGACAATCACCACAGACCGCTTCATGCCCTCGGGGCCCAGCGCTTCTTCGATGAAGTGGCCGACTTCGCGGCCGCGCTCGCCCACCAATGCAATGACATTCACGCTGGACAGCGTGGTGCGTGCGATGTCGGCCAGTAGCGTGCTCTTGCCCACGCCTGAGCCTGCAAAGATGCCCATGCGCTGGCCGCGCCCCAAAGTCAAGAAACCGTCCAACACCGAAACGCCGGTGGGCAACGCACGATCAATCGGCGCGCGCTCCAGTGGCCCGGGCCCCGCGCGCATCAACGGGATCTCTTCGGTCACCACCAATTCTGGGCCGCCATCAATGGGCTTGCCCAGAGCATCCAGCACGCGCCCCAACATGGCTTCGCAACAACCTGCGGAAGTCTTGCGCCCCAGTGGTTCCACACGCGCACCTGGACGCAACCCTTCGGCCTCGCCCAACGGCAGCAACAGCGTGGCCCCTTCGCGGAAGCCGCACACTTCCGCAAGCAACGGTTCGCTGCCTTCGGTGACGATGCGGCAGAGGTCGCCCATGGCCGCTGGCAAGCCACGGCATTCCAGCAACAAGCCAACCACTTGAGTCAGCACACCCGCGCGCGTGCCCATGGGCACGCTGCGCACGATACGTTCGCACTGTGAGAGATCAGGAGGCATGAGTTGGTTCTCGCAACAGGCGTTCTTGCAACACGCGCAATCTTTGCGCCATGCAGCTCATGAATTCGGCCCCTTCGGCGTGCACGCGGAAACTGCCGCGCTGCAATTCGGCATCGGGCACCAATTTCACCGTCGCGCCGCTGAAGCTGGAGCTGAAATCCTTGGGCAAACGCAGCAAGTCATCAGGGTGTCCGGCCAGTTGCACTTCACCGGCTTGCTGTCCGCCCAGCGCTTCGTCAAGGATGCGACGCACCAGCGTGCGCACTTCGTGACTCTCGCGCGCCAACACAGCACCAGTCAGTTCGGTGATAGCTACCACCGCAAGGCGGCGTGCGAATTCTTCGGCGGCTTCCAGTTCGCGTTGCTGGTGCGCGCGCAGTTCCACCACGGCGGCATCCAACGCCTGCGTGGCTGCGTGCAGGCCCGCGCTGGCTTCGTCGCGTTCCACATTGCGGCCGCGCTCGTAGGCGCGCTGCTGCAGTGCCTTCACTTCGTTGGCACCCACGCCAAAGCGCGCGCTGTCTGTGGCGCGCACTACTGCTGTGCTCAAAGCGAGCGCAGCGGCCTCTGGCCCAGCGTTGCAGACGCGCAAGGCCACCACGCCGCGAGGCAAGCGAACACGCTCAGGAGACATAAGCAGCTCCGCGGCCCTTCGACACAACCACTTCGCCGTTGTCGATCAGCTCGCGCACTGTGGTGAGGATTTGCTTCTGCGCATCCACCACATCGCTCAGCGGCACCGAGCCCAGCAGCTCCTTCTCTTCCATGATCATGTCGCGCGTGCGTTGGCTGGTGGCACCCAGCAGCGAATCGCGGACGGAATCGTCGCTGCCCTTCAAAGCCAATGCCAACACCCGCGAGTCGATGCCGGCCAACACCTTTTGCGTGGTGCGCTTGTCCAGCATGCCAAGGTCGTTCCAAGTGAACATGCACTCGCGAATGCGGGTGACCAGTTCCGCGTCGTTCTCCTCCACGCGGCGCAGGATTTCCTTGTCGCCGCCACCACGCGAAGCAACAAGTATTTCTGCCACTGTCTGCACGCGTGCGGCACCTTCGATGGCAGAGCCTGTGTCGCGGGGCAACCCGCGCGTGCGTTCCGCCATCTTCTCGGCCACTTGCTTCAGCAAGCGCGCAGAGGGGTCTTCCATGGCGGCCATGCGGCGCACCACTTCGGCCTGGCGCTCTTCTGGCAGCTCGCGCAGCACATCTGCGGCCTGGTCCGATTCGAGATTTGCAAGCACCAGTGCTTGCACCTGAATGTGCTCGTCCATCAGCAAGCGTGCCAAGTCCGACGCACGCAACCCGCGCAAGCAACGCAGTGGATTGCGGCTGCGCGATTCTTCATGGATGCGCGACAGACGCTTTTCGGCTTCCTCTTTGCTGTACAGCTTGTTCATCACTGCTTCGAGAGTGCGGCCCACGCGTGAACGGAAAACGACGCCGCTCTGAACCATGTGGCGCAGCTCGTTCAGCGATTCCTGCACGACGCCTTCGTCGATATCGGTGTCTTCCAGCTCGACCATCGCTTGGCCAATACGGTCCTGCTCTTCAGGCGTGAACACGGCCAGCACTTTGGCGGCCCCGTCCTCACCCAGCACGGCCAACAGCACCGCGATCTTCTGGACTCCTGTCAAATTGCTCATCGTTTCCCTGCTGGCTCGTAGAGCCAATTCCGCATCACTTTGGCCACTGTGTCCACGTCTTCGTCAACAAGACGGCGGAATTCGTTGCGAGGGTCAGGCTTGGCCTCGCTTGCGGCGCGCAGTTCCGCAGCGTGTGCGGCAGGCTTCAGCGCTAGCGCGAGGTTGTGCCGCGCACGGCGCCCTGACAGCACCATCCAGCCCACCAGCAACACAGCCACAAAGGCCGTCACACCCCAACGCAACCATTCCTGCAGCGGAAGTGCATCGCTGGGCGCAATGTCTGCGGGCGCTTCAATCTTCAATGGCGCAATGAAGGGCACATAAGCGATTTCCATGGTGTCGCCGCGGCGCGCGTCGAAACCCACCGCGCCTTTCACCACGCCGGACAGCGCATCGCCGCGCTCCTTGAGGCTTTCATCCAAGACCATGCCGATGGTAAGGCGGCGCATGTCGCCGGACTCGCGCACCGTACGGATTTCACTGCGACCATAGTCGTAACGCGCATCTAAGTCTTCGCTGGAGGTGTCGCCGCCACTAGTGGACTGCGCCGTGCCCGCTTGCACAGATACTGTGCTGGGCTGGCCTTTCGCGGCGCCGCCGGTGCCACTACTTCCAGCACCACCGCCACGCGTGGAATTCTGTGTGCGCTGCGTTTCGCTCACCACCACGCGGCTTTCTGGATCAACCGTGTGGCGCACTTCTTCGGTCTTCTCAAGGTCGAGATCTGCGTCCACACGCACCACTGCCTTGCCCGGGCCCAAGACTTGCGCCAAGGCTGATTCCGCCTTCTCTTGCAGGTGCATCTCTTCTTCACGAGCACGCACAGCGCGCGTTGCCATGCCGCGGTCGGCTCCACTGGTGCGTGACAGCACCGATCCGCGGAAGTCGCTGACCACAACCTGCTCGGGCTCGAGCCCTTCCACAGCGTGCGCCACCATCTGCACAAAACTTTCCACCTCGCCGGCCGTCAACATGTGGCCAGGTTTTGTTGCAATCATCACCGATGATTTCGCGCCCTTGCTGTCTTGGCGATTCCATGAGCGCACCGCGGGCGTAATGTGCACCACCGCATCCTCGACGCCTTCGAAGCGTTCGAGCGACAACGCGAGTTGTTCTTCTTGCGCCACGCGGAGCTTCAGTTTCAACTGCGCCTCACTCATGCCGAACGGCGTGGCCTCCAAGCCCTTGTAGCCACGGCCCGAATCGGGCGAGAGCAAGTCGTTCTTCACGACCAGCGCTTGCACTTCGGCCAGCTTCTCTGCGGGCACCAGCACGGTGCGGCCACCATCTTCCAATTTGAAAGGGATGGCTGCCTCTTCCAATCGTGCAAGGAACTTTTGCCCATCGACGCGCTCGACGCCGGCGGCGGCGACGCGCCATTCGGTGGCGCTGCCTGCCAGCACTAGCGCCACGAGGCCGCCAACGAGCAGCAGACCGAAGCCTGCGCCTGCTGCCTTCTGCCCGAGGGGCATGGAGCCCCAAATATTCTTGAGCTGTGTGATCAGTTCTTTCATGGCTTACCTGTGGCTTGCGCCCTCCTCACACCTGCATCCGCATCACTTCCTGGTAGGAATCCAGGAGTTTGTTTCGCACCTCAAGCATCATCCTGAAGCTGAGGTCTGCTTTGTTCAGCGCGATGATCACATCGTGCGCGTCTTGCGTTTTTCCAGCGAGGAAATCCTGCATGCTCGCGTCCGATGTTTTTTGCGCTTGATTTGTTTCCTTCACCATGTCGGTAAGGAGATCTCCAAAGCCCTTGTCGCCGCCAGAGGGCCCAGCAGATTTCGCCATCGGCGATTCCTGTGCAGCCGAGCGCAGCATGAAAGGATCAATGGGGGTCATGCCAGTCATTGGTCAATTACCTCCCAAGTTCCAGCGCCTTCTCGACCATGCGCATTTGCATCTGCATGGCTTCGAGATTCGCTTCATAGGCCCGGGCAGACTGCATCAAGTCCACCATTTCAAAAGCGGTGTTCACATTGGGCAGCGTCACCATGCCGGTGGCATCGGCGTCCGCGTGCCCCGGGCGGTACTGCCGCACCATCGGTGTCATTTCATCTTCGACCACTTCCGCAACCTGCACGCCGCCAGCCAACGCGCCATCCAATACGCTCTCGAACACTGCTTCCTTGCGGCGATAGGGTGTTCCGTCGCCGCGGTCGGTAACCGACGCCTGCGAGATGTTCTGTGCGATCAGGCCCATGCGTGCGCGCTCTGCGCGCAACGCACTGGCACTCACCGAAAGACCTTGAAACATGCCGTTAATGTCCATGGGTGTTTCTCCTCAGCGCGGCATTACTGCCCACGCCCACTGATGGCGCTGCGCGCCACGCGCATGCGCTGTCCAAGAGCCATCAAGACCACGTCATAAGCCAGTTGGTTCTTCTTCATCTCTGCAGTTTCGAGTTCCATCACCACCGTGTTGCCGTCTTCACGCGGGGTCACGCCTTCGCGCTCTTCCTCCACGACCCTGCCCAACTCCTTGTCGAAGGTGGCTTGTTTCGCTTTGTAGCCGGGCGTTGAAACATTGGCGATATTCGCAGAGATGACGCGGTGCCGAACCGCCGCTGCATCCAGCGCCGCTTGCAGATCCGTACCGATGCCTCCGATCATGTCCATAGCTAGTCCTTTCAGGCTCCCGCTCTTTGGCCAAAGCCAGGGCTGCGCCAGAGCCGGAACTTGTTGCTGAGCGTCCTTGTAGTGACGCCCAAGATGAGCGCCGCAGCGGCTCGATCACCCTTTGTGTGTTCGAGCGTCTTCAAAATTTGCTGGCGTTCCAGCGCGTCCAATGAAGGCAGCGCGATGGTTATCTCGAGCGCTGCGGATTGCGTTGCAACGACTTCTGTTGCGGCAGCCACCATGCCCAATTCTGCTGCAGTGATGCGCGGGCCCTGCGCGACTAGCACCGCACGCTGCACGGTGTTGGCGAGTTCACGCACATTGCCCGGCCAATCCGCCGTGGCCAGTGCTTGCAAGGCATCGACACCGAACTCCTTAGCCACGCTGCCATGTTGGCGCGTGAAACGAGCCAAGAAATGACGGGCCAAAGCAGGAATGTCTTCGCGGCGCTCGCGGAGTGCGGGCAATGTCACCGGCACCACGTTGAGGCGGTAGAACAGGTCTTCGCGGAAGCGGCCGCGAGCAATGGCGCTTTCAAGATCGCGGTTCGTCGCCGCAATCACACGCACATTGGCTTCGATCGTCTGCGAGCCACCCACGCGCTCGAACTCGCGGGTTTCCAACACACGCAACAGCTTGGCTTGCACCTCTTGGGGCAGATCGCCGATTTCGTCCAAGAACAGCGTGCCACCCGCGGCCAGTTCAAAGCGGCCTTGACGACGCGCCGTGGCGCCAGTGAAGGCGCCCTTCTCGTGCCCGAAGAGTTCGCTGGTCAGCAAGCTCTCTGTGAGTGCTGCACAATTCACGCGGATCATCGGGCCTTGAGCACGCGCGCTGCGGCGGTGCACCAGTTCGGCGATGACTTCTTTGCCTGTGCCACTTTCGCCACGCACCAACACGGTTGCGTCCGTAGGCGCGACGCGTTCGGCCAAGGCCAGCGCCTGAATGAAGCGCAGGTTGCGGCCAATGATGTCTTGGCGCGGGGCAATGCTCCTGTCGGCCAAGTTTGCCTTCAGCACGCGGTTCTCTTGCACTAAGCGGCGGTGCGCATCGCAGCGTCCCAACACAACTTCGATCTGCTCTGGCGAAGCCGGTTTCAGCAAGAAATCGTCGGCACCGGCGCGCATGGCTTCGACAGCCGTCGTCACCGTTCCGAATGCGGTCAACACCACCACTGCAGTCTCGCTGTTGCGCTCGCGTGCCGCGCGCAGCACTGCAAGGCCATCGGCTTTGGGCAAACGCAAGTCTGTCAGCACCAAGCGGAAATCCCCTTGCTCTAACAAGCGCACCGCTTCCTCAGCACTCCCCGCATCAGTGGTGTGCCAACCTGATGTGCGCAGTGTTTCCACCAAGAACTCGCGCGACAGCGCGTCGTCGTCGATGACAAGTGCCGTGCGCTGGCTCATGCAGCCCCCGCGCATGCCACCAGAGGCAACATCACTTCGAAACGGGCGCCGCCGAGCGGTGCGCTACCAGCGGTGATCTCGCCGCCATCCACTTCCACGAAACGCCGTGCCAGCGCCAAGCCCAGCCCGGTGCCGCCGGCCTTGCCGGTAGAGAACGGGCGGAACAAGCGTGCGCGCATTTCTGGCGCGATGCCAGGGCCGTTGTCATCAACCTGCACCAACACGCGCGCCGCGCTGCTGCGCACAGAGATTGCAACGCAACCATGTGTGCCCGCAGCTTCCATGGCGTTGCGCACCAAATTGTTCAGCGCCAACTTCAGGCGCAATCGATCGGCGTGCACCACCAGCCCGCGGGCGGGCAATGTCACACCAACAACCACAGCAGAGCCCGTGGTGCGCAGCAATTCCTGCGCATCCAAACGCACTTGCTCCAGCAGGCCGGCCAATTCGATCTGCTCGGGGTGACCAGAGCCAGGACGCGCCCACAGCAGCAGGTTGGCAATGATGCCGTCCACTTCGCTGGTGCCGCGGCGGATGCGGTCGCAGTAGCGGTGCAGCAATTCGCGTGCGGGTGTGCCTTCGTCCAACTGACGCTGCATCAGCGCGGCAAAGCCCTGCACAGCGCTGAGCGGATTGCGGATTTCATGCGCGATGCCCGCGGCCATTTCACCCATGGCGGCCAAGGTGTCCAAGCGGGTCACCTGCGAACGCAAGTGGCGCACTTCGGTACGGTCGCTCAAGATTTCGATCCAACCGCCGGTGGGCAGTTCTTCCACCGTGCCCACCAGCGTGCGCTGTGAGCCATCGAGGCATGTCACGGTGCGCTCCTGTTCGGTGCGCACGCACAGAGGCTCGCGGCCCAGCAGCAAGATGGCAGCGCCATCACGTCCACGGAACGAACGCGCATCGCGGCCCACCAGCTCGGCAATGTCGCGCCCTAACATGCGTTCGGCTGCGCGGTTCAAGCGTTGCACGCTCATGCCAGCGTCGCATGCAACCACACCGCAAGGAATGCCATTGAAGATCGCGCCCAGTTCGGCGTTCTCGTGGTCCAACCCGGCAACTTGTTCCACCAAGTGACGGTTTGCGTCCTTCAGACTGCGATCCACGCCTCGCGAACTGGATTCCAAGCGTGCGTAGACATTCTCCAAACTGCGCGCCGCTTCGGAAAAGGCGCGGAAGCCAGTTTCCAGTTCCTGCAGGCTTTCCTCGCGCACCGCGGTTCCCCCTGTGCTCATCACTTCGCACCTCCCGTGGCAGGCAGTGCCGGCGCGAGCGCCGAACGCACAGTGCTCTTCTGGCCACCAAAGCGCAGCATCCAGCGCGCAAGATCGCCCCACGGGCCTTTGGGTTCCGCAGCAGCTGACTTTTCGTAGAGCGCCTTGGCTTCGTCCCAACGCTCGAGGCGCTCCAAGCAACGGGCCATCATGCAGTTCACTTCTGCTGTGCGCTTCTCTGCAACCACCAAGTTGAATGCGTTCATGGCACCGGCCCAATCTTTGGACATGTACAGTGCGCGACCGAGAGCCTCGGGGTCTGGGCTATGCACCACTGCAGACAAAGTGCCAGACATGAAAGCCGGCGGCACCGGGATATCGAGCGTCACGCCAACGGCAGCACGCGCCAAAGCGGTGCCGCTGCGAGCGCGCGAAAGGCCATCGGGCACACCTTGGTGCACACGGCGCGATTCCGCCAACTTCACGTCGGCGCGCAGCGCTTCCAGCAAGCGCTCTTCTTCCGCAACACTCGTAGGCGTGCAGGGTGCGTCGGCCTTTTCGCGCAGTGCCTGAGGCAGGTCCACCAAGATGCCGCGCGTCAATGCGTCAGCCAAGGTTTCCAGTAGGCGCAGCTCGTCACCACATTCAGCGAGGCGCGCATTCAGGACACCGACGCGCCCACTATCGGCGCTGGCCAGCAGCGTGCCGATGTCGGCAAACACTTCGCGCAGTGTGGGCAACAAGTCCGGAGCGCGCCCCGGCTGAGCAACCACACTGCCTGCCACCAGCATCATGCACAGCAGCGATTTCATTGCTTCTCCTTGCGTCCACCCAGGACTTCGCTCGCTTCGCGGTGCCGGCCCAAAGCGCTTAGCGCTCTGGCCTGCAGCTCGCGAACCGGTGCAGAAAGAACTGGGTCATTCACGCGTTGCAGCACACCCAGCGCGCGTTCGTGCGCGGCCATGGCCACATCGCAACGGGCCACTTCCAGCAGTGCCCGCTGGCCCACATCGCTGCGCATCCCAAGAGCGCTGAATAGATCGCGCGCTTCGTCCCAGCGACGCTCGGTCACTAAGGTTTGGGCCAAGCCCAACAGTGCGCGCTGCGCCAGCGCATCCCCTTCGGGGCATTCCGACAACAAGCGTTCGTAGGTGGCCACCGCGGCGTCGGCCAAGCCGAGCTCCGCTTGCAACCCACCAATTTGTTCCAGTGCATTGCGCAGCGTGGCGCCTACGGGGGCCATCCCTAACAACGCGCGCGCTGCCAACAGCGCAGCAACATTGTCGCCACAAGCGCGATAAGCCTGCATCAGGCCCAACGCCGCTTCGTCGCGGTCGATCTTCTCACCGCATGTGAGCATCGCAGTTTGCAACTGCGTCACTGCAGCGCGAGGCTGATTCAACGCCAACAGCACACGGCCCGACCACAGCGGAATGCGTTGCGCCAAGTCTGGTTCAGCGCGGTCAAGACGGCGCGCCACGCGTTCGAGGATGTCCAGCGCGGCGACGGCATCGCCAGCAGCCAACGATAATTCCGCTTCCAGCAAGCTTGCAAGAGCACTGATGCGCGGGGCGCCTTTGTCGGCGGCGCGGCGCAAACGCGGCAGCGCATCCGCACTGCGGCCTTCGGCCAAGAAACTGCGCGCCGTCAGCAAAGCGCCTTCAGATAGGAGAGCGTTGTCAGGGGTGGTGTCATCCAAGTGTTCCAGCGCAGTGCGCGCTTCGGCGTAGCGCTCCAGCAGAAAGGCGGCGCTGCCTGCCATCAGCCATGCACGAGCACACAACGGAGCGCCGCGGTGGCCCTCGGCAAACACGCGAAAGCCAGCCAATGCGCTTTCCAACGCACCGCCATCAAACTCCAGCATGGCAGCACGGAATGCGGTGTCGTCTTCGCGTCCAGCGCGGGGGTTTGCTAGCGCGGCGCGGCCATACCATTCCACCGCCGCACGGCGCAGGCGTTCAGCAGCCACACCCTCTTGCGGCACTGCTTGCACATTCAGCTCGCCGGATTGAACTGCGGCCACCAGGCCACACGCAGCAGCGATGCTCTGGGCGCAATCCGAGATAAGTGCGCCGCGCACATTCAAGTCGAGCAACTCCGACTGCAACACACCAAGGGCTTCGGGTTGGATCTTCAGAGTCAGCCCACCTGCGTTGGCAAGCTGGGTGATGGCTTCCAGGGCGATCACATCGGCGCGCCAATTGACAAACGCGATGCTGCCACGGCGTTCCAAAGTGAGCTCATGTTGCTGAGCCATAAGTGCGCTTCCAAACAGCGCGCAAGCGAGCAACAGCGCGGCGCGGCTCATTTGCGGGCTCCGAGGAAGGTGGGCAGTGCTTCCGGCAGCGGCACCGGTGAAGACACACGACGCCATTCGGCTTCGCAGGCTTCTGCTTGCAGGCGACACACGGTGATCAATCCTGCGAGGTCGCCATCGGCGCACTCACTGGACGCAAGGCTAAAACGCGCCAGCACGCGGCGCGCTGCGGCGGGGGCCCCAACGGCCAAGCATTCGCGAGCAAATCGCAGAAGCTCGGCGCCATCCAACTCAGTGGAAGCGCGCTCGGCTTCGGCTAACACGCTGTCGGCCGCAGCACCGCGGCCCTGGCGGCGTTCCACTGCAGCCAAAGTGAGCAGAACGATGCGGCGCACCGTCGTGATTTCGGCAGGCAAGCTCGCTACCAGCGCACGCAAGCGCCGTGCAGCCTCGTCGCCTTCGCGGTTGGCTTCCAGTCGTAAGGCTGCGGCAAATTGCGTTGCCCACGATTTTTCCGTTGCCGTTGCAGCAACTTCGGGAAGCGCAACACGGGCTTTGGCTTGCGTCGTGATCGCTGCAGCGGGTTCGCCATGCGCAACGGCCTGTGCGGGCGCGGCGGGTTCGTCGCTCTCATGCTTGCGCGCTTCAGCTTCTATGACGGGTGGGAACACGGCGTTGGTTTCGGTATGAGCTGCGGGCGTTTCTGGGGATTCGCTCGTGGTTGCACCAAACGGGATGCCTGAAACCAGCGCCACCACCACGGCCACAACGGCACCAGCGGCGATGTACAGCAACCCGCGGCGAGAAATGCGACGCGCAGGCTTTGGCTCAACAGGTGTCGGGGTTTCTTCCATGGCGTTCATTCCGGCAGCTGGTGCCGGCAAGTTCTTCCTGATGCAATCCTCGGGCCTAACTCGATTGTGTTCGATTGTGCGACACATAGCCGCACCTGCCGCGCCTCAAGACATCTGCGGCCGCGAGCCTTGACGCGGTATCAGACGGTGGCGCGCAGCTCCTGCCGCTCTTCGCGGCACAAGCCGTAGTCCTTCATCTTGTTGTAGAGCGTGCTGCGGTTGATGCCGAGCTCGCGGGCCGTGCGCGCGATGTTGAAACGCGTTTCTTCCAACACCATGCGGATCAGTTCCACTTCCATGCTGCGGATGGAACGGTCCTTCACAGTGAGCGTGCACGCTGCTGCGGCAGCACTGCTGCTGCTCGCTTCCGCACTGACCGCAGGCGCGCTGTCCTGGCGGCGGGTTTGCGGGTGTTCTGTGAGCGCCAAGTGGCGAGGCTCCACCAAAGTGCCATCGCAGACGATGACGGCGTACTCGCACACATTGCGGAGTTCGCGCACATTCCCAGGCCAACTGTGCTCGTGCAGCATGCGCAGCGCGTCCGCAGACAGGCCCTGCACCGGCTTGCGCAAAGCGCGAGCGAAGTGTTCCAAGAAGTGCTGCGCCATGGGGGCCACATCTAAGCGGCGTTCGCTCAGCGTCGGCACGCGGATGGGCAACACATTCAGGCGGAAGTAGAGATCTTTGCGGAAGCGCCCCAAGGCCACTTCTTCCCAGAGGTCACGATTCGTGGCGGCGATGATGCGGACATCGACATTCACATCCTGCGTGCCGCCGACACGCTTGAAACTGTTCTCTTGCAGCACGCGCAACAGCTTGGCTTGCAAGGGCGCGGACATTTCGCCGATCTCATCCAGAAAGATCGTGCCACCCTCGGCGGCTTCGAACAGGCCCTTGCGCCCAGTGACAATGGCGCCTGTGAACGCGCCTTTCTCGTAGCCGAAGAGTTCCGATTCCAAGAGGCTCTCGTTCAGTGCGGCGCAGTTGATTGCCATGAACGGGCGTTCGCCGCGGCGTCCATCAAAGTGGATCGCGCGGGCCACGAGTTCTTTGCCGGTTCCGGACTCACCCTGAATGAGCACTGTTGTGTCTGGGGCTGAAGCGGCACGAGCGACTTGCTCCGTAACCGCCTTGATCGCGGGGCTTTGGCCAACAATGGCTGGGCGCGCGGCGGCGGCTGGGCGTGCGTCTGCACGGCGGCGCTGCAGGCGTCGAGCGCGTTCAAGCAATGCCGGCTGCAGTGTCGCTAACACGCGTTCAGGTGAGCAAGGGCGTTCAATGACATCGAGGGCGCCGCTGCGCAATGCGATCACCGTCTCGCGGGTCTCAGGTTTTTCAGAGATGGCCACGATCACCGGCGCATCTTCACGCATGGCCGCGCGTGCCACCAATTCGCTGCCGCTACCGTCAGCAAGACGCAGCTCTGTCACCACAGCATCAGGCGCTTCCTCTGCCAGCATGCGGCCCGCGGCAAGCAAGTCGTCAGCTTCGCTCACGCGCAGGCCCTCAGCCCGAAGAGCACTGGCCAGCGCGGCGCGCGCCACACCCGCTGGATGAACGATGAGAACAGTTTGCTGGATGGACATTGGCTGGACTCTCTCGGATTGCAGGACCTGTCGGCCCTGTGGACGGTTGCACCAATCTGGTGCACTGGAGGTATCGTCAAAACGTACACCTGCCTGAAAACTATTCGCTCGGTGACCATTTAGACGACACTCCCCACCGCCGCTTGTGGTGGTCCAACACACCACCACCATGGGCCCGCGTTCGCCCCGACCACCGTCCGCGGGGTCCAAGCTCAAGTCCGCGCAGTCCAACTCAAGTCCCACGAGGTAGTGCCTACAACATCGTTGTGCGCTGCGGGATTGGCCGCGACGCCAGGAATACTTGAGGAGGACTCGACATGGGTCTCAGGATCAACACAAACGTTTCTTCACTGAATGCTCAGCGCAGTTTGTCCCGTGCAACAGAGGCTCTTAATACGAGCTTCCGTCGCCTAAGCACGGGTCAACGCGTGGCAACTGCCGCCGATGATGCTGCCGGTCTCGCCATCTCCGAACGGTTGCGTGCGCGCATCCGCTCTACGGAGCAGGCGTCACGCAACGCACAGGACGGCATCTCGCTGGTTCAGACCGCGGAAGGCGCAATGCAGGAGAGCAATTCGATGCTCATCCGCATGCGTGAACTCGCGGTTCAAGCCAACAACGGGACTATGTCCGTGGCTGATCGTGACACACTTCAAGCGGAATTCGCTGCGCTGATCCAAGAGATCGACCGCGTGGCTTCCGCGACGAACTTCAACACCATCAACCTCTTGGATGGCAGCGTCGCTTCGCTGACTCTTCAGGTGGGGGCGGACACCACCGCGGGCATCGACACGCTGACCGTGTCACTGACCTCGATCTCCACCACCACTTTGGGAATCACCGCGCTGGACATCGGCTCGACTGGTAGTGCCACCAGCGCCATCGCGGCCATCGACAGCGCGATCAACAGCGTCAGCCAAGGCCGAGGCAACCTCGGAGCGGTGCAGAACCGCCTCCTCGGGTTGATCTCGAACCTCGGTGTGTCGGTGGAAAACCTTTCCGCCGCCGAATCCCGCATCCGCGATGTGGATGTGGCTGCGGAAACCGCGGCGCTCACCAGGAACACCATCATCCAGCAAGCAGCCATCTCAATCTTGGCCCAGGCCAACTCTCAGCCCCAGTCGGCGCTCGCGCTGCTGCAAGGCTGATCCGCTGCAACCGAATTGATAACGGTCCGGGCTGCTTCCGGACCAGCGCCCGGCAGGACTTGATCCTGCCGGGCGTACTCTTTTTTGCTGCCGGGTAATGCCCCATGCAATCCGATAAGAGAGCTGGGAGTTCTCTGCGCAAGCAGTGGATTCCGCACTCAGACCTGCGCGGAGAACAAACTTATGGCACCAGGAATCTCAATTGGCGGGATGGCAAGCGGATTGAACTCGCAAGCGATCATCGCGGCGTTGATGGATGTGGAACGCCTTCCCATCTTGCGGCTGCAAAGTCACAAGCAGCGCCTCAACCAACAGAATGAAATCTTCAGCAAGCTGAACGGCAAGCTCGATTCGCTCGAAACGACATTGCTCAAGATGGACACTGTTGGCGAGATGGCCAGCTACAGCGCGAGCAGCTCCGACGAAGCCAAAGTGAAAGTGACTGCGGGCGGCAACGCCACCAGCGGTTCATGGGCTGTCAATGTGACGCAATTGGCGCAGACTATGACCCGCAACACCAACGGTGTTGCTGACTCCAATGTCACCAACATGGGCACTGGAAGTTTCGGCATCGTCGCCAACGGCCAGACCTACAACATCGATTTATCCAGCAATCCGCAGAATACGCTGGCAGACATTCGCAACGCCATCAACGACTCTGGGGCTCCAGTCTCTGCAACCATCATCAATGAGGGCACTGGCGCCACGCCCTATCGCTTGGTGGTAACTAGCGATACCAGCGGTTCCGCCGGCAGTTTCACTTTCGATTTGACCAACTTCACTGTGGCTAACTCGGCCTTCAATCTGAACCAAGCTGGCTCTGTGTTGCAAGCAGCGCAGAACTCGATCTTCACCGTCAATGGACTGTCGTTGTCGCGCGGCACTAACGCGGTGAGCGACGCCATCGAGGGGCTCACACTCGATTTGCGCACAATAGGCACAGCCACCATCACTGCGGCACCAGATAACGCCGGCGTGAAGAAGAAGGCCAAAGAGTTCATCGATGCCTACAACGCAATCGTGGATGTCATGTCGCCGCAGAATGCCGTGGATTCCTCGGGGCAATCCAAGGCCGTTCTCTTCGGCGACTCTGGTCTGCGCGGCATCAACAACCGGCTGCGCATGTCGCTGCAAACCGCCTCGGGCGGCACTTCGAGCTATCGCACGCTCGCGAGTGTCGGCATCAAGACCGGCACTGACGGCAAGCTCTCCCTCGACGACAGCGACTTCGACGCCGCACTGTCTGCAGATTTCGCAGGCGTCTTGAATGTGTTTACCGACTCCTCAAGCGGAGTCGCCAAGAGCCTAAAAACGGCAGTGGACGAGATGACGAACCCCGTGGACGGGATCTTCAGCTCTCGTAAGGACGGAATCGCCAGGCGCATCAAGACGATTGACTCGCGCATCAGCGACCTCGAAAAGCGCATGACGCGGATCGAGGAACGCATGGTGATGAAGTACGCCGGCTTGGAGAAGTTGGTCTCGTCCTTCCAGGCGCAGGGAGCAACCCTGCAGAGTTTCTACCGTTAGAGGAGACTGAGGCCGAATGTCAACCTTCGTGCAAAACGCGGCGGGAGCCTACCGCCGCAACGCGGTGCTCACCGCGTCGCGTGAAAAACTGGTGGTGTTGCTCTATGAAGGCGCTCTGCGCTTCATGGACCAAGCTGCGCAGCAGTATGGCAAAGGTGATGCGAGCGCTGGGCAATCCCTGTCACGCTCCTTCGCCATCATCAGCGAACTGCGCACTTCACTGGATCACGAGAATGGTGAGCCTGTGGCCACAGAATTGGAGCGCCTGTATGTCTTCGTGCAAGAGCGGCTGCTGGAAGCCACTCGCACTCGCTCGCCAGAGCGCGTTGCCGAAGCGCGCAAAGTGGTGCAAACGCTGAAGGAGGGGTGGGATGCAATCCTCGACCACGCGGTTTGAAACCCCCACGGCGCTCTGGACGCAACTAGCCCGCCTGCGTGACCTGTCGCGCTTAGTGCTGGCTGCCGCAGCAGACAGCGACCTCGAACGCATGCAGCGATATTGCGGCGAGAGCGAAGCCCTTGTGGCTGCGCTGGCTCCAGAGATGAAAGCTCATGCGGACGACGCGGAGGCGCAGCGTTTACTGCTCGAAATCAGCGGCCTACAAGAGCGCGTGCGCACGGAAGTGCAGGCCTTGGCGACAGAAACTGCACGCGAGTTGGCGCTGTTGCGCAGCACTCGCGGACGCTTCCGAGGGCTGCGGTTGCACGGCACCGATTCCGACGCGGCGCATGTGAACCGCTCCAGCTGAAAATGCCACGACTGTCCTTGTGCATGATTGTGCGTGACGAGCAAGAGCGCATAGCGCGCTGCCTTGCTGCAGCCAAGCCGTTCGTGGACGAGATCGTCGTGGTGGACACAGGCTCACGCGATGACACCGTTGCCATCGCGCGTTCTTTCGGAGCGCGCATTGTCAATTTCCCATGGTGCGACGATTTCGCCGCTGCACGCAACGCTTCTATCGATGCCGCCAGCGGGGACTGGTTGCTGTTCTTGGACGCCGACGAAGTGCTGAGCAAAGGCGCGGGCACAGAACTGCGCCGCATGCTGCAGCGCAAGCGCACTCTAGGCGCTTACATCCCGCTACGCGACGAAGGCGATGGCGCACCCAAGATCATCACGTTGTTGTTCCGCGCGGTACGCCGCCGCAAAGACATCCGCTGGCGCTATCGCCTGCATGAGCAACTTCTGCCCGACGCTATCCGCATAGCGAAAGCAGAAGGCCTTGTCTTCGAGACTCTGAGCGGAGAGATCCGCCACGACGGCTACTGCACTGCAGTCATGGAATCCAAAGGCAAGCGCGCACGCAACGATCGCATTTTTGAAGCGCAATTGGCGGACACTCCCGAAGACCCCTATGTGCTTTACAAGTTTGGCGATTCTTTGCGCAGCAACGAGGCGACCTTCCCACGTGCCATGGAATTGCTGCAACGCTCACTAACAACTCTGAAACAACTGCCTCCTGCGGATTGCCACGAACTGACTTTCGCCGGCGAAGTGTGTGCGTTGCTTGCTCTGGGCCAACTGCGCTGCGGCAACTCAGTTGGAGCAGCAGCAACACTCGACTTTGGTGAACGCAACTGCCGCCAAACCGGGCATCTCGCCTATGCGCGGGGGCAACAGTGCCTCAGCGTGAACGATGCCGCTGCTGCGCTGCAAGCCTTCCGTGCGTGCGCCACGCACAAGAACAAAGCCATGCTGATCCCGGCAACGGCCCGCGTCAGCGGCTTGCTGGCCAAAGTAGGCGAAGCGCGCGCGTTGATCATGCTGGGGCGCGCGCCTGAAGCGTTGGTGCGCGCACGAGAGGCGCTCGCAGCAGACGCGACGGACCCCGACGCCATGCGCGCCGCGGCCGACGCAGCCCTAGCCCAAGGCGACCTGCGCACAGCCGTCAGCTTCGCCATGGATGCCCTCGCGAAAAACCCCGACAACGGTGACGCGTGGCTGTGTGGCGCACTCGTCTTGTTCCGCGCGAAACTGTTTTCGAAGTCTGTGGACTGGTGCAACCGGGCCGCCACACTGCTTGCAGACAAAGCATCGGCGGCTGCGCTCTTAGGCGAATGCTGGCTGCACCTACAACGGACCGATGCTGCCCGCGAGGCCTTTGCGTTATGCCCCACAGACCCGCGCTGCGTTGCAGGCTTGGCCGTAGTTGAAGAGCTGGAAGGCAGCAGCGTGCTGACCTTGTTGCAGCATGTGGCCGCTGCAGAGCGCCAACGCATGATGGACAACTTGCGCAGCGTTTCCGCGACGGTTTGAGCTACGCCCGAACCCGAGACCACGCTTCGGCTTCTGGCACGAACTGCCCAGTAGCTTCGGCCGTGAGCTGCATGTAGATCAGCGCTTCGTGGAAGTACTCGCGGCGTGCGAAGGCATGCGCAGGTGGTTTGCGACGCACATCAGGCGGCGCCATCAGTCGACGCTGTGCGAAATAAAGCTGCTTCAGCTTCCACACATCGCGACGCGCCATGTGCAAGCGTTGCAGCGTAGGAGCCAGTGCGTTTTCGATGTCAGCCATGGCCTGCCCTGGTGTGAGTTCAAGAGAGAGGTCTGTGCAGAACGGCTCAACCAATGTGCCCAACAACACGGCAAGGCGCACAACCGGCGGCATGTCCTCGCCCGCTCGCGCGCGCCTATCCAGAGCGGCGAATCGGCCCCAAGCGGCGGGCGTGATACCCCGAGCCCACTCGGCGCGCAGCGAGGCTTCGACCTCCGGCAAAATCACCGACAGCAACCCGGTCTTTTCAAGCAAGCTCACGGCAAGCGTTGCGCCACCGCGCTCGGTCACGCGCAAAATCTCTTCGTGCACGCGGGGCCCGGAAGTCTTGCGCATGTCTTCCGCGCAATCGACCATGGCTTGGTAGACATCGTCGGCAAGATGCAGCCCAAGGCGCCCGGCAAACTTGGTGGCGCGCAGCATGCGCACTGGGTCTTCACGGAAACGCTCCCACGGATCGCCGATGGTCTCGATACGCCGACGATCTAAGTCGCGTAGTCCATTGACATAGTCGATGACTTCGCCGGAAGCGATGTCATAGAACAGACCGTTCGCCGTGAAGTCGCGACGCAGTGCATCCTCGGATGCGGTGCCCCACTCGTTGTCTTCACGAATGAGCGGATCTGTACCAACGGGCCGTGGCGGTGTCAGGGCTCTGAATGTGCTGACTTCCAAAATGTGCGCACCAAAGACCACATGCACCAGCCGGAAGCGCCGCCCGATGACGCGACTGTTGCGGAACAGGCGCTTGATCTGGCGTGGCGTCGCTGCAGTTGCGATATCGAAGTCTTTCGGAGTCAGCCCCAACAACATGTCGCGCACGCAGCCACCGACGAAGTAAGCCTCGTGGCCAAATTCCAAGAGCCGCCGCACAACTTTCACGGCGTCGGA
Organism: Singulisphaera sp. GP187; assembly: GCA_945907755.1. Taxonomy (GTDB): domain Bacteria; phylum Planctomycetota; genus SXUL01. The sequence continues at coordinate 38,040 of CAMDTN010000003.1, read as the reverse complement.
GTTCAGCGCGGCCGCGTTGAAGGGAGCACCGGGTTTCACCCGCAGGGGCTGTGGCACTAAAGGCCGCCGCACTGCGCTGCGCTGCGCTGGCGCTCGGACGGCCGCCCGGTGGCGCCTCTGGCGAGGGCTTGAACTGGATTTAGTTCTTGAAGTAGGCAACCGAGGCATCATTCGCGGCAAGCAAGCTCAGAGGCCGCGCGCTGCGCGAACAGCATAGCGCTGCGCGCGTGAATCACGAATTCAGACGGTACACTTGCGGCTCTCAAGGCCCCTGTGTGTGGAGCTCCCGCCATGTCCAAGACCGCATCTGTTGCCTGTGCCCGACCCCTTCTTGCCACCACGCAGCGACATAGCTGGGTTCTCCGCACTTGCGTCCTTCTGTTGCTGCTGGCCATGGTCGCTTGTGGCAAGTCGTCCGACGAGGCTGCGGCCAAGAGCGCCAGAGCTAATGAAGCCACCGCCAAGGCAACGCAGTCCGCAGAAATAGCCCCCGCCAAACCTGCGGACCCGTACGAAGTGGCGACCGCAAAGGCGCAACAAGAAAACACTGCTGCGGCCTGGAGCGAATTGGCAGAGATGTACGAGCGCAAAGCGGATTCGCTGAAAGGCACCTCCGCTGAAGAGCCCGCCCGCGAGCAAGCCCGCCGCGCTTGGGGGCATGTGTTGAAGGCCGACAAAGAACACGCTCGCGCGCACACTCAGTTGGGCCATGTGCTCTTCGACCCAGAATGGCTGGTTGCCGCCAAAGCCGACAAAGACATCGGCGACGACCTGAAGGGCGATCTCGAAATTGCGCACGACGAAGTGTTGGCAGCCGCGCTGGATGGCAAGGCGCGCCGCACATGGATGTCTGCGCGCGGCACTGCGGCCTCGGAATGGAAGCGGCTGACGAACAAGGCCGAAGGCGTGCGCGCTGCGGCACGCGAACGCGCCAGCGATCCGTTCCAGCGCGACGCGATTTCCATGGGCAGCGACATCATCGGTGACATCGAGAGCGGCAAGGTCAATTTTCTGCGCAAGGGCGTCAGCGGTGATGCGTTCATGATCTTTCCCACAAAGCCCTACGTGTTGATGGTGCAGCGCGACGCCGCAGGCATGGAAAACAAGATCGCCGAAGACTGGGGCGATGTCCTGCATTCGCTGCAAGCCACCTTCTATCCCATGCTGGCTCGCGAAACCGGCGCCACGCCGCCGCGCGGGCCGATCCCTGTGTTGATCTTGCGCGACAACGGTGAGTACACGAAATACTGCCGCCGCAGCGACCCCTTCGCCCCGATCACTTCTGGCGGCCACTACGAACCATGGAGCAATCGCCTCGTGGTTTACAAGTCGCGCACCGAAGCCGAGCGCGAAACGCTGTTCCACGAAGGCACGCATCAACTGGTGGAAGCGGCCATGAAAACCACTGGCTCGGACAAAGGCATGCGCCAAGCGCTGTGGTTTTCTGAAGGCCTCGCCGACTACTTCGGCGGCCACGCGCGTGAATGGGACGGCGCCGAAAAGCGCTGGCGCTACATCCCCGGCAATCTCAATCCTGAGCGCATCGAGAGCCTCGTGAAGGCGAAGGAACGCGGCAGCCTGTTCCCCTTGGCGGAACTGTTGGAGTACCGCCGTTTCAATTATGTGAAGGACAAAGACAATCCACAGAAGTCTGATGTGGTGATGAACGCCTATGCCCAAGGCTGGGGCCTGTGCTACCTGTTAGCCAACTGGCAAGACGGCAAGTACCGCGAAGAGTTCATCCGCTACGTGAAAGCGGAATTCGAAGGCAAGAGCGGACGCTCCACCTTCGAAGGCGTCTTCGGCAAGTACGGCATCGCGGCGCTGGAAAAAGAGTTCCTCAGCATGATCGACGAACTCGGCAAAGCCAAAAAAGAAGGCCGCATCCTCGACGGCAAGCTCGTGCCCACGAAGAAGTGAGTCGGCGCGCCGCTACGGACTCATATCGAAGCCGTGTCAGTGATCGAGGGCCCACGGCAGATTGCCAAGGACCTCGTTCGCGTTCGGATTGCTGACGCTGCTCGCAAGCGCTTCCGCATGCCCATTCAGCAGCACCGCGACAGAGCCGGCCGCATGCACGCCGGGCATTTGCTGCGGCGTGAACAGCGCACCGTACACCTGCAAGTTGCCACTGGTGGCGACAATCCACGGCTCGCCCGCGTTGAAGGCTGCGAGAGTGCCAAAGGTGCCGCCTTCGTTGGTCACTTCGTAAGTCGTTCCCAACACAAACGACGGCATGCTCAGCAATCGCACTGGCGCCATAGGGCTCACATGCTCCACTGTGTTGTTCGAGTTGTTGAATCCGCTGCCGATCCACACGCCAATGCCTAAGTGCATCGCGAGGAAATCGCGAATCCAAGCACGGCGTTGTTGGCCTGCAGGCGAACCTGCGTAGGGCCCCGACAGCAAGAACACGCCACCGTACTGCTGCAAGAAGGCCTTGAAGAGGAGCTTCTCTGAAACCTGCGGCACGGTGGTGAAACGGCAATCGAGAATGCAGTCATAAGCCACGAGGTCCAGCGGTAGAACATCGTCCACCATTGTCACGATGTTGCCGCCGGCAATGAGGTTCTGAGCAAACAGTGTGGCTTGCAGCGCAGAAAACTGCGCTTCGTTGTTGCCCACGGTCTGGCGCAGCACGAGCACATTGCGGCTACTCGGGTTGACGTTGGTGATGCGGTGCAGCGCGGCGTTAGTCCACGCGAACTCATAGGAGCCCGGGTCGAACACCAACGACTGCATCATGAACTCTGCGTTGTGCAACGCTGGAATCGGAGGAATAGGAATCATGACGCTGACGGAATCGGCGCTGTTGGTTGTCAGCCCCGCGAAGAGCAACGACCAATCTGGCGACACCGCCACTTGCCACGGCCCGATGATCGAAGGCCCGCTGTTGCTGGACACGACCGTCCAGATGCCGACACCAGGGCGCGCGGCGAGCTTGAAGGTCATTAGCTCGCCCACATGCACATTGCCTGTGAGCTGCACAGAATTGCTGAGTGGTGCGCTCATCCCGGTAGGCAACGGCGGCAGGACGCCTGGCGGTGATGGCGGCAGCGGATTCTGAGGCGGAGGGTTAGGCGGCGGCGGGTTGCCACTAGGGACCCCCGAAAGAAGGAAGATGCCGCCCGCAAGCACAAGCATCAGCACTGTGGCCATGAGGACGCGCCTCGGGGCTGTTGGCTCTTGATCGAACATTTCTTAGGCACCTCGGCGCAAGCACCACGATGGTCGCATCGTGGTGGGGTTGCTGTGCAGGATCTATCGACCGGCCAGCGGGGGTGGGTTCAGAAATCCTGCACTCCGGCGCAGGTAGCCACGGCTAATGAAAACAGCATGAAAAATGCACATCAATAGCGAGCAAAACCCAGTTGCGTGAGCCTAAGCCCCGCTAAGCGGGCGCTCGTCGCCTGCGTCGCGCCACGGGCGCTTGTCGCCTGCGTCGCGCCACGGGCGCTCACCAGATGCGTCGCGCCACGGGCGCTCGTCCACACGGCACTGCTGCTCGCTCGCCAAGAAGAACACCTCACCGGAGCGCAGAGTGGCGCCGTGATCGCACTGGTTCAGACAGTGCACTTTGACTGGCCGTGACTGAATGCCATGGTGCTGCAGGAGCAGAGTCATCGCAGCCGACATCTGCTCGCTGCCGTTGAGTGCGCAGTTCGTGCCGTGGCATTCAGTGTGCACTTCCCCACTGCGCGCACGATTCACCAATTGATCCAACCACTCAGCAGTGGCAGCCACATGGACGGCATCCACGCCCAGCCACGCCGCAAGTGCGCTGCAAGTTGCTTGGTCCAGTGCAACGCCTCGCAGTTGCAGATGCACCAGCGCTACCAACACCGCGCCGGGGCTAGCCTTCGCGGGCGCGCTCAACAACTGCGCATTGAGGTCGAGGAGAACAATCTCAGGTCCCGGCGGCGACGGATTCCCTAAGTGCGAGTGCATGGGCGGAATCATAGCTGGGCCAGTGTTTTGGGTGTGATAAGACGCGGCCTATTTCTGAGGCGGTGGCGTGGTCTCTCCACCTTGCTGCGGCAACGCGAGGGTGTCACGCATGCGCACAACGGCAAGGCTGGCTGGGGCCATCCGCTCCGCTTCCGCGAGCAAGGCCAGCCCAGCTCCGCGCTCGCCCGCTCGCGCCCGCAACGCACATTCCTGAGCGAGCAAATCCAGAATTCGCGAACTTCCTGGCTCCGCTGCAGTGCGCGCCACACGCATGCGCTGCACCACCTCGGCGTAAGGCCGAAGGGACTTCAATTCCAGCGCCGTTTCGCCGCGCTCATAGTGAAGCGCATGAACTAACGAGGCCCCCTTCAGCAAGGTTTCTTGGGCTGCCGCATCCTTCGGCGTTGCCGCCGCCAATAACAAGCCCCACGCCGCGTCGTAGTCGCCATCTTGGGCATGCAACTGCGCCGCGTGAGAGCGGCAGTCGCTGTCGCTAGGGTACTCATGCACCAATTCCCGCGCCAATTCGCGGTGTTTCTTGCGGCACTCTGAAGCACCTTGCACCTCGCCAGCCTGTTCGCGCAACCAGCCCTTGATGCCGAGGGCAACCAGCATGGGGATGCGGCCGGCGACGGGCACTGCTGCGGTGCAGCCCGTGATCGTCAGCACGCGGTCACAGGCTGCAAGGCGTTCGCTCAGCGAGACTTCAGACTTGGCGATTTCCAAAGCGGCAGACAACGCCGCGGCATCCAAGCCCTTCACATCGGGCGAGCACCCGGCGCCGAGGGCACAGAGCACCAACAAGACGCTTGAAACGGCGAAGCTGCGCATGCCCCCATTGTGACCTCTTGGCCGCCAACAGGAACCCGTCAACACGGTTCTTGGCTTTATTCTTCCTGCTGCATTGAGTCCGCGGGTGGCAGTTGTTGTATAGTGCTGCGGCAACGGACTTGCCGAGCCCCAAACGGGGGTTCAGCACACTAGTCGGCAATCTGGGTTTCCTACACCAAATCGAACAACGGGCCTCGCAAGAGGTCCAAACGAAAACGGAAAGCGGTCGGGGTTGTGTGAACTCCACACGTAAAACTCCCTCCTTCCTCTCTACGCCTGAAATCTGTTCCTCGACTGCTCTCCACAAACTCCGGGCCTCCCAAAGGGGTCCCCGAAACAGCCTGCGGGGCTTTGCGCGCCGCGGGCTGTTCTTTTTGTGGGTTGCGGCCGCAAGTAAGCTGGGCGCACTTCTGGTCGTTGAACTGCAAGGCCTCAGGTCTGCAGAGGAGCTAAGCATGAGTGCCTTCGTGAAATTGTGGCTGATGATCCCTGTGTGCAGCCTCTACGCAGTTGGCGGAACGGCATGGGCGCAGGGCAACTCCGACTCGCTGCCGGCAGCCCCAGCGATCAGCGCTCGGCCCCAGGTACCGGACGGGCTAAAGCCCATCGCCGCGCCCGCAGATCCTGCACGGGTGCGCGCCACCTACACCATGGGCGGCGCGGAAGTGAGCGTGACCGAGCAGCAGTTCTACGACGCCTACTTGCTGCTGAAGCCACACGAAGAGCGCAAGGAACAGCCGCTGCAGCCCATGCGCATCATCGAACACCTGCTGATGTTCGCAGAGGCACAAGCACTCGGGCTTGCACCGAGTTTAGAAGAAGTGGCGCTTAGCTCGCCTTTGCGCGCTGGAGCCATGTTCGCCGAAAGCATGCGCGAACGCCTGAAAAGCATGGGCATTACCGATGCGCAATACCACGACTACTTGCGCCAGACCCGCGCGTCGCAGCGTCTGAAAGACTGGTCTACCAACGACATTCGTGTGCGTTCCTCTGCCGCCTTCGAACAATGGAAGGCCGAAAACCACTTGTTCCGTGTGGCCTTTGTGGAGTTCCCTGCGACCCAATTGGAAAAGGACTTGATGACCAAGGGCGCCAGCGAGACCGAGCTGCGCAAATTCTGGTCCGAGAATGTGAACGCACAGAACAAGCATCGCTTGCCCACCACCGTCAGCGCCGATTTGCTGCTCTTCGACCCCGAGAACCTGACGGCCGCGCAAAAAGCAGCGCTGCACACGGCCGGCAACATCGGCCGCGAGCAGGCCTTTGCGCATTTCAAGAAACACAAAGAGCGCTTGATGCAGCAGATCCCGTCGGATCAACGACCGAAGCTGTACCCAGCCGCGGGGCAGTTGCCAAAGATTCAGGACATCGTCACTCCGTTCGATGTGTTGTTGCCGGTGATCCAGCGCGAACTGGTGCTTGGCGACCCCATGGGCGCGGCCTTCGAGAAAGCGCGCGTCGCTGGTGCGACAGCAGACCTCGCCGCCCTCGCCAAAGAATTCGGCCTGCAACATGTGCGTATCGAGAAGCAAGACAACCTCGCGTTGTCGAAACTGCTGCCCGCCGCCGGGCACCAACTATTCTCCGAATTGTTCAACGCGCCCCCGGGGCAAGTCTCCAACTCCCTCGCATGGAGCGGCGCCACTCAGTACTTCTGGCGTGCCGTAGACAAGTCGGTCAGCGCTCTGCCTTCGTTTGAAGAAGTCGGCGCCAAGCTAGTGCAAGACTGGGCCCATGAAAGCGCCGTGTTGGCTGCGCAGAAGGGCTGCCTGGATTTCCTCGCCGCACTGGAGAATGCTGTCGGCGCTGAAACGGGTTCGGAAGAAGCACAGATCGACGAAGACGCCCGCGCCGCCGCAGCGAAGGAGATTGCCACGCTGAGCGCCGAGAATCGCGAGCAAACGGAGATGATCCGTCAGAAGCACAACATCTTCGGCGAGAACAAGAAGCGCACACTGCGCGCCACGCGCATGGCTGCGCACTTCGAAGCGGTAGCGCAAACGCGCGCACTGAAACTCGCCGAACTGCCGCCGTTCGCTTTTGAAACCATGTACACCGATCGCGGCAGCATCACAGACCCGGCAGAATTACGCGCTTCGTTCCTGCGCTCGTCGTATCAGATTCGCGGTCTGGAACCGGGCCAAGTCAGCCCAATCCTGTCCGATGTCGTGCTGGGTAGCCACTTCGTAGTGAAGCTGATCAGCCGCGAAGAGCCCCCATTCGAGAACATGCCGGCGGCGGATTTCGCTCAGCGCAGCAGCGGATTGGAACGCCAAGAGGTCTACAGCGCCATGTACCGCTGGAGTGCGCAACAACTGATGCAGCGTCACGGCTGGACGGAGTTCTAATCATGCAAAACAAACTCATGCTTGCAGTGCTGCTATTGGCCGCCGCATTTGTCCCGGCGCAAGAACAAAAGAGTTCGGCCCAACTCATGCTGGATCTGGATGCCGCTTTGCCGCGCCAGACTGAGAAGTCCAGCCAAAGCCAAGGCATGCCCACTCTTGCCGTGGATTGGGAGAAGTGCATCGCGCGCTTAGGCGAGATTGTGACGCGCGCTGCCGGAACTTCCGTGGAACCACTCGCGCTCTATCACTTGGGAAATGCGCTGTACAACGGCGGCCAAGTGGAAGAAGCGCTGAGCACAATGCGCGATTTGAGCGACCGCTTCCCCACGCACGCGCTGGTGCAGTTGCCCTTGGAAAAGGGCGGCAAGTCGCGTGTGGCGCGCGCGCTCGATGACTGCGTCGAAGAACTCGGATTCCGCAGCAAGAACAAAGTGATCGCCTTGGGCAAGCCGCAGATCGACGCAACCGTTACTGCCACCCTGCACTTCAGCGTTGGCGATGTGAAAATCGGTTTCTACACCAATGTCGCCCCCGCACATGTGAAGAACTTCTTGGACCTCGCCAAGCGCGGCTTCTACGACCGCACGCGCATTCACCATGTGGCCCCAGGCCAGTGGGCCAAGATGGGCGATCCATTCTCGCGCGACCAGTCCTTGGACCAGTGGGGCAAGGGCGGGCCGGAGCATGTGCTGGACAACGAATTCTCGCGCGCCACCCACAAGAAGGGCGTGCTTTCCATGTGGCGTGGCCCGGGCCGTCCTAAGAGCCACGGCTCGCAATTCATGGTGGTGCTCGCTGACCAACCGCACCTCGACTTCGTGCAAACTCCGTTCGCTGAAATCCTCGCTGGCTTCGATTTGCTGGACGCTGTGTCGCGCAAGACGCGCAACCAATACGAAGCCCCGGCTGAAGAAGTTTTCTTGAACGGCATCACCATCGAGCGCAAATAGGGCGGCTGGCCCGGCAATGGTCCGGGCGCCGTTTCTCGCGCCGCGCTACTCGTACTGCGATAGCGCGATGCGCCATTGCACACTAACGGCGAGCCACTCACGGCCTGCCGTGAGTGTTGCTTCTGGTAGCGCGGAAAGCCAAGGGATCACGGGGCCGAATGTGGCGGCCGCAGGATGCGACGGTGCCGCGCGCAACGCCGCGCGCAAGGCGTCTGGAACGGCTGCACACTCCAGTCGACGCAGCGCAACGGCCAAGTGCGGCCACGCTCGGCGCAATGCCTCGGCCTCCCCCGCGCCATTCAGTCCTTGGATCCAACGGTCCATTTGCTTGACGCGCTCTTCCACTGACGCCGCGAGCAACGCAATGGCGGCTTGAACCACATGGCGGCGGGCTGCGTCTTGGCCCGCTAGCGGCAAACGCACTTCTTGGTGGAACGCGCGCAGCGCGCACAGATTGCCGATGTAGCGCAAATTGGCTTTCAATTTTTCGCGCGGGCGACCTTCTCGCGACGCATTGAACACGAGTTCGCGTTCGGGCAATCGTTCGGCCAGTGCGAGCACGCCTTCGCCTTTATTGCGCCGCCACACCGAACCCGCCGCAAGCACGGTGCCAAAACCGACTTGGGCTGGCCCCACCACGCCGCCGGCTCCTCCCAAGAAAATGCGTTTCTCACGCAGCCACACGCCGCGCGGAACATCGCCGAACAGCGAAGGCGTTGCTTTGTCGCCAGCCACACCATGCGGCGTGAAGTTGAAGTGGATGAAACCGCTGCCGATTTCGCTGTGGTCTTGCGGTCCAGTGCCGCCAGCCAACAACGCATCGCAGCAATTGATGTTGCTGCCCAGAGTTGCGAAAGGCAGCAGCACTGTTTGCTTGGTACCGCTGGCATGGGCGACGCTCGCACCTTCCTCCAGCAGCGTACCGTCGCGCGCGTGACAACAGGGCCCGAAGCTCGCTCCGTCGAAAAGCACAGCGCCTTCGAACAAACCGCTGCCCAGTTTTGCACCGTGCCCCAAGACGCAATTGCGCACAGTGGCAGGGCCTGCGCTACCTGCCTCGGCACCCGGGGCCATGAATGTGCGCGCGCCTTCTAAGCGCGTTCCCGGATGCAACACGCTGCCTGCAGCAATCGCATCAACAGAAACATCAGCATCAACGAAGACTTGATCCGGTGCGGGAATGACGACGCCTCGATCCAGCAAAACCTGCACACGCTCCGCGTTGGTCATGGGTGCATGATAGTGCGCGCAGCGCGTGAGTGCAGATTGCGTTGACAGCAATCAGAAACCCGCTGACACTGTTGCCACCGCGCCATGAGCTCTCAACCCACAACACATGCGCCCGGTATTGATTCACTGATCGACCCCGCGCTGCGCGACGAAATCGGCGACCCGCTCACCATTCTGTTCACTGCTGGGGTGGTGTACACGCCCCTCTTGTTAGCGGCAGCAGCGCTTGCGCTCTATTGGCAAGAAACGCTGCCGGGGCCGTTAGACAGCGCCACACTCGGCGCGGCCGCCGCCGCAGGATTTAGCCTTGGCTTGGGCATGGTGGCCATCACTTGGGTGCTCGTACGCCTATTGCCTTCGCTGCGCGCCTTAGAGTCAGAATTCCGCACCACACTCGGGCCGCTGAGCGCGCGGCAAGTGTTGTCGCTCGCATTACTTTCTGGTGTCACTGAAGAATTTTTCTTCCGCGGGGTGCTGCAGCCATGGCTGGGCTACTGGGCCGCTTCCTCGGTCTTCGGCTTGGTGCATTTTGTGCCGCACAAGGTCTATCGCCCGTGGACTTTGTTCGCTCTCGCAGCCGGCTTCATGTTCGGCGCGCTCTATGAGTGGTCGGGTTCGCTGCTGGCACCCATCGTGGCGCATGTCAGTGTGAACGCCATCAACTTGGCCATCATCATGCGCGCGCAGAAACAGCGTTAGGCGTGACCAAGCGGCCAGTCGGGCTATGGAGCCTTCGTAGCGCGCTCCACCGCCGCGATGAAGTCTGCGCGGGCGCGCTCATTGTGCCGCGTGCCTCCAACCAATAGGTGCGCGATGCGCCCATCCTTGCCGATGACCACGGTGTATGGAATGCCGCGCACGGTGTAGTTCTTCAAATTGTCGAAGGTACTGGCCACCGCCACACGGAAGAGCACGCCATGCACTTGCAAGAACTGTTGCAAGGCGCGGTTTTGCACTTCGGCACTGGCGCGGTCATAGGGCTGGTAATGCTTGGTCAAACCCAACAACACCACTGCGCCCGCGAGCTTGGCATCCAGCGCAGCAAGTGTTTTCAGCTCGGCTTGGCAGGCTTCGTAGCGGTCTGCGAAAAAGTTCAAAATGACGACGCGTCCCTGCAGGGCGCCCAGCGTCGTTGCCTCGCCTTGCACAAAGCTCGCGATGTCTTCCAACTCGGGTGCGGCTTTCCCGATCCATTCCAGTTGCTCGCCCAAAGCCAGCAGGTACGGCGCTTCGGGGTGAGCAGCTTTCAGCACTCCGAACGCGAGCTTCGCTTCATCAATGCGGCCCATGTCGCGCAATAGTTCGAGGCGCTTCAAGGCCGCATCCGCACTGATCGGCGAATCGCCTGCAGTACGCAGCGCTTCGGTAAACGATGCCAGCGCGGACTCGTGCTCGCCCGCCTGCCAACGCGCCACACCTAGGTAATGGTGCGCGACGCCCACTTGCTTGCTGTCTTTGCGCCGCTCAAGAAATGCACTGAGCGCAGCGCTGGCCCCTTTCAAGTCTTTGGCATCCAAAAGCGCAGTGCCGAGCGCGAGTTCGGCATCCTCTGCTTCCGCCTCTGCAGGGTTGGTGGCTAAGAACGCGCGAAAATGTGGCACTGCGTCCGCTGGGCGCCCTGCCATGGTCAGCGCTTTGGCCAGCGTCAGCCGCCCCGCTTTCAATTCGCCCGCGCGCGGGGCCCAACGCACGATGAAGTCTTCCAAGCCAACGCCAGTGGCCTTCATGCGGCGCTCCGCTTCGGCTTCGTCCGGACGCGTCGCGCCATCGCCATTCGGCGCGGCAGCAGACATCAGCTTGTTGAATTCGCTGTGGATGGCGGCGTCAGCGTCTTGCGCCGCCGCAGCTTGCGCGGGCAGCATGCCCTGCGCCGTCAGCATCATCACTCCCAACCAAACCATCATGCTGCGCATATTCGAAGCCCTCCTGCAGGCCTCAGACTATACGCAGCATCTGCCCAATCATGTGGGGCGTTGCCCGGGTGACGGCGAACGATGTCCAGGCGGAGGCCCCTGCTCCGGTGCACCGGGCGGGCCCAAGCGCTCGCGCGGCGGGCGCAACGCATTCCATTCATCGGCCACGCGCGGGTGGCGGCGCCGCAAGAAGCGCTCTTGTTCTGGCGGAGGCAAGTGCCGCAAGAAATCGCGGGATTCCGGCGGCAATTGATCCATTAGTGTTTTGGGCAGCCGAGGCAGCCCCGTCGCAGGCCGTTGCGCTCTGGCAAACACCACGCGTTCCAACACCTGCGCCAATTGCGTGCGCTCGACTGCAGACATGTGCTGTAGTTCTTCGGCGGCGCCTGCGCGCAGCAACTCACTGTCTGCGGGGGCCAGTAGGCCATCAGACACTGCCGCCAACACCTGCATTTGCCGCGCACGCCCGCCTGCTTGCAGGCTCTGCATACCATCGCCGCTGAAGATGTTGCGCGCTCGTTGCGCCAGAACCTCTGGCGCATGAAAAAACTCGCGCACAGGCAGGCTCTGCAAGCGCTCGCGCTGCCGCACAGGCATGCGCGCAAACTCGGCCGCATGGATGCTAAGCACCAGTTCTTTCAGCAGCACCAAGGTGGCCTCCGCTTGTTGCGTTACGTCGAGGCTTTCCAATTCGGTCTTGCGTGTGGCGTCCACCAGACCCTCGGCCTCTGCCCGCCGCAGCGCACGATCGAATTCGCGGCGCACGCGGAGTGCAACCAAACGCGCAGCGCGTTCGCGGGGGGCCAAACTGTCGATGTATTGCCGTTCCGCGTCGTCGAGTGTGTCCGCCAGCGCTTCGGCGCCGCGCTGTTCGCGCTCGGCAGAGCGACGCAGCAGCAGTGCTTGCTTTTCCGCAAACGGCAATGCCAAGAAGGCAGCGCGCTGGTCGGTGGGGGTTTCGCGCCAGAGAAGTTCCCACTCGGCATGCCGAGCCAGCCGCGTGCCAAGAGGCAAGCTATCTCGCAGCACTCGCAAGTGCGCTGCGTCTGCAGTGGCGTCTGGTGCCTGCGCCGCCAGATGCAGCGCAAACAACATGAAAAGAAGCAGGAATCGCTTCATGACATCATCCTCGCGGCAACCAAGAGACTTGGACCCACTCAATCTCATTCAAAGTCTGACGCAATGCGTCGCCTTCCCCTGCAGGCAGCAGAACTGCGTAGTCGTCCGGCGCCAACGCATTGAGTTCCGCTGGCTCCGTAGCTTTCGGCCACAACAGCCACGCGCTGCCAGCCAGCAGCAGCACACCGGCTGCAGCGGCAGCGCGCCAAGGCCGTGCGCGCGACGCGATGCGCGCATTCAATCCTGCAGTGACGCGCGCCGTCGCGTCTGCCGGTGCGTCTGCGTGCATCGCAGCGGCCAGCAAATGGTCGAGCGCATCGTCGTGCCACGTCGGCAGGTCTTCACTACTCATCGGAGTCTTGGGAATCATGCCCGCAGGTCCTTTCGCGTGCGTTCGGGCTCCATCAGCCCGCGCACCGCTTCAATGTCTGCTTCCAAATCGGCCTTCAGGTTTTGCCGCGCGCGGAAGAGCAAACTCTTCACTGCGGCCAAACCCAATTCCAATGCGACGCACAATTCGTTCATGGAGAAACCTTCGTAGCAGCGCAGCAAGATGATGGCGCGCTGTTGCGGCGACAGCGCGTCCACCGCCGCGCGCACGCGGGCCGCGGCCTCTGCACGCACCATGTGATCGGGGGCGTCGGCCCGCCAGTCGCACACGAGGCCATCAACAAGCTCCCCGCTGCGGCGCAGTTTCTCGCGGCGCTTGTGATTGATCGCGTGATTCACCGCGATGCGGTACAGCCAAGTGCTGAAGCGCGCCACGGGCTGGTAGTTATTGCGCGCTTCCCAGACGCTGGCGAAGGTGAGCTGCGCAATGTCTTCGGCGTCCTCTTGCGTTCCGGCGTAGTGCCGCAAGAAGGCCAACAGCCGAGGCGCGTTGCTCTGCACCAGCTCATCCAGTGCTTCCCGACGGCCGGCCTTCAGCGCCAGCATGCAGCGCACATTGGGATCTTCAGGAAATGCTGGCATGCAGGCTTCCAACACCCCTCCAGTCAGGAAGTTGCACTATTTTTCGGCCTATGCGGCCTTCCGAGCTATTTCCCCTCAGATTTGTCCAATTGCGACAAGATGAGGGCCACTCTAAAGACCACATCCGTGGACTTCTTGTGCTTGCCCTTCCACGCCTCTTCCAAGGGAAAATAGTGGTACTGACTGCGGGTCTTGTGGCGGCCCACAGTGGTGGCCACATCAAAGAAGCCGTCTTCGGGGCTCTTGCGCAAACTCAGCACCCACTCGAGAAGCTCCAAGGCTGCTGGCACTTTGGTGAGCAGACCTGTGCGTGCGAGCATTTCCAAGTCGTGCAGCAGGTAGCCCAAACGCCCGTCGGCAAACTCTTCGCGGGTCCACACCGTCAGTCCCAAGTCTTTCAGCTTCAGGAATTTCTTTCCGCAGACTTCGCGCACGCGCCGTGGCGTTGGGTCGATGCTGCCGAGGATTTTTCCTAACCATGCCAACCCGCCAGACTTCGCGGCGGCACTGCATGTGTCTTGGTGGAAAGCAAGCATGTAGAACAAGAACATGTCAGGCGTGCACCAGTCGACACGCAGTCTGCGATACACCGCGTCTTCGGGCACTTCGAGAACGCCGTCGAAGCGCTCGCCGCCTTCGAACTGGCTGCATCGTGCCAGATCTTTCACCACGCGCTGCGTCACAGCACGCACTGCTGGATTGTCCCCAAAGCCTGCGCGCACCAAGCAAGCGGCTGCGATCTCGGCCATGCTGCGGCGCACTTGCTGCATCGCAGCAACATTGTTGGTGCCGGCATAGCCCTTAAGTTCCCACAGATCTCCGCTGCCCTCTTCCTGCACTAAGCCCAGCAGAGTCTTGGTGACATCGACGAAGCACGCGTCGCTAGGGTCCCAGCCGCGCTCCACCAGAAAGAGAAACTGGTTTACAAAGCCTGGCCCGCGATGGCGGCTCTTGATCGGTGGCTCGTACTGCAGCAGTTTGTTCAGCCACATCCCGGTACGGCGATCCTGCAGTTGCCACACATCTTCTACCGGTTTGTAAGCAGCACAGGCGTCGCGCGCCGCGGCCACTTCGGCATCCGTTCCATTCCGCCCCGCAATTTCTGTGAGCGTGCGGTAGCGGATGGGTGCGCAGCCATACTCCAGCAGCCACGGTACGGGGTCGGCGTGAAGGCGGTTGATCCAGCGCGTCAAGCGGGCCTCAGTTCAGTCGCCGCGCTCGAGCCCGCGGCAACAGAATGCGTTCGGCGCGCCCCAACAAATGTGAGTGGGGCACCGGGCCGTGTGAGCGGCTGTCGGCGCTGATCGGTTGGTTGTCGCCCGCTGTGAAACATGAATCGGCTCCGACCTGATAGGCAGCCACTGATGCCAAGCCACCACCGAAAAAGTAGTGGACATCGCGCGAAAGGTCAACTGGTCGCAGCAGCGCATCACCGCTGTCCAACTGAACGCTCCAACGCGACAGCGCACGCCCGTTAAGGGTGTCACGCGCCGCTTCGTACAGCACCTGCGCCCCCGCGGCGCGCTCGGCTGTAATGCGAAACATGCCGTCAAGAGTTTCAATGTGCAGCAACACGCCGCTCGCAGGCAGCGTGCATAACACCGCACCGGAACTCGAGCCTGCTGCGGACTGCGCTGCTGGATCAAGCTCCTGATGCAAGCACAGTTTGTCGCCGCGCACGATGACCCCGCGCACATCGCCGAACAGTTCGTGAAGCAGCTTGAGGCAGCCACCCACCGGGAACAGTTGCACGCTGAAGCGCGTATCCGGCACGACATGGCGCCCCGGATGCACCAGCCCGCCGGGGCCGACGCAATCGTCCATCACCGAATCGGCGCCGGGGCCAACACTGCCCAGCACCAGCGCATGGAAACCTGTCGCGCCCGCGAACAAGCGCAGGCTGCCGTCGGCTGTCTCTTGCAGCGTGCCACTCTCGGCCCGCCAGCGCTGCGCGCGCGCCACATGCGGCCCGGGCAATGCCACGCGCATCCATTCCACTTGGTCTTGAGTGCGCAGGGCACGTTGCAAGTGCGCCGCATCTGGCCCCGTGTACACATCGCCGCCGCGCAGTGCGAGGGCTTCGCCTGCGAGAGCCAATACGCGCTTGATGCGGATGTCTGCGGTGCCGTCATCCTTTTCGCAGCGATACGCCCACATTTCAAAGCGCGCGGGCTGCGCCGCCAAACGGTTCAGCAACACGCGGTCGCGTCCGCCTTCCAGCGCTGGCCACATGCTGCGTTCCACCACAAGCAAGACATCGCACACGCACCAGCGCAGCAGCAACAACAGCGTCACCGCGGCCCCGAGGCCCAACAAACGCCTGCGCCATCGTGCAGTAGTGGCCGCGGCGATCACGCGCTGAGTTCCGCCAGCAAGTCGCGCCCGCCAACAAAGGTGTGTGTCACTTGCTCGACTTGGCCTTCCCACACCACGCGCGACACAGGGTCGCGGCGTGCATTCACCACGCGCGGCAGTTCGAGGCGCACGAAGTCGGCGCATTTCCCCGGTTCCAGCGTGCCCGTTTCATGTTCGAGGCCCATGGCCCGCGCGCCACCCAGAGTGGCCGCCATGAATGCGTCGATAGCACCCAACGAAGTGGTGCGACGCGTGCGGCCACGCTGCACCAACAGCATCGTGCGCATCTCTTCAAACATGTCCAGCGTGGGAACGCTGGCGAGACTGTCAGTGCCCAAAGCCAACGACACGCCCCCTGCGAGCATTTCCGCCACGGGCGCGAGGCCGACCGCCAACATCAAATTTGATCTCGGGCAGTGCACCACCGGAGTGCGCGATGCCGCCAACAACGCGATGTCCGCAGCATCAATCTGCACTGCGTGGACCACCATGATGTCTGGGCCCAGCAAGCCCATGTCTGCTAACTGCCGCACCGGCGAAGTGTCGCAGCGATAGCGCCCCAACATTCCGGCTGCGCGAAAGTGGTCTGCCAAGGCGCCGGTGCCGCGCAGGAAGAACTCGTGCTCTTCGGGGCTTTCATCCACATGAATCGTGCAGCGCAGTTTGCGACGGCGCGCATGGGCCACCACAGCAGCCATCACTTTCGGCGGGCAAGTGAACAGCGAATGAGGTGCGTGGCCCAGTTGCACACGCGGCGTGCCCAATTCGGGCAGTTCGCGGCCATCCTCGAAATCCGCGATGAAAGCCGCTTCGTCACTGGCGCGGCTGCCGAAAACTTCCAGTCCGAAATAGCCGCGCAGTCCGCTGCCCGCCAGCAAGGGCACGCTGACTGGGTCTAAGAAACTGTCAGCAACGCAGCCGATGCCACCGGCCACCAACATGGCGATGCTCTGCGCCGCACCATCCATGAACATTTCGCGGTCAGCGCTGCCGCGTGTGACGGCGGGCAACATGGCGTGGCGCAGCCACTCTGCATAGGCCAAGTCGTCACCGATGCCACCACAAGTGCCCAGCGCGAGGTGCGCGTGAGCATTCACGAACGCAGGCATCACCACGCCGCCGGTTTCGCACAACAACGGCGCGTCATGCGGCGGGCGGCCTTCGTGCACCGCGACGATGCGCTCGTCTTGGATTTGCATCCACCCCGGCGACAGCACGCCGGCTGCGTCGGTGATCAAGTGATCTGCTGCCACCACGCCAGCATTCATCGCGGCGCATTCCTGCGGCCCGACCACTCCAACATCTGCTGTTCCAACGACAATGGATAAGAAATCTCTACATCAGAGATGCTTCCATCGGGCAAGCGCACGGCGCTTAGCCGCGGCATCACGAAGCCCGTGTAGGTGGGCACATTCAATGCGTCGTAGCGGCGCACCACTTCGTCGCGCAACGCGGTGTCGATGCGGATGCCGTGCTTTTCGAACAGCTCCCGCGCGCCCGCATAATCGCCTTCGCTCTTAATGTGCTGCACCAAGCGCAGCAGTTGGCCGATGGCAGTGCGGAAAGTTTCGGGGCTGGTGACGCGCAAGAAGCTGCGTTCCCCAGCGCGTTCCAGCTTGATGGCGTCGCTGTGCTCCATCACCCAGCGCACAATCATTTGGCGGTTGCGCATGTGGTCCTCTTCGATTTGCGTTCCTTGGCGCACGCGCCGCAGTTGCGACAGCCCACCGTTGCGCGTGAAGGCTTCGTATTGCGCCAATGCCGCTTCGCGCACATCGGTGACCAGTCCCAATTCCAGCAGCTTCGGGTCCATGATGAACCACAGCGCCACCAAATCGGCGCGTGCTTCTTCAAGCGCTGAATAATGCTCGCGGATGAGCGTGGCAGGGTCTTTGCCGCGCAGCGCTTCAGACAGCCGCCCCGACGCATGCCCGATGACTTCGTGCATGTTGGTGTGCAGGTCTGCCACCAGCGGGCCCCATTTTTCTGCGCGAGCCAACTCGGCGGCATCCCAGCAAAACTCGCCCCTCGCGCCAGGCACCGCTGCGCGGTCGTAGGCCTCCACCACATTGGCGATGCTCACGCTCTTCGAGCCATACTGCTCGCGCACGGATTGGTCGTTTGGCAGATTAATGCCGATGGGTGTGACTGGACCGCTGTCGCCGGTTTCCACCAACACATCGATGCTGCGCGCGATGATGCCCTTCACATCCGGGCGGCGGTAACAAGCCTCGTAGGGCATGTTGGCTTCGAACCACTTTGCGTTTTCGGCCAACGCTTGAATCAGCCGCGCTTTGTGCGGGTCCTCGTAGCTGACAATTCCTTCCCATGCGCCCTTTTGCCCGCGCGGGTCCATGTACACCTCGATGAAGCCGTTCACCGTGTCTACTGCGCCTGCTGCATCTGCCACCCAAGCGATGTTGTAGGCGCGAAAATCGGCGGCATCGCCCGTGCGATAGAAACGAATGAGATGCTCCAGAGCGGCTTTGGTGGCTGGCGGCGCGAACGGTAGTGCCCTTTCAAGATGGCCTATCACGCGCGTGATTTCCCGGGCGTAGAGCCCCGGTGGAATGCCGCGCGCTGCGTCGCCCGCACGCCAAGCCACTTCTTCCAGCGCGCCATCGGGGCGCAACAACAAAGTTGAGTTCAGCGGGTAGCGCTCGGCGACGCGCTCCGTGGCCGCGAGAGTGACGCCTGGGCCATAAAAAGTGACGGCGGATTCCGTAACGATGTCGCCACCTCGCTCAGGGTTTTTCACAGTCACCATGGGCTTGAAGTTTGGGTCGAAGAGCATGGGCGCCAAGCGGTCAATCATGCCTGCCACTGTTTCGCCACCGCGCTGCGGGAACTTTGCCCCTGCGGCTGCTGCGCATTCCGCCGCGGCGCGCAACTCGGCAGCACTGCCTTCCAGAGTGAACTTGCGCGCGCTGAGGTTGTTGTAGGGCGAGTTGTTGATCCAAAACAGCTTGACATAACGCCGCACCCGCGCGAGTTCGGCGGCATCGACACCGCCAGCGTGCACGAGGATCTCTTCGCAAAGCTCGCGAATGTCCATGCCCTCGGCGCAGCGCTGCTGCACATAAATGTCGCGCCCGACGATGGCGGCTTGCGTCAGGTGCCACGCCAGCACGCGCTCTGCGCGAGTCAATCGCATGAACCCGTCTGCGTAGAGCTGCACCACCGCTGCGTCATCGACGCGTTCCAGCAAGTAGGCGCGCTCTGTCGGCAATGGGTCACCCTGCGTGCAAGCAGCCAGCAGCAGCGCCGCCACCGCACTCATCATCTTCATGCGCATCTCAGTTGCCTCCAAGCACTGGTTGAATATCAAGTGTGCGGCGCCCATCAGCCGCCATCACGTTCCCACGAATTTCGATGCCGAGGCTCATGCGTTTGAGCGCGCCCGTGCCCGCAAGCAAGGCACCCAACAACGCGCCAGGCCCTTGGCCGCCACCAATTTTCGACGCCAAGCGCTCTATCACATCGGTCCCGATGCGGCAGTTCACCATGCCGTCCAGCGAAGTCCAGCCATCCATCGTCAGCATCAACCCCGTCATTGGCATTTGCAGCCCTTTGTCCAAACTGACGCGCCCTTCGCGCACACGCACACTCGTCACCAGTTTGTCCATGGCCACGCCTTGTGCAAGCGCCGCTTGCACCGAAGCGACAGCACCTTGCACATCAATGCCCCCGATGGCGGGCAAACGCGCGCCGAACAGCGCGGGAAGTTTCTCGAACACATCCAAGAACATCGCCGTTGATGCCAAACGCAACCCGCTGATTTGCATGCCACCGTCAGCGACACATGTGCGCGACCACAGTGCACCCGCGCCATGCTTCAGATGCACATCCGCTTCAAGGTCAAGCTTGCCTGCAACGCTGGCCTTCTCTGCCGGTTGATCGCCCAAGAAAAACAGTGGGCTTAAAATCGACAGTTCGCGATTGGGCACGCGGGCCAAGTCCACGCCTGCGGCGCGCACTTTTCCGGTGGCAGTCCAACACCCATTCTGCAGCGTGGCTTGCGCACCTGGTGCCAGATGCACCGTTCCACCGCCTAAGGCCGTGGTGCATTCGCTCACTTGCACAATGCCGGGTTTCAATTCAAGAGAGCAACGCAGGCCTTGCAGCAACACCGCACCCAGCCCCAACGCATCCAAATTGGCTTGAATGCGCCCAGTGCAACGCTCCACATCGGGCACCCAATCAGTGGCTGCGATTTCCAGAGCGCCCTGCGCCTGCACTTCGCCATGTTGCACCAGCGTCGGTGCTTCGGGCCCAGCTTGCGCCGCCGCAACAAACACAGGCGGCAAATGCAGCGTGAATTCGCCCAGCGCCAAGCGCGTAGAGCTCAGTTGCACTTTGCGCGCTTGCAGACTGGTGCCTTCGCCTGTCGCGCTCAACTGTTCAAGCTCTACCCCACTTGGGCGCAACCAACCCTGCGCTTGCACAGCAAGATCTGGCAACGAAATCGTCTTCACGACACTCTTGTTGTTGCGCACGCAACGCGCCAACCCATTCAGTTTCAGTTGCGCACTCAATACAGCGTCTGCAGCTCCGCTTCGCCGTCCTTCCAGCGTGCCTGACAGCTTCAGTGTGGTCACCACTTCGTGCTTCGCATCGGGTGCCTTGCTCACCTGTTGCAGCGGCATGTCGTTCAACGTGACCTTCAGATGATCTCCAGCTTTGCGATTCGCCTCGGTCAAACCAAACTCGCCTTCGGCGCTGAGCGTCCCGCCAGCATGACCCGCGCGCAGCGACTGCAGCGCCAAACGCCCCGCGCGCACACTGCCTTCAGCGGCGACACTCTGCAATTCCCAACCACTCACCGAAACACTCTGCAGGCCGGCCTTAATTTCGGCGTTGCAACTGGCCATGTCGGCGAAGTCGGCGCACGTGAATGTGACGCTTCCGGTGCTGGGACCACGCGCCGCCATCAGGCCTGGCGTGAACGATTCCGCAATGGCGCTCAACCACGAGCCATCCAACGACCACGCCGCTTCTGCGCGCACACTGCGCGCAGCAAGTTCCGCGTTGCGCACCTTCAACCAGCCTTCGGCGGACTGCAACGAAGCCTCACTCACGCTAGTGCGTTCGCCCGCACGCTGCGCTTCCGCTGAAAGCACCACTTTGGTCAACGCAAGTTTGCGGCCATCGTCGGCCAAGAGCTGCACAGCATCTGTGCTGACTTGGGCGCGCACGGAGAACTCTCCATTGGCTGTGAAATTCCCTTCACATGTACCCGTGCACACGGCCGCCACGCTGCCCGCAGCGCCCAAGTCGCGTTGCAACGCCACAGCGTTGAAATTCAGTTTCGCGGAAGCCTTCAGCGGCTGCGTCACAAGATTTGCGCCGCCGCTGAGCAGCAGCTTGCCGCCGCAGTATTCGGCTTCGCAACTATCGAGAGTCACAGTTCCATTCTCGATGCGCGCTGCAGCACGCACTCTGGTGAGCTCCTCGTCGGCGGCCGCGGACGCCAGTCCGAGCGTTAGCCCGGGGAGGGACACGGTGGCCTCACCGGACAATGCGTTCATGGATGGCGACGCGAAACTCACCGAGCCTTGCACCAGCGCCTCGCCCTGCAGAGCAACGCTTGCGGGCAGCCACGGACGCAGCACCCGCGGAGGCGCGCGAACAATGAACGCTGCCGCACCCGATCGTTTGCCAACATCAAACTCTGCGCTGGCTACTTCGAGCGACAGACGCTCTGCGCTCGCGCCCAAGCCACTGCCCGAACTAACGCTCGCAGGCACACTCGCGCGCAGCGCCCCGTTTTTCAAGCGGAACACTTGCAGCCGTTGTGCCGCGTGCAGCACTCCTGACAGCGTGGCCTGCTGCAACACCAAAGGCGGAGCCCCAACAACCTCCGCAGCGATTTGCGCTGCATTTAAGTCCAGCGTCACTTCGCAGGCATCCAGCGAGCCCGCGAAGCGCACTGTGCCCGCGCATGTTGTGGCGCAACGCAGCCCTGCGCTTTCAAAGTGCAATGGCAACGCACCTCGGATGCTCAATGACCCCGCAACAGCACCGGCGTTCAGCGGCAAAGTGA
Organism: Singulisphaera sp. GP187; assembly: GCA_945907755.1. Classification (GTDB taxonomy): domain Bacteria; phylum Planctomycetota; genus SXUL01. Next base: position 16,331 of record CAMDTN010000003.1, on the reverse strand, counting down.
CTTCGCCTTGGATCTGCGCGCCCTGCGCTTCGGCAGCCAGCTCTTGCACCTGCAGCACGCCTTGCTGCAAACTGATATTCGCCGACACAGCGCTGAGCGCTGCCCATGGCGTTGTCAGCGCTGCCAAACGCACTTGCGCGCTGCCGTTGATGGCCGCGACTTGTGCCATCCAGTCCGTTGCTTCTAGGTCCCAACGGCCTTCGCCCTGCGCTTCAAAGTGAATCTGTCCCGCTGGACGCAACGAAGCCGGCCACAGTGCTGGCAGTGCTTCCACCAACAGCGCTGCATTCGCAACGGTGCCAGTAGCTTTCACACTTCCAGACAGCGCATGATCGGCAAACTGCAACCGCGGCGTTGTCACCTCCACACGAGCATCCGCCGTTTCCAAGGTCAACTTCGCGCGCTCCGGGATTCCCGCCACGCAATGCGCTTCGCCTTGCAGCTTCAGCCACGGCAACGGACGCGCTTGCACTGTTTGCGTGCCCATCGCGAAATCCGCCAGTTCTGCATCGATGCGGAACTGCTGCGGCTGTGCTCCAACCAACGACACAGTGCAGGCAAGCCGTTGCACCTTGCCCGCAGGCATGACATCGGCCCACAGGCGCACCAACGGCGCTAGCGCCTGCAAGTCCACACCTTCGCCGCGCACTTCAATGTCGCAGGCTGGTTCCGCATCGGTTGCGCTCTTCAACAACACGCCCGCAGTGAGCGAACCACTGCCCGCGATGTTGCACTTCAAACGCGCACGCCCGCGCACCGGCGCGCCTTCAGCACTGGCAGCCACTTCAAAAGTGCACACCAAAGTTTCGCCAACGCTCAGCCGCCCTTCGGCCACCGTCACTTCGATGCGGCGCGGCAAACCCGCCGACGCACTTGATTCCTGCTGCGATGCGACACCGCCCAGCAGCGTTTCAATGTTGCTGCCCCCACCTTCCATCTTGCGCAGATGCACATGGCATGCCGCAATATTCAGCGTCAACGCGTCGGACGAGAACGCTAGGCGCTCCAGCCCACCTCCAATACTCAGCTCGTTCAGTTCGATCATCGCGCCAGTCCCGGAAGGGTCTGCGAGCGTGACGCGCTTCAACGTGATGGGGCTGCTCCACGCAAGCGAAAACTCTTGCAGTTCCACGGGCGTGCCCAGCGCGCTGCTGAGGGTGCTGGTCAGCAGGCTTTCCGCCAGCACCACTCCCAACACAACGGCCAGTATCACTAGCGCAAGGAGCACCATGAACCAGCGCAGCAGGCGCATTTTCAAGCTTATTTTTTTGTTGCTTTCCGGCACGGATCACCCCCACAGAGGTGTGCAGGATAGCCAAGAAAAGCAGACTTGTGCTGCATTTTAAGAAAAGTCGGCAGGCCCAAGTGCCCATGCCACTGGCCTTTGCACCGGTTGGCTCTTTCTGCTGGCAGAACTTCTTCGGGGTGAGGTTGTCCGTGCCGTATGAGAGGACAGTTACTTCGGCACTCGAGCGGGCTTGGCCCGTGCGGATGCCTCTGGGTTCTTGAACATGTTGACCGACACAAAATGGAACTCGCTGCGGCGCCTGCTGGACCTGACTCAGGACTTGGCGGAACTGCATCTCGAGGACTCCGGTGCGCGCCGCAAGCGCCTGCGCCGCGCTGCATTGCTGCGGCAACTGCGCGCGAGGCTGACACGCGCCGCCATGCGTCAACTGCCGTCGCCATTGGCCAAGCTGGCAACGCGTCGAACGCTGTCCATTCATGCACTGATGATTCTGGCTGTATTGCTGGAACGCCGCATCGCCGCCTCAGACCCAACCCTCAGCGGCCGCGAACTCTTGCAGTTGCTGGGCGCCAGCAGCGCTGAACTGCTCACTCTGGAGGCCACATTGCAGCATGGCTCGCCGCTGCTGCGTGGTTCGCTGATCAGCGCGCGCGGCGACGGGCTGGACGGGCGCTTCCGAGTGCACGAGCGCTTGTTCGCACAACTGCGTCATAGTTGCACTGGGCGCGCGGCACGCGCCAACACCAAGCCCTTCCGCGATGCATCCGAATATATGGTGGCCCTGCGCGATTGGGTGCTGCTGCACGAAGTGCGCGCGGCTGTCGTCTTTCCGTGGTCGTGCTGGCGCGACATACACCCAGAGCCCGAAGCGGAACCGGTGCTGCTGCAACAACTGATCGAGCGCACGCGAGCGCGCTTGCTGGCCCGCGAAGCACGCACACCGCCGGCGCGGCTGCCGTGGCTGGCTTTCCGCGCAGAGCACAACTTGACGGCGCTGGGGCTCGAAGAACTCGTCCTCGCATCACTGGCCACTCATGAATTGTTCACGGCGCTGCCTCCCTTCGGAATTGGCGACATCGTGCGCTTAGCCAGCGCTGACACGCGTGAAGCCGTGACCCATCGCGCGTTGCTGGAGCCCGCGGGGGTGCTGCGCTCTTCGTTGCTGGTGGATGTGGAGGTAGACGCAGACCCGATGGATCCCTTGGCTGCCGTGCGTCTTGGGAAAACTGCGCGCGAAGCGTTGCTGCCGGCACCGGACGCAGGCCCCGCCGATCCCCGCGAACGCCAGCGTTTCCACGCCTACCTCGCGCAACTGAAAGACAGCAGCGACTTCTACCGGCGCCTGTAACAACGCAGGCATGGCGCGGACTCGGCCTTAGCGGTACAAAACACCCATGGCCATCAAGGACGAGAAGCTCCTCGCTAAGTTCGCGGAGTACCGCTCGCAGTTCCCTTCAGAGCATGAAGACTATGTCTGGGCTGCAGTGGCAGAGTATTTCTCGACCGTGGTCAGCGACGGCGCGCGGGCTCTGGCGGCATGGCACAAAGCCTGCACGCTGAACAAAGAGTGGAGCCCGCATCATCTGGGCCACGCCAAAGCGTTGATCCAAGCGCATAAGTGGATGCAGGCGGTGGCCGAACTGGACGCCTGCGCCGAATTGGAGTGCGTTGGTTTAGAACCCGAGCGCTTCGAGCAGAACGATTTGTACTTGTTGGGCTACGCGTTGTTCGGGGCATGCCGTTTCAAAGAGGCAGCGGAAGCATGGCGCGCGGCAGGCAATCGCATTCGTTATTGGGGCGACGCTGAACCGCTGAAGCAGTTCCATTTGCACCGCGGTTGGGCGCATCACTTGGAACGCAATTTCCTCGAAGCCATTGATGCCTACAAGCGCGCGCTGGTTGCTCCTGGCCCCGGTGACACCGACTTTGATGACGCCATGGATGCGGACGAGGTGGAGGTGTGCCAAGAGCGCCTGAACCCCACCATCGAGCGCTACTACGAACTGGCCAGCGCGGGCGAACTGCTCGAAGCCGGTGAACTCAAGGCGATGCCCTACATCCGCTGATCTCGGGCGCGAAGTGAGTCAACTAGCCGCGCACGACTTCAAAGGTGCCGGTGCTCAGTTGACCGGCGTCAGCCAGTGCGCGAACGGGGCCAAGCGACCGCGCACGGCTTCGAGGTAGTTGCTCTGCAGGGTTTGGGTCAGTGGCCCGCGCCCGCCGCGCCCAATGGTGCGTCCGTTGATTTGCCCAACCGGAGTAACTTCCGCGGCAGTGCCTGTCATGAACACTTCGTCGGCCCCCAACAGCTCTTCCACTGTGATCGGCACGACCTTCACTGGAATGCCCAAGTGCTTCGCGATGCTGAGCACGGAGTCGCGCGTGATCCCCGGCAACAGCGATTCTTCAGGTCCGTTGGTGATCAGCGTGCCGCCTTGCACGATGAAAACATTCTCGCCAGCGCCTTCGGCCACGCGGTCGTGGCCGTTCAACAAGATGGCTTCGTCGTAGCCGCGCGCCGCTGCTTCCTTCGTGGCCAACACCGAATTCAAATAGTGCCCGCACGCCTTGATGGTCGGGTCTAAAGCGCTGGGCAGATATTTACGCTGCTCCACGATGGCCGCGTGGATACCTTTTTCCAGAGCCTCGGGGCCGAGGTACGCGCCCCACGACCACACCGCGATGAACGCGTTGATCTCGCACTCACGCGGGCGCACACCCATGCGGCCTTCGCCGGTTTGCACCAGCGGGCGGATGTAGCACTCGCGGAATTCGTGCTTGCGAATGAGCTCTTGGATGGCGCTCGTGAGTTCCGCGTCGGTCCAAGGATATTCCATGAAGTAGCCACGGGCCGAACGACGCAGGCGCAGCAAATGTTCGGGCAAACGGAACACCGCCGGGCCCAACGCGCCGTCGTAGCAGCGGATGCCTTCGAAAACGCCCGTGCCGTAGTGCACCGCATGAGCGAAGAACGAGATCTTGGCCTCGTCGGCGCTGACAATCTTGCCGTCCATCCAAACGAATTTGCTGTCGACCTTGCGGGGCATCGGAGAGTCCTCGGCGCCATGGTGCAGCGCTCTGCGCTCCGAGGCAAGCTCCGGCGCGCTGCTGCTTTCTTGGCGCAAGGCACAAGCAGGCCTACAATCGCCAGCCGCCCCGTGGCGGCAGATTCCCATGAGCGCGAACAAGCACGAACTTATTTACGACTGGAACACGCTGGCCGGTGGTTTCAAGCCCGCAAGCCCCATCACCTTTGATGACGAAACCCTGCGGGACGGCCTACAGTCGCCTTCGGTGTTCGATCCATCCGTTGCGGCCAAGTGTGAGATCCTCGACTGCATGGCGGGCATCGGAATCGAAACCGCCAATCTGGGCCTGCCCGGCGCGGGCGAAGAACACCGCCGCGCCATCATGGCACTGACACAGCACATCGCGCGCAACAAGCTGCCGATTCGGCCCAATGTTGCCTGCCGCACAGTCATCGGCGACATCGAACCCGTGCGCGCCATGATGGATGCCACGGGGCTGTCGGTGTTGGCGTGCTGCTTCATCGGTAGCTCGCCTATCCGCCAGTACACCGAGAACTGGACCATCGACACGCTGCTCGGGCACGTCGAGAAAAGCCTGAGCTATGCGCGCGACCACGGCATTCCTGTGATGTTCGTCACCGAAGACACCACGCGCGCGCACCCCGACCACATCGAAGCGCTGTACGGTTTGGCGATTGATTTGGGCGCCGAGCGCATTTGCATCTGCGACACCTGCGGCCATGCCACGCCAGACGGAGTGCGCAATTTGGTGTCGTTCGTGAAGCGAATTGTGGAACGCAAAGGGCGGCCGGTGGGCTTGGACTGGCACGGGCACCGCGACCGCAACCTCGACCTCGCCAACTGCATGGCCGCTGTGGAATCCGGTGTCACCGAAGTGCACGGCGCCGCGCTGGGCGTGGGCGAGCGCGCCGGCAACGCGCCCATGGATTTGTTGCTCGCCAATTTCAAACTGCTCGGGTGGATCGATCGCGACCTCGCGCGCCTCGGCGACTACGTGCGCACCTGCGCGAAGCATCTGCGCGTGCCCATCCCGCACAACTACCCCATCTTTGGCAACGACGCCTTCGTCACCGGCACCGGCGTCCACGCAGCAGCGGTGATCAAAGCCCTGCGCAAAGGCGACCCATGGTTGGCCGATCGCGTGTATTCGGGCGTGCCCGCCGCAGATTTCGGCGAGCAGCAGCGTGTATCGGTGGGGCCCATGAGTGGTAAGTCGAATGTGGTGTGGTGGCTGGAGCAGCACGGCTACGACGCCAACAGCGAAGCCTTGGTAGAGCGTGTTTTTGCCGCAGCAAAGGCCGCCGATCATCTGCTGAGCGACGACGAACTGCACCGCGCCACCGGCGCAAACAAGGGCCACACGGCGTGAAACAAAATGAGGCACGGCCTGACCACATGGCCTGGCATTCGTGCCTCGCGTCCATGAAGCGAGCGGAGACCCGGAATGGAACTCGCTTCGCTGTTCGCTCCAACCCTGAGCGTTCTGTAGACCGTGCCGTCGCAATCTGTAAGGAACTCTGAAAGCCCCATGCCTCTGCAATTGGCACAAATCGCGTTTCCCGACATAGATCCCGTGGCGTTCAGCGTCTTCGGGCTGGAAATCCGCTGGTACGGACTCTCCTATGTTGCGGCTTTCCTTCTAGCCCAGTGGCTGCTCAAGCGCCTCGCCAAAGAAAAACTGCTGCCCATCAGCGAGCGCGATGTCGGCGACTTCATCTTTTTCGCGATGATCGGCACCATCATCGGCGGCAGGCTGGGCTACATCGCGTTCTACAAGTCTGCGCACTACTTGGCGCATCCGATGGAGATTCTGCAAGTGTGGCGCGGCGGATTGTCGTTCCACGGCGGGCTGCTGGGTGTCGTCGCAGCGCTCGCGTTGTTCGCACGCACCCGCAAAGTGCGCATGGCACAGCTCTTCGATGGCGCCGCCCTCGCGGTGGGGCCCGGCATCTTCTGCGTGCGCGTGGCCAACTTCATCAACGGAGAATTGTGGGGCCGACCCACGGATGTCTCTTGGGGAATGGTTTTTCCCGCCGCCGAGGCTGGGGGCGTGCCACGGCACCCGTCGCAGCTTTATGAAGCGGCCTACGAGGGCTTGTTCTTGTTCGTGGTCATGTGGAACGCGCGCAAAAGCCGCCTCGCCGAATGGCCAGGCGCGTTAAGCGGCCTTTTCATGCTGATTTATGGGGCTGGGCGCTTCATGATCGAGTTCGTGCGCGAACCCGACCAGCACTTGGGCACGGTGCTCGGACCCTTGTCCATGGGGCAAGCGCTGTGCATCGCGATGATCGCGATGGGCGCCTGGATTCTGTTGCGCGCACGTCCTGCCCGCGTGGCATGATGCCCTTGGGCATCCCCCCAGTCCCCACCTACCATGCCGAATCCCGGAGCAACTCCGGACAAAACAACCATGACAACCCTACTCATCACCACCCTCGGCAGTGCCGGACACGACGATTCTCAGCGTGGCCACCTCACTGCCCGTTACCGCCTTCCAGGCGGTGAACGCATTGTCGAAACCCAACACCTTGGCCTCGAGCTCGCAAGAGCGCTGCGCGCATCGAAGCTGTGCTTCGTCGGAACTACCGCAGCGTTTTTCGACCGGCTGACAGACCTGCTGCCGGCGGAATCGGCCGCCGCACCGGTGAGTGAGGTGGATGAAAGCGCAACCCAGGAGGCCGTGAACGAACCAGAACAGGCCGCACCCGCTGACGAGCCCGCGGAAGCCTGCTCTGCGGACGGCGCAGAATGCGAAGACTCTGGCGCTGACGCGGAGGACGCCACCTGCGCCGACGCCGCGCCCGCAACGGAATGCAGCGCCGCTGCTACGCCCACGGCCTGCGCCAACGACGCCGTACCGGCCGATGGTGCTGCTGCGGCGGTTGAAGTTGCGGCCGCACCAGCGAGTGAGGTTGAGCCTACCGCTGCGCCGGTGGTACTGCCCCGCAAGGTGCATGTGCCCGACACGCGCTCGCTCAGCGACAGGTTGCAGGCGCAAGCGCGCACGGGCCGCCCTGATGCCGGCGCGCTGAGAGCGCTGTCGCAGCGTCTCGCCGCTGCTCTGCGCTTGGAAGATGTGCGCTGCGTGCTCATCTCAGACCCGACCAGCCCGCGCGCCACCATGCACGCGCTGCGCACTCTGTCCGAAATGCCTGCCGACGGCGACGAAGTGCACATGGATGTTTCATTCGGGCCGCGCTCGCTGCCCGTGGCTGCATTCTTGGCCATCCAATTCCTGCGCCGCTTCCGCCCGGAAGTTCGCGCTGGCAGTGTGTTCATGGCCGCCCCAGAACACGCCGACGAAAAAGGCATCGTGCCCGTGAACACCTTGGACGGTGCTGACGAAATGATGCACTGGATGGGCTTGTTCGAAGCCTTGGTGGATGGCCGCGCGCCGCAGGCCTTGCACAACGTCTTCGTGCACGACCGCTGGCTGAATCGCCTCGCGGGCCCCTATGTGCGCTTCCAACGCGGTCAACGCTTTGGCGCGCTGTCCGAAGTGGTCGAAGGTGCGCGTTTGGTGGAAGAAAAACGCCGCGGCTTGCGCCGTTTGCCATCGACGCACCCCTTCCGCCTGTTCGATCCGGTGCTGCGCCAAGCGCTGCGCCCGTTCGTGGCGGACACCGCGCCCAGTTCGAAGCAATTCGTGTTGGCGGCGCAAGCGCTGTATCAAGGCAATTTGCCGTTGGCGGCGCTGCACTTGCGCGACACGCTGATGTCGGCGTGCTTGGAAGCCTATGGCCGTCGCGCTGCTGAAGCGTGGATGGATGTGCCAGGCAGTGGCGGTGCGCAGCAAGTGCGCCCGCGCGATGTCGCTGGCTTCGTGCTGAGCACGCCTTCGGTGGCGGAGCAGTTGCCCCCGCTAGACATTGTGTGGCCGCTGATCGCCATGGCACGCAATCGCTATGTGAACACCAGCCCCACCACGGTGCGCGCTGGTCAGTTGAAAGATGAAGATCACGAAGTGGCACGCGCGGTGGAAATGGTGGGCGCGCTGCTGCACAGCGGTGCTTTCGCCAAACTGCCAGAGCTGATGCCCTTCGAACTCGCGGTGCAGCAGAGCATCGACCTGCGCGCCGTGCGCGCACGCGATGGCTTTGAAGGACGCCCTAACCGAGGCCCGCGGCGCGGTGATCGACGCGATGACCGTCGCGGTCCGCCGCGTGGTGGAGATCGACGCGACGGCCAAGGCGACCCGCGCGGTGGCGGGCACGAAGGCAACCAAGGCGGCGCTCCGCGCGGGGATGCCGCGCCACAAGGCTCAGCGCCGGCGGGCGGCGAAGGTGGCGCAGCTACCGGTGCCGGAAGCGGAGCCCCACGTCAAGGTGACAACCGTGGCAATGGCGATTCCAGATTCCGTGACAACCGTGGGCCGCGACGCCCACGGGAAGGTGGCTTCCAAGGCGGGCGCGACGGCGGTGGGCCGCGCGGCCCCCGCGAAGGTGGCGGGCGCCCCTTCGGTGACAGGCCTCCGCGTCCTGAAGGCGACCGCGGGCCGCGGGATTTCGGCGATCGCCCTCCCCGGCGCGACGACAACAACCCAGGGGACACCACGCCGAAGGTCACGCAATCACATGGTCTTGGCAATTTAGGGCTGGCATTGGCTCAAGCAGGATTGCATGCGCGCGGCAAGGATCAGCCTCCACGCGACGAAACGCCAGCGCCGCAAAGGACTGAGTCTGTTGCGCCAGCGACGCCACCACAGACGCCCGCGAATCCGGAATTTCCTGTAGCGGGGCCCTGAAGCCCGCGCCGTTTATGACAGCCGGCACTGCTTCGCACTGGCCACGCTCGCTCTGGTGGACCGTTGCAGTAGTGACCGCGCTGTCGGGCCTCGCATGCGCAGACCCCGCCACTTGGTGGATGGAAACTGCGCCCACTTGGATCGGGCTCGCGCTTCTGGCGCTGACATGGAAGCGCTTCCAATTCACACCAATTGTGGTGTGTGTGTTAGCGCTGCATGCGTGGATCCTCGCGGTGGGCGGGCACTACACCTACGCCGAAGTTCCAGTGGGTTGGTGGCTGCGCGATGTGCTGCACTTGGATCGCAACCCTTTCGATCGCTTGGGCCACTGTTTCCAAGGAATTACGCCAGCGTTGGTGGTGCGCGAATTGTTGCTGCGCACGTCGCCGCTGCGCCCCGGCGGCTGGTTGGCCACGCTTTGTGTCGCCATGGCGCTGGGCGTGTCTGCGCTCTATGAATTGATCGAGTGGTACGCAGCGGTGTCTCTCGGCCAGTCAGCAGAAGCCTTTTTGGGCACCCAAGGCGACCCATGGGACGCCCAAGCCGACATGCTCTGCGCCTTCATTGGCGCCCTGCTGGTGGTGGGATTCCTCGCCCGCTTCCACAGCCGCCAGCTCCGCAACCTCGCCGCCTGACCGGCGCCCGTGCTGAATCGGCCTGTTTTAAGCATTTTGACAATCTTGAGATTCAGTCTTGCGAGTGATTCTCACGATCATATAGTCAGGCCATGCTCACTAACTCACGAGCCCCTCGCGGCGCACTCCCTCTCTTCGCGACCCTCCTTCTTGGGGCGCTGTTCGCGCCCGCCCTTCAGCTCGCGGCCCAAGATCCGCAAGCTCCAACGGCACCATCAATGCCGCCGCCCATCACCACACCTGCATTAATGCCCGACCTTGGAGTGCAGCAGGAAATCCGCGAACTGCGCGCATCGGTGCATGCACTGCGCAGCGAAGTTGAGGCGGCACGGGCTACTGGTGCAGGGGCCAGCGCGCGGGTGAGAGAACTCGAGCAGCTGCTCACGAATGAACAAGGCGCGCTGCTGGAGCAGGAAATCCGCACAGGCGTGGCGCGCATCGGCGGCTGGTCGCAAAGCGACAAGCGCAAACTGACTCTCGGCGGGTACTTCGATACGGAATTCCGCATTGATCATGCCGGTGCGCAGAACGACACCTTTGACCAGCACCGCTTGGTGCTGCAATTCGATGCCGACCTCGCAGGCCCGGTCAGCTTCCGCAGCGAGATTGAATTCGAAGGCGGCGGCTTTGTCAGCGGCACCGGCAACTACCTCAGCAGTAATCAGATCCTGATCGAGTACGCAGAAACTCACATCGCCTTCAACGACGCATTCAACTTCAAAGTTGGCTCATTGCTGATTCCGTTCAACCGCTTCAACTATGAACACGACGCGCCGCTGCAAGACTTGACCGACCGGCCGCTGGTGAACCGGCGCATCGTGCCCACCACTTGGAACGACGCCGGCATCGGCATCTATGGCGCGTTCCACCCAGATTTCGCCACTATCGATTACGACATCGTGTTGGTGAACGGCTTCACCGAGCGCATCAACGCGGTGGATGGCATACGCAACGCGCGCGCTTCGTTCCGCAGAGACAACAACGACAACAAGACCGTGGCTGGGCGCATCGGCGTGAGCTTGGATGTTGGCTTCCTCGACAATCTCAGCTTTGGCGCTAGTGCCATGCTGGGCAAGTACGACGACGAAAACCAGAAGATGGCCACCATGCTGGGTCTCGATTGGCGCTTGCGCAAAGGCCCATTCGAAGTCCTGGGCGAGTACGCCAAACTGAACTTAGAGCGCGGGCCCGGCGAAATCGGCGCCACGCCGCCCGTGCCAGGTGGCATGGACGGCTGGTACCTCGAAGCACGCTATCGCTTCTTCCCGGAGAGTTGGCGCGGCGACGGATTGTTTGGGCAGAAGAGCAGCTTCACTCTCGTGACGCGCTACGACAGCGTGGACAGCGACACCGCCGGCACTGCAGTGGACTTCGCTTCGCGTGGCGATGCTTATCGCGATGACCGGCGCCGCATCACCTTCGGATTGAACTTTCGCCCCACGCAACAAACCGTGGTGAAGCTGGAGTATCAGTGGTTGGTTGAGCCTTCCGGCATTCCCACTGTGGACAACGATCGCATTGTGGCTTCACTGGCCACCTACTTCTGAGGATGACACGATGAAACGCTTGGGAATCTTCGCATTACTCTTGGCTGCGCTCGCATGCGCCGCGTGCGCCACTCTGGACGACTACAGAAAACGCGACGGCACATTGGATGGCGCGCGCCTTTATGAGCGCCGGTGCAGCGCGTGCCACGACCCCTTCGACCCGCGGGACTACCCCGCCGCAGAGTGGTCCACCTATGTCGAGCGCTACGGCCCCCGCGCGGGACTGAATCTCGAAGCCCGAGCAGCCGTGCTCGATTACCTGCGCGCGCCGCGCGGCGAGTGATTCGCGCATCAAAGGGCAAAGAAAAAGCGGCCCACAGCGCAGAGCGCCGTGGGCCTCAAGATTGGTCCGAACCCTGCCGGATTCGTCCCACACCCTCGCATCTTCGGTGCGGCGAACCGCACCACCACGCCTGTAATCTGTTCCCCCGGAGCGGTCGCCTGATCAACCGACCAGCCACGGGGTTCCGGACCATCGAGACCCCGAGGGGACTCCTTCGCGTAGCCCTTGGCGTGGCCAACGGCGCGGCGTGAACTCATGGTTCGCTCATATGTAGATGGCGAAATAGGCTCGGGTGTGACAAGAAATGTCAGAATTTTCCCAAATAGCCCAAGGACGACTCTAAAGAGTGGCCCCTCGGCGGTGTGACCTGCTTGCAAGCCGTACCGCCTGAACCTATGTCCGCTACTGATCTGTTCCCCTGAGCGGGGCAGATGTGACAAGAAAACTCGAAGATTTCCCCCGGGCTCCGCATAGAAGAACTACTGAGGTCGCGGGTTCACTCAGTGCTCGGTATCATGGAAGCCCAACCCGCGCCTGACGGCACTGCCTCAGAAAACCCGCAGAAAACAAAGAAAAATGCAGGGAACTAACGACATCCGGATCATTGCTCGCCCCCAACCGAACCCGCTGAAATGCGATTTCGAGGTGGACCGACCTGTGGTTGAAGGCACGGTCTTTTTTGGCGACCAGAGTGCGGCGACGGGTTCACCCCTCGCCGAGAAGCTCTTCGCGCTCCAGGGCGTGCAGAGCTTGCTCATCCGGGGCACCCAAGTGACGGTCACACGCACCGGCGAGGTGGAGTGGATCACCTTGGCCAAAGCCGTGGGTGCCGCGATCCGCGCCCAGATCCAAAGCGGCGATATTGCAGTGGCCGCTGCGGCCATGGGCGGCGGCCAATTGGATCAGTCCATCCGCGAGCGCGTGCAGCGCATCCTCGAAGAAGAGATCAACCCGGCAGTGGCGATGCACGGCGGCACCATCACCATTTTGGATGTGCAAAACGGCATCGTGTATGTGCGCATGGGTGGCGGCTGCCACGGCTGCGCTTCGTCCACTGCGACGCTGAAGCATGGCGTGGAACAAGCCGTGCGCGCCAAAGTGCCTGAAGTGGTGGACATCTTGGACACCACCGATCACGCCGCTGGCACCAACCCTTACTACGCGCCCTTCTGAGGCAGCCATGAGCACGCCAATTCCCACGAGTGCCGAGCTCGAAGGCGAGCACACTTTGGTTTTGCGTTGGTCTGATGGCCGCACGCTTTGGTATGCGCTGGATGATTTGCGCGCCAACTGCCCCTGCGCGCCCTGCAACCCCGAGCCCGGCGCACCGCACGCGCCGCGCGCCGCCTTCGATGGCATTCGCTTGAACAGCTTGGATGAAGTGGGCACCTATGCGCTGTCGTTGAAATTCAGCGACGGGCACTCCACGGGCATCTACACCTACGAACGCTTGTTGGCTTGCGGCCATCCGCCGGGGGCTGTGCCGCCGCCGGACATGCCCGCCAACTTCGAAGTCTGAGGAGCAACTATGTCCGCACTCACCGAATTGCTCGCGCCGATCTCACAATTCGTGGCTGCGTTGGATCTGTCGCAGCCTGCTGCGGCGGAAGCCGCATTGAATGCGCAGTTTCCAGCGGAAGGTGCAGCGGTCGCCGCGATTCGCGCCGCCGCCAACGCTGCGCTGGCAGATGGCAGCATCTGCAACAAGGGCGAAGGCGCGCTGAAATACTCGCGCGTGGCTAAGCCAGAACAAGACGCGGGCCGCTGCTCCATCGACGCGGTGTCGATGACTTCCACCAGCGGGCCGTTCCACACGCACATCAAAGGTGAAGCGTGTTTGTGCTTCCCCGACAACGCACAAGTGACTTTCGAAGGCCGCAACGCAACTTGGATGGTGCTGCCTGTGGGCTCGCGCCATGCGCCGCGAGTAGAAAACGGCCACATGCTCATTCTGTACTGGTGGCCGGGTGGCGCAGTTGCGTGGGGCTGACCCCTGTGAACAGCGAAGTCGAATTCGTGCGCGTGAGTGTGCGCTGGGAAGCCGCGTCCGGCACCAAGCGCGCGCCCCCTCAAGCGCGTGCAGCGAAGGGCACCGTGCAGCAGGGGCCGTTGTTGCTGCTGGACCTTGATGGCTCGGGTTTGTTCGTGCCGCTGCGGCGTGCGGGTGCGGACGGCGGCATGGAGCACTACGAGCTCACACTGTGCTGGCCGCTGCCTCAGTTGTTGTTGGTGTGCGAAGAGGACGGAGCCTTCAGCGAGCTTGTGTGGCAAATCGAAGCGCACGGCAGCACGGTGCGCTCGCGCCGCATCGCGGCTGGCGCAATCGGCCCCGAGCGCGCGCTGGATCTTCTGGCCGCCGCAGACCCTTTCAGCGTGTGATCGCGCTGCGGTTTTTCGCGCGCAGCACAAACCACCAGCCCCAAAACAACGCGACCGCGATTTGAACTGGCAGTAATGCAGCGGGGCTCAGGCTGCCGCGCAAATCCACCAGCATGCCGTCGCCTGGAAACAGGCCGAAGCCAACCAAAGCGGGCAAGCGATACCAGTAGTACATGCTGATTGATAGCGCGGCGAAGCTGCGGTGCAGCAACGCGTGGCGCTGTTGAGGGATGAGCTTCGCGAGCAGCGCGTGTATTGCCACCGACACGGCCATGGCACCGAAGGGCGCGGCGCACGCTGCGGCAATAGATGCCCAACCATCGCCAGGCTGCGCATCTTGCACATGGAACCAACCCCAGATGTAGCCGGGGAACCCGCCTACCAGCAACCAACCAGCGGCGCGGCGCAATGGCGATGCGTGCGGCGCTAACAAGTCGTTTGCCGCGCTGGAATCTGGGCAGCGCGCGACGCAGCCGAGGCACTGCGAGCAGTGCGCGTTCGTGATGCTCAGCGCAGGCTCTTGGCCATAGAGTTTTTCGACGGGATGCACCGGGCACAGTCCAGTGCACCAACCACTCTTGCCCAGCGTGACGATGCCGGCGACAAAGGCGAGTGCGCCCAACACGATGAGGGCTGTGAGTGTGGTTTGTGCGTCGTTGTTGAAGGAGACATGACGCAGCGGCACGATCAGCAGCAGCGCGGCGATGCCTCCGACCATGAAGCACGTTTGCAAGCGTGCCGATGGGCGCAGCTCGAAAGAGATGCGCATGCGCCGTGGCAATTGCGCCGTGGTGCCGAGCGGGCAGATGTTACGCCACAACCCCGGTGCGATGGCCAGCAATGCAGGTGCCACAGGAATCAGCACATCCCACACTGCATGAAGTCCGATGCGCGGCGCGAAGGCCAACAACAGCAACATGGTGAGCCCAACAAGCCACACCAACGCTTGCACCACACCCCACATCCAGCGCGTGGGCGGGGATTGTCTTGGATCAAGTGCGCAAGACGAGGACGCAACAGCAGGGCTCCAAGGCATCGCTGAATCCTACGCGCGGTGCTCGTGGGTCTTTCGAGCATCGTGGCTTGCGTGAACGCAAGAAGTGCTCAGCGCTTCGCTGGCAGCGCCAACACAAAGGCACTAATTTTTTCGCGCAGGCCCGCGACGCTGGTCTTGGCCAGCATCGAGTATTCCTGCACCCCACCGGTGAAGGCCTTTTGGAACAGGTGATTCGCCTGCGGCATGGTTACGGCCTGCAACAGCGCTGGCCTGTCAGCGAATGCGGCCTCGATGGCAGGCTTGCTTTGCGACGGCGGCACTTGCAAGTCGCGCGCGCCGAACAGCGCAAGAGTTGGGCAGCGCACAGCGCGCAGCACATCGGCCGGGTCGTAGTTGATGAAGAAGCGCATCCACAGATTGTCGAATGTGGCCTTGGCTTGGCGCTGGTAGTTCGCCTTGAATTCCGCTTCATCGCCGCGTGAGTCTGCAGGCATCTGCGCATAGGTGGCGACCGCTTCCTCGTCCAACAGCGTCTTCAGTTCGTCGTCCCCTTCGCCTGTGCGCATCCAATGAAAGATCGCGTCTTGCAGTTTGTGTTTGGCCGCGACGGCGGCTTCTGTGCCACCCGCTGCGCGGAGCAACAATTCGCCTTGGCGGTGCAGCAGCGCGTCGCCTTTCACGCAACTAGGCGCCAACAGCACCATGAAGGCCACTGCATCGACGCGCGTCGCCACCAGCGGCGCCACCATGCCGCCTTCGCTGTGCCCGAGAATGCCGCAGCGCGCAGGGTCGATGCCTGGTTGCTTGCACAAGAACAGGAAGCACGCTTCGGCGTCCTGCGCGTTGTTGATGGTGCTGCCGTTCGAAAAATTGCCCGTGGATGCGCCCACGCCGCGGTCGTCGTAGCGCAGCACCGCGATGCCTTGCGCGATCAAATGCTCCGCGAGATGACGGAACAGTGCGAACCCAGCGACATTCTCGTCACGCGTCTGTGCGCCAGATCCCGTCACCATGATCAAAGCAGGGAATGGGCCCTTGCCTTCTGGCAGCGACAGCGTGCCGGCCAGTTCATAGCCATCAGTGGCAATGCGCACTTCGGTGTGCACGCCGGGCAGCGGCGCTGCGGCTGCTGCTGGTTGCAGTGGGCCGCGTTGCAGTGTGAATTTGCACTTCACTGCGCCCTGCGCAAAGTCGCCTTCAATCTTGTCGCCATCGCGTTGCCCGTCGAACTTCGCGCGGCCAATGCCAGCGGGCAATTCGAAATGCACGCTCGGATGTTCGTAGCGCACCGCTGCCAGAGTTAGCGCCTTCGCACCTTGCTCGGGGATGTCGATCACCCCACTGAGCACACCGTCCTTCAGCGTGAAGCGCACTTCCATCGACAGTTGCATGCCTTGCGCCAAGAAGATGGCGCCATGCCACGGTCCATCGATGCCCGGCACCGCCA